>NZ_SZWU01000060.1:141877-177844 GCF_005280935.1 Citrobacter sp. wls757 | reverse complement strand
TCGCCCCCGTAGCAACGGGGGCTTTCCTCTCAGGCTTAGGCTCCCGCTTCGCCCGTTATGTTGCTGATGGCGCTTTCACGCGCCGCCAGGACACGCTCAACGGTATCAACCACCGCCTGCGTTTGGGGATCGATTTCGATATTAACCCGTGCGCCCAGCTTTTTCTTGCCAAGCGTCGTACGCTCCAGCGTTTCCGGGATCAAATGTACACAGAAACGCGTCGGCGTCACTTCACCAACCGTCAGACTGATACCGTCAATACCAATAAATCCTTTGTACAGGATATATTTCATCAGCGACGGATCCTGGACTTTAAACCACACCTGACGGTTATTCTCCGAGGTCAGAATTTTCGACACTTCGGCAGTGGTCATAATATGGCCCGACATTAAATGTCCGCCAATCTCATCACTGAATTTTGCCGCACGTTCAACGTTAACCAAATCTCCGACCTTCAGATCGCCCAGGTTGGTAATACGCAGCGTTTCTTTCATCAGGTCGAAGCTTATCTGGTTACCGTTAATTTCGGTGACCGTCAGGCAGCACCCATTGTGGGCAACCGATGCACCGGTCTCCAGCGCATCCAGCATATATTCAGGCAACTCCACAACATGCGTACGAAAATTTGGTTTTTCATCAATGGACACCAATTTTGCGGTGCCCTGCACAATACCCGTAAACATACTTCCTACTCCTGAACTCAATTAAGACATCTCTGCACAGCACAATAGCAGGTGGAAATTCAGGTTGCCAGCAATGCGCCACCAGCGCCTGTTTTTTCACTGGAGAATTACGTATTCCTCGCTACAATAGACTGAAATTTCCCCTGCTTTTTCTCCTTGCTGCCATATAAGGCGGCTTTTTTAGTCTCTCAAATAACAACAATATAGTGGTGTACACGTGCAAAAGTATGTAAGTGAAGCGCGTCAGTTATTAGCTCTGGCAATTCCGGTGATTCTTGCGCAAATCGCTCAAACCGCAATGGGATTCGTTGATACCGTCATGGCGGGCGGATACAGCGCGACGGATATGGCGGCAGTCGCCATTGGTACGTCCATCTGGCTACCGGCCATTCTGTTTGGTCACGGACTACTGCTGGCGTTGACGCCGGTAATTGCGCAACTCAATGGTTCCGGACGCCGCGACCGTATCGCCCATCAAATACGTCAGGGATTCTGGCTGGCGGGTAGCGTCTCCGTGCTGATTATGGTTGTGCTATGGAACGCGGGGTACATTATTCGCTCCATGCATAACATCGACCCGGCGCTGGCAGATAAAGCCGTTGGCTACCTGCGTGCCCTGCTGTGGGGCGCACCGGGTTATCTGTTCTTCCAAGTAGCCCGTAACCAGTGCGAAGGATTAGCCAAGACTAAACCGGCGATGGTGATGGGATTTCTCGGCCTGCTGGTGAACATTCCGGTTAACTATGTTTTCATCTATGGGCATTTAGGCATGCCGGAACTGGGTGGCGTGGGTTGTGGTGTGGCAACAGCAGCGGTTTACTGGGTGATGTTTATCGCCATGCTCTCTTACATCAAACGTGCGCGTTCAATGCGCGATATCCGTAATGAGCGTGGTTTCCAGAAACCTGACACCGCAGTAATGAAGCGTCTGGTACAGCTGGGTTTACCTATCGCGCTGGCGTTATTTTTCGAAGTGACGTTGTTTGCGGTGGTCGCGCTGCTGGTTTCTCCACTGGGGATTGTCGACGTAGCCGGACATCAGATCGCACTGAACTTCAGCTCGTTAATGTTCGTCCTGCCAATGTCTCTGGCTGCCGCCGTCACCATTCGTGTCGGTTATCGTCTGGGCCAGGGTTCCACGCTGGATGCGCAAACCGCAGCCAGAACAGGTCTGGGTGTTGGTGTGTGCATGGCGGTCGTAACAGCGATTTTCACCGTGACATTCCGCGAGCATATTGCCCTGCTCTATAACAATAACCCGGAAGTTGTCGCCCTGGCGGCTCAGCTCATGTTACTGGCCGCTGTGTATCAAATTTCGGACTCTATCCAGGTTATTGGCAGCGGGATCCTGCGTGGTTATAAAGATACGCGTTCCATTTTCTTTATTACCTTTACGGCATACTGGGTGCTGGGTCTGCCGAGCGGTTATATTCTGGCGCTTACCGATCTGGTAGTTGACCGGATGGGACCGGCGGGATTCTGGATGGGCTTTATTATCGGCCTGACCTCTGCGGCGATACTGATGATGCTGCGGATGCGGTTTCTGCAACGCCAGCCGTCAGCGGTTATTTTACAACGCGCTGCGCGATAACCTCATAAAAGCCGCCGTCTGGCGGCTTTTTTTCGCCTCAAAACGGGCTGGCGTTTTTGGCGTTCATCCACGCTTCACTAATGGGATGCCTGAAATGCAGTTCACTGGCATGCAGCATCAGCCGTGGCGTTTGTTCAGTCCCCGGCAGCAGACGTCCACCGTACAGATCGCACCCCAAAATAGGATGTCCCAACTGCTGACAATGGATCCGTAGTTGATGGGTGCGCCCGGTTTCAGGGGTCAGTTGTACCCGCGTCAAGGGGAGCAACGTCCCCTCTTCCTGACGATGATAAAAACGCTCGACAACCTGATAGCGCGAGCGCGCGGGTTTGCCGTTGAGAGCACAAATCGACATCAATGGAAACAGCGCCGGGTCTTTGGCAATTGCGGCGTCGATAACCCCTTCGTCGTTTTCCAGATGCCCGCATAACAGCGCACTGTACACCTTAGTGATCGTCCGCTGGCTGAACTGCTGGCAAAGCGCGGCGTTGATAGCCTTGTTACGAGCGACCACCATCAGCCCAGAGGTGCCGAAATCAAGCCGATGTACCAGCGTGCAGCCAGGGTAAATCTGTACCAGCCGGTGATGTACCGAATCGAGATTCTGCGGATTTTTGCCCGACAGGCTAAGCAACCCGCTGGGTTTATTGATGAGCACCAGATGCTCGTCCTGATAGAGGGTCTCTATCTCGTCATGGCAAGGCGGGGCAATAAAGGTATCGAAGATCGTAGACATCAGGCGGCCAGAATGAGGTGTGGGAACGGATGATAACGAATTTTCACCACAGTGGCGAATCTGAGCATTGACCCAATGGCTGGCATGGTAGAGTGTGATTTATCCTGAGTGCGATGAGAGGGTTACTCTGTGCAACAAATCGATTTTTACATGGTGGATGCCTTTACCACCACGACATTTGGCGGTAATGCCGCAGCAGTCTGTCCGCTCACGGACTGGTTGCCCGATGAAACATTATTAAAGATGGCGCAGCAGCATAACCAGTCAGAAACCGCTTTTTTTGTCGCCAATGAGAATGGCTTTGAGCTGCGTTGGTTTACCACTCAGGGTGAAATTAATCTGTGTGGGCATGCCACGCTTGCCGCCGCGCATGTCATCTTTGAACATCTGGATTACCCGGATACCAAAATCCAATTTGCTACCCGCTTTGTGGGACCGCTGACGGTCACGCGCTGCGGTGAATGGCTGACGCTTGATTTTCCAGCCTGGCAAAGCGAATCTGCCGTGCCGCCCGCTTTACTGCTGGAAACATTAGGCATCACCGAATACAAAGAGGTGCGTGTGGCACGCGATTACATGGTGGTGCTGGAAAATCAACAGCAGGTTGAGGCTGTGCGCCCAAACATCCACGCCATGATTCCGCTGGGGAAAATGGTATGCATCACCGCGCCAGGTGACGGGGAATACGATTTTGTCAGCCGTTTCTTCTGCCCGGGTGAAGCCGTCGCGGAAGACCCGGTCACAGGCTCGGCACATAGCATGCTGATCCCTTACTGGGCTGGAAAACTGAATAAAACACAGATGCTGGCACGCCAGGTCTCTGAACGCGGCGGGGATTTACGCTGTCAGTTAGCAGGAACGCGTGTTTATATCAGTGGGCAGGCGATAACTTATCTGACCGGTAAAGTGCTGTTGCGCTAACAGCCTTACCCAAATAACCAATCCATGGAGGATTTATGTCGAACAAACTCGTGCAGATACACTTTGATTTTCATGGTCCGTTTGGGGCTGAGATGTCGAATCAGCTCGTTGAACTGGCCGAATCAATCAACCAGGAGCCGGGGTTCATCTGGAAAATCTGGACCGAGAACGAAGCAAATCACGAAGCGGGTGGCATCTACCTGTTCCAGGACGAAGACACCGCTCAGGCCTATATCAAAAAGCATACAGCCCGCCTGAAGCACCTGGGTGTGGAGGAAGTAACGTTCAAAATCTTCGATATCAATGAACCGCTAAGTAAAATTAACCACGGTCATATCAGCTAAACTTTTGCCTTAGACGCCCCCTCCCGGGGCGTTTCTTCATTTTCCCCTGCTTTCCCCTTTCAACAGCGATATCCCCGTCACCGCTCCAGGACAGTGATTTAGCCTGGGCCACGTTTGCAGTAGTTCACAAAATCAGCGTTAGCGAAAACTATCGCTGGCCGAACGAACTATGAAGGAGTATAAAATAATACAAACAGTATTATTTTATACAAAATGAATCACAAACTGCGACTGGAGATTCTCATATGACCGCGGACATTACACTGAACTCATCAGTTGGAAGCTTCCCGCCAGCAGGTCATTACTCGCACAGTACAACGGCTGGCGGATTCGTCTTCATTTCCGGGCAATTGCCGGTCACTTTCGACGGCGAGAAAAAAGCGGATGCCTCTTTTGAAGATCAAACCCGGCTGGTACTCAAGAATATTGATGCTTGTCTGGCTGGTGCTGGGGCATCACGTCAGCATCTGGTGTCTGTTCGCGTCTATGTGACGGATATGAACCAGTGGCCGACTTTTAACAAAATCTATGGAGAGTGGATCGGCGATTTCCGTCCATCCCGTGCAGTAGCAGGTGTTGCGGAACTTCATTATGGTTTTGCGCTGGAAGTTGAAGCTATTGCGTTGGCCCCGCAAGCGTGACGTTTAACAACATACAGGTGAACAACAATGACTGAAATGACACTGCCTGATTATAACGATGTTGCCGCTGCGGCAGAGCGCATCGCAGATTATGCTAACAAAACGCCGGTGATGACCTCCCGAACGGTAAATGAAGAATTTGGCGCGGAAGTCTTCTTTAAGTGCGAAAACTTCCAGAGAATGGGCGCCTTCAAATTTCGTGGCGCTATGAATGCGCTACGCCAGTTCACGCCACAACAACGCGCTGCGGGCGTCGTGACGTTTTCCTCCGGCAACCATGCACAGGCCATTGCCCTGTCGGCAAAGTTGTTGGGTATTCCAGCAACAATTATCATGCCGCATGATGCCCCGGCGGCCAAAGTTGCGGCGACGAAAGGCTATGGCGGAAAAGTGGTAACTTACGATCGCTATACTGAAGATCGTGAAAAAATTGGTCGGGACCTGGCGGAGAAACAGGGGTTAACGCTGATCCCCCCTTACGACCATCCGCACGTGATCGCAGGCCAGGGCACCGCCACAAAAGAGCTAATTGAAGAAGTGGGTCAGTTAGACGCCCTTTTCGTGTGTCTGGGCGGTGGCGGCCTGCTCTCAGGATCCGCCCTGGCGGCCAGACATCTGTCTCCTGACTGCATCATCTATGGTGTCGAACCTGAGACGGGTAACGATGGTCAACAGTCGTTCCGAAGTGGAAAAATAGTTCATATCGATACGCCCAAAACCATTGCTGACGGTGCTCAGACTCAACATCTCGGGAACTATACGTTTCAGATTATCCAGCAAAACGTGAACGATATTCTGACTGTTTCAGACGCTGAGTTAGTTGCCTCAATGAAATTTATCGCTGAACGCATGAAAATCGTCGTTGAGCCAACCGGGTGTTTGGGTTTTGCTGCCGCCAGAGCGCGTAAAGCTGAGCTTCGCGACAAGAAAATCGGCATTATCATCAGCGGTGGAAACGTGGATATCAGTCGCTACAGTGAATTTCTGGCCGGATGATAAACAGGGTATCTGCCATGCAGATACCCTACTTTTACTGTCTGTACACTCCCGTCTGGAAAAACGCTCCCAGGTCACTGTAAACTGGCAACAGACATCACCGCAGGAGACTGGCATGCCAAAAACCGACAATAACTCGCTTCTCAGCCAAATTGATACTATCGCCAGGGGATTGAGTGAGACCTTCTCTCCGTTTTGCGAAGTGGTGGTTCATGACCTCAAAAATCCAGAACATGCCATTTTATCCATCCATAATAATCTTTCCGGACGTCAACCTGGCCAGCCAGCAACCGAGCTTGGCCTGGCGAGAATCGCATCACCTGACTTTCCCAGCATCATTGCGAACTACAGCAATCAGTTTGCCGATGGCCGCCCGGTGAAAAGTACATCGATTGGCATTAAGGACGAAGACGGCAAATACGTAGCGGCACTTTGCCTGAATGTCGATATGACGCTGTTCCGTGGTATGCAGAGTGCTCTTGCGCGTTTTACTGAAACTGAAAATTCCCCCATTAAGGAACATATCGATCCCGGCAGTAATGAAGTCATCCGCCAGCGTATTGATGACTTTGCCGCTAAACGCGCGACGACGGCCCGAGCCCTTAAACCTCAAGACCGTAAGCTGCTGATTCAACAATTACGCCAGGACGGTTTGCTGAACGTACGCAAATCTATGGATACGGTTGCACAGCATCTGGGCGTATCGAGGGCCACCGCTTATCTGTATGCCCGCCAGTCAGCTCAGGCGGGTGAATAAACGGGTTCAGATAGACCACACTTGCCACGTAGAGAATTTCTGTCCTTGATTACCGACACGAAGCGCTCCCGCTACACTAAAGGCGGCTTCGTGCCCGATATAGTTACCCACCAGTAAACAACCAAATCCAGCTGCAGTGAAAAAAATAAACCTTTATTTTCGTGCGTATTTATTGGCACTGAGTAAATAGATGATTTATTTTTGTACATACATAGTGAAATTTAGCTTTACTCAAATAACACACTAGCATTTTTAATGCACCACAGCAGAACAGGTAACAACTAACTCACTGATTTAAAAGAGTTAAAAAGCTATTGAAGTTATTACACCAATAATACCCATGCAATATATATAAATAGCGTGATATCTAAATTATAATTCTTTAACATCCGGCTGATTGGTGAGGTAAGAATGCGATTAATGGTCATGTTGGTAAGCTTTGTACTCTCCACCCAGCTATGGGCAGGTGAACTTTCCAGGCCCACCGGTAAAGTGCTTTTAACGCTGTCGGGTAATATTGAAAATACAAATGCAGACGGGAAAGCCGTTTTTGATACCGCCAGCCTTGAGAAGCTGGGCATGGTCAGTTTCCAGACCACCTCCCCCTGGTATAATGGGCGCACTACCTTTACGGGTATTCCGCTACAAAAGCTCATGGATTATGTCGGGGCGAACGGCTCTGTTGTTAAGGTCACTGCACTCAATGACTACACCACTGTTATCCCTCTTAGTGATTTCAAAAAATACAATGCTATCCTTGCGTTAAAAATCAACGGAAAATATATGCGCATCCGTGACAAAGGCCCGTTATTCATTGTGTACCCCTATGACAGCATGCCAGAATTGAATAATCAGATTTATTATTCAAGGTCTGCATGGCAGGTCAGTAGTATGGATATTGAGTAAGCGTTCAGAGGAACATCATGAACAGAATACTGGCTGGCATCATCTTTTTTCTTTTTATATCTACCGGGTATATCTCTTTCCTCGTGCATGAACGGCAACAAGAGTTACAGAAACTGACTCACTACACCGATTCCTGGTCTGCTGCTCAGCTGGTATCACAATATTACCGATTTGAATCGTTGCTTGGTCTTTACACTATCGATGATACGATGAATCTCGATGATGTACGCATGCGCCTCGACATTATGCTTAGCCAGAGTGATTTGATAAAAGAAGGTGACCTGGGGCGCTACATCGAAAGCAATATAGCCCACCGTGAACTGGCGGTAAAACTTGAAAATACCCTTAGTTTTCTGGATGTTAATCTAGAGAAAATGAACCGTTCAGCACTCCAGGCTTATCTGAAAAAAATGCATACTCTGGATGCGCCACTGGGTCGTCTTTCATCTGGTGCGTTAAACAAAGATGTTAACTCGATCAATAACGCCAACCAAAAAATCCAGACGCTGTACTATATTTATTCTGCAACCTCTGTGCTGCTGATAATACTGAGTGCGATTCTGGGCGTGCTCATTTTCTATCAAAACAGAAATATTCTGCGGGCGCACCTGCAGGTCAAGAGTCTTGCCGAAGAACTGCAGAAATCTAAAGAAAAACTGCAAATTCAGAATGCTAAACTGGAATATGACGTCTACCATGACTCTCTTACCGAGATGAATAACCGTCAGCTATTCTGGAGCGATTTAAATAAAACAATTGAGAGAGCAGAAAAAAATCACGATTCTGTGACTGTGATGTTGTTTGATTTAGATCGATTCAAAGAAGTAAATGATACGTATGGTCATGATGCCGGTGATATGTTGCTACGCCAGATATCTGACCGACTGGTTTCGATGAGCCTTACTTCGGATACGCTGTATCGCCTGGGTGGAGATGAATTTGCGTTTCTCTCAAGTGGCCTGACAGAAAGCCACGCTGTTTCGCGCGCCCAGAAAATATGTGAATTTATCAGCCAGCCCTACACTATTTATAACACGATTATCAACATAACCACCTGTGTTGGCATTGTTATCTCAGACACTGAACGTCGTTCCGACTATCTTTATAAATTTGCCGATCTGGCCCTTTATGAAGCCAAAGGTGAAGGCTCTGGTAAGATAAAAGTCTTCCGACAACGAATGTTAGAAAAGCTACAAGAAAGCAGAACGCTTGAGCATGATATGGCATTGGCAATAGTGAACAAAGAATTCGTGGTTTATTATCAGCCCATTGTTGACTCCTTCAGCCAGGAAATTTATAGCTATGAAGCCCTAATTCGTTGGCTCCATCCTCTAAAGGGCCTCCTGTCGCCGGATAACTTTATTCCTGTTGCTGAAAAAACCGGAATGATTAATGAGATGGGGAAAGCTGTGCTTGAAATTGCCTGCCGGGAAGCGGCTTGTTGGGCGGTTCCGGCTAAAATTTCAGTGAATGTCTCTCCTGTCCAGCTAAGCAGCAAAGCCTTTGTCGGTATCGTACTGTCTATTCTGAAAGAAACTGGACTCCCAGCCGATCGTCTTGAACTGGAAGTAACAGAATCCTCTCTCTTCACTGAGAGTACGACGCCGATGAACACACTTAACAAACTCAGAGCCATGGGTGTAAAAATCTCCATCGATGATTTTGGCACCGGATATTCTTCCCTTTCGCGCCTGAGCAGGCTTGCCTTCGATAAAATTAAAATAGACAAGTCGTTTGTCCATTCAATATCCACACAGGAAGATGCGCTTAATATCATCAAACTGATCACCGGCATGGCGAAATCCCTCAATATGAAGGCTGTTGCTGAAGGTGTTGAAACACAGGAACAACTAAAAAGCCTTCAGGCGCTGGGCTGCGATTTCGCCCAAGGATATCTGTTTGGTAAACCTCAGCCTTGTATCGATGAGAAAATCAGAAACGGTTGAATCGCTCTCAGACTATTTGATCATCAACCGTAGCGCTAAATCATTCGGATAAGGATCAAAATAGTTCTGGGTAAGCAGATAGCTGTCTGGGTATTCAGCCAGATAGTGCTTGAGTAGCGTCAGAGGCGCCAATATTGGCAGCAGCCCACCGCTATAGTTGAGGATAACGTCACGTAACTCTCCGCGCTGGCGGGAATTCAACCGTTCGCGGAAGTAGCCCTGGATATGCATCAGTACGTTGGTGTGATTTTTTCGTGAGGCGGGCTTTTTGAGGATCGTCATGAGCTTTTCACGATAGACAACGAAAAAAGCGTCCAAATCATCCCACTGGTGAAGCGAGGCAACGAATGGGCCGATTTCCCGGTAACCGGCCTGGTGATGAGCCAGAAGCTGTAGCTTATAGCGACTGTGAAAGTTGAGTAAGCCATGGCGAGTAAGACCATTGGCCCGCAGCCTATTAAGCTCATGCAATGCGAACACGCGTTCGACAAAGTTCTCCCTCAGCACTGGATCGTGCAAGCGGCCATCTTCTTCGACTGGCAACCACGGGTAGGTTTCCATTAACGCGCCAGTAAACAGACCAGTCCCTTCTTTTCGCCCACGATTTCCTTTCTCGTCATACAGTCTCACTCTTTCCATACCGCAACTCGGTGATTTAGCACAGACGATAAACCCCGAGAGGCCACCAAGTCCCTGAAGATATGAGTTGGTGAAATCGGACATTTTATCGGTTACATCCTCACCAGGCGCATGGCTAAAACAGATGCGGACATTCCCTTGGGCGGTTTGAACCAGACGCAACGCGGGACGTGGTACAGGCAAACCGATGGACATCTCTGGGCAGACAGGTTTGAAAGTCACCCACTGAGCCAGCTCGTCCATTACAAACCCCATCCGTTTATGCCCACCGTCGAATCGCACGGCTGAACCAGTTAAACATCCACTAATCCCGATGACAGGCTGAGTGTTCATAACAACCCCCTCGTTAATTGACGACCCTTTTCGGGAAAAAAATGACGGTTTCACTATTAAATCATAGCGTACGTTATCTGCTGTGAGTTGAACTGATAGATGCAAGTGTAAGTATCCCCCATAATCGTGCCATTCCTAATGAATATTTAGGCGGGATACAAACCAGGCAATCAAAGAATCCAATTAAAACAGCAAAGGCAGGTACTGTAGATATATAGATCTCTAAATTGATGTTCATCACATTGACAGGTTCTTACGTGAATGCGACTTCAATCTCTTTATATACTCTTTATTTGTTCATATCTTCATGAGGAATAAAGAATGTTCGATCATGTGAAAATCGGTGTAAGTGATTACGAAAAAAGTAAAATTTTCTTTCTCAACGCGCTTCAGCCGCTTGGCGTAGAACTCATCGATGAAGGCACGCCAAGCTACGGTGTTGAAATGGGCTCCGAGAATGTTTCACTTTGTCTGTTCCACACGAATGACAAACCGGCTCCTCTGCATCTGGCGTTTGTCGCAAAAACCCGGCAGCAAGTTGATGAATTTTACAATGCTGCTTTGCGCACAGGAGCCCAGGATAACGGAGAACCTGGCTTACGTTCCTATAGCGAAAACTACTATGCCGCATTTGTCATTGCACCTGATGGCCATAATATTGAGGCTGTCTGCCATGCGCCGGACTGATTAAGGTGCAGTTTGGATATCGAAAAATTATTCGATGTTGATTTTGAATCTGCCTGAAGAGCTGTAATAACGCTGCTTATTTGAACTCATAGCATAAGAGTATCGTTGAAAAGAAGGAATTCGTATATGTCTAAGATTAAGTTTGAACTGAGGCGAGGATAGCTCTCCCGCCAGTGAAGCAAGGACAATAAGAATGTAGCCTTAGTGCAACATCTTTATTCTAAATATCTGCAGCTAAAGTTGGTAAATTCCCTGAACGGTTCTATAGTCGGGACTGCTTCTCATTACAGGGTTCACTAATGCGATTTAACGGACTGACTAAAGGTTTCTTCATTTTCATACTTGCCCTCGTGACCTGGGCGTTCTTCGATGTATTGTCCCCCTACTTTTCCGCCATTTTGTGGGCCGCGATATTAACGACTATCTTTAACCCGGTAAAAAACAGACTGCGTAGCGCGCTTGGCGAACGCAACGGGCTGGCATCGTTGATTACCATCGTCATTATCTGTCTGATTGTCTTTATCCCGCTGATGGTAATCCTGTCATCGCTGGCCATTGAACTGAACGTGGTATACACCAAACTGCAACAGAATGACACGCAGTTCCCGGAAGTCGTCACTTCTATTCTTTCGTACCTTCCTGATTGGGCCAGAGGATTTCTGGCAGAACACAATCTGGATGATGTCGCGCAGATCCAGAAAAAACTGTCCGATGTCGTGCTGCAAGGCGGGCAGTACCTTGCTGGCAGTGCATTTCTGATTGGGAAAGGGACATTCGGCTTTGCTATCAGTTTTGGCATCATGCTGTATCTGCTGTTCTTCTTACTGAAGGATGGACCGTATCTGGTGCGCCAGATTCTGGACTCATTACCCCTTTCTGATTTTGCCAAACAGCACCTGTTTGCCAAATTCGTCGGCGTGACGCGGGCAACCGTCAAGGGCACGGCGGTCGTCGCTTTGGTTCAGGGTATTCTTGGCGGCATCGCGTTTGCAATTGTGGATATCGACGGCAGCGTTCTGTGGGGGGCGTTGATGGCGTTTCTCTCGCTCGTGCCTGCCGTGGGCTCAGCGATCGTCTGGGTACCTGCAGCAATATTCCTGTTCGCCACCCACCAGCTATGGCAAGGGCTGTTTATCGTTGGCTTCTTCGTGATTATCGTTGGGCTGGTGGACAATATCCTGCGCCCGCTGCTGGTAGGTAAAGACACCAAAATGTCGGACTATCTGATTTTGATTACCACTCTCGGCGGCATGGAGATCTACGGCATTAACGGCTTTGTGATTGGCCCCCTGATTGCTGCACTATTCATAACCTGCTGGAACCTGTTTTCCGGGCGTGACCATGAAGGTAACGTGGAAGGAATCGACGAAGCCTTTATGGAAGAAGGAAAAAATCCTCCAGATTTATGATTGCAGGACGATAACAGAAGGCGGTTTCTGGACCGCCTTTTTTATTTTCACGCAAAATCATGCGTTTCCTATAATTGCAATCATGCGTATTCATTAATCGTCGCAGAAGGAACTAATCAGTGCGAATTGCCACAATCACCAACTGGGCCTATAGCGCGACGGTATGCCTGACCATCGCTTCAGGCGTTGTCATGCTGATGGCATCCAGCGCCGATAACACAGAACGCCAGGTGGTAGAACAGCGTTATCAGTTCGATCAACTTACCGAAGAAGTCGAACTCGATGCCTGGTCGCTGTCAGACCTGGCACGCGACTATGTTATTGCAAAAGATCCTGAGGTGCTTAACGCCTACCGTCAGAAAGAAGCGACGCTGAAAGCTGTTGAGCATCGGCTGTCAAAGCTCAAAGACCTTGGGGCAACGGATGAAGAGCTGGCGCTATTGCACGAAGGGCTACAGATTGTTGATGCCCTGCGGGACGAGCAAGCTGCGGCGCTTGCCAGCGTCGCGCGCGCAGAAGAGTCGCAGGCTATTGCCCTGCTCTATGGGAAAAGCTATGAACAGGAACTGGAACGCGCCCAGGACCGGATAGATCATTTCCGCCAACTGCTCGATAACCGCGTACGCAATACAATTGAATATGCAACCCAGTCATCCCGCATGCTGCGGACAGCCTCTGAAGTGATGGTCGGTCTGACAGCGCTGCTGTTTTTATTCGTTCTCGGTTTCATTTTAAAGCGTCGCGTCCTGCGCCCCGTCGTGCGTTTGAGCGATGTCGTAAACCGTCTCGCATCGCAGGATTATGCCGTTGAGACGCCCAGCTTTAACCAGATAGATGAAATAGGTGATATGGCGCAGGCGATCCGGATATTTCGCGAGAACGGTCTGGCGCGTCAGAGACTTGAGAAAGAACGAGATGCCGACTGGGCAATCCGCGATCTGCTGGCGCGTATGACGCAGCGTCTGCAAGGCTGCGAGAGTTTTGCCGATGTCATCAATGTGGCAGAGCTGTTTGCACCGAATATTGCTCCAGGTATTGCCGGGCGGCTTTACATACTGGATCAGGAACCCTGGCAAATGCGCTGCGTTGCACAATGGCTTTCTCCGCAGGGTAAAGCGGATGCGTTCCACCCGGACGAATGCTGGGCTGTGCGCCGCGGCCAGAGTCATCCTCCGGTACAAGGTGAACCCGATATCGCCTGCTACCATCTGCCAGAGTCATGCCAGCACCACACCCTGTGTGTTCCGCTGATTGCCCAGGGCGAAGCCATCGGTCTGCTCTCATTCCAGAACCTTAGCGATGATTCCGCCCCCTCCCGTGCATATCTGGAGCTGATGGCAGAAGCACTCGGCCTCGCATTAGCCAACCAGCGTCTGCGTGACGCCCTGCTGGAGAAAGCGCTCTATGACCCGCTAACCGGACTGCGCAACCGTCATCATCTTGAAGATACACTGCGTACCCAGATGAGCCAGGCAGTGCGTAACAAAGAACCAATCAGTTGCCTGATGATCGATATCGATCATTTTAAAAGTATTAATGACCGCTTTGGCCATGAGGCTGGCGATAGCGTGATTAAAAGTATCGCTGCGACTATTCAGCGCGTTGTCCACAACAGCGGCATGGCCTTCCGCTACGGCGGTGAAGAGTTTCTGGTACTGCTGGCCAATACGGATGAACAGGCCGCTAACCGCTTTGCTACGGAAATCTACAACGGCGTACGCGAACTGTCGCTGCGCTTTGGCGTTTCCGATATTGGACACGTGGATGTCTCTATAGGTGTCGCCAGTTACCCGCAGCATGCCCAGAGCGACAACCTGTTACGCGCCGCAGATGTTGCACTGTACCGCGCGAAAGAGTTAGGTCGTTCGCGCATTGTGAGCTTTGGCATGCTGGAAGCGAGTTGATATGCGCCAGCACTTCGGGCATTGCTTTACCTCTACGCCAGGTGGTATGTTAATTGGATGAACACAAAACACGATATCAACGGTTTTAATCACAACCTGTGGTGGCTGGCTTCTTAAAGGCGGTCAGAATGTGTTTTCCTCATTTTAAATAACCGCCGAAAGGCGGTTATTTGCATTTAGAGACCCCTTTCGGTTTTATGACTAAGGAGTCTTACATGAACAATAAAACCATCATCCTCACTGGCGATCGTCCCACCGGCCCGCTGCATCTTGGCCATTATGTGGGGTCATTGCGCCAGCGCGCCACGCTGCAACACGATTATCAGCAGTTTATATTGGTGGCTGACCTACAAGGGTTAACCGATAACGGCAGCACACCGCAAAAGATCCGCAACAATATTCCCGAAGTACTTGCCGACTATCTTGCCGCAGGAATAGACCCGTCACTTACCACCATCTGTCTGCAATCGGCACTGCCTGCTCTCGCAGAGTTAACCGCGCTTTATATGAACATCGTCACCGTGGCTCGCGTGGAGCGTAATCCTACGGTCAAAAACGAAATTGCGCAGAAAGGGTTCGCCCGCTCGTTACCGGTTGGTTTTCTGGTTTATCCCATCAGTCAGGCGGCAGATATTACGGCCTTCAAAGCCGAAGTCGTTCCCGTCGGCGACGATCAGTTGCCAATGATTGAACAGACTAATGAGATAGTGCATAAGATGAATAGCCTGTTACCGGCCCCCGTCCTATCGCACTGCAAAGCGCTGCTGAGTGAAACCAGCCGCCTTCCAGGGATCGACGGAAATGCCAAAATGTCAAAATCGCTTGGTAACACATTGCTCCTGTCAGCCAGCGAAGAAACCATTCACCGCGCGGTTAGCGCAATGTACACCGACCCTAATCATCTGAAAGTGTCCGACCTAGGGCAAATAGACGGAAATATGGTATTCACTTACCTCGATGCTTTTCATCCGGATAAAGCAAAAGTGGCGGAAATGAAAACGCATTACCAACGGGGTGGACTTGGTGACCGGACATGCAAAAACGAGCTGGAAGTGTGCTTGCAAGAACTCATCGCGCCAATGCGCGAGCGGCGTGCAACCTACATTCAGGATAAAGGCATGCTGATGGCGATGCTCAAAAAAGGAAGCGAGCAGGCGCACGAGATTACGCAGCAGACATTAAGAGAAGTGAAGCAAGGACTGGGTTTGCCGGTGTTCTGATATCGAGTTGCAACAGGAGCGATAAGTAACGATAACTCCCGTCTGAATGCCACCGCCGGGAGTTATCAGAAGCTGGCTCGCGTTATATCGACAAAATGTAGGGTAAAAATCAATCTCCCTTAACCCGCTGAAAAATCTTGTCCCGATACGCATCAAGATGATGTTTTTGCAGATAACGTTCCACCTCCGTAGCCCATTGGGTTCCCTCACCGAGAATAGCGCGGCTATGCGTTGACGCGTAAAGATATCGTCTGTCATAAAGACTAATCAGCGTCTGATTTACCGCATTGACACTGTAATTGGGGTTGTTAGCCAGCTGCTTTTCCAGCGACTGAACGATACGCGCCTGATGGGCAGCATCGGCAGGATATTCCGTTTCATTAAGCTCGCTCAGCACCAGAAATAAAGGGGGGATCTGCTCTTCGATCGCCGCCTGTAATCGATAATGCCCATCAAGGATCACATAAGATCCTAATCCGGCGATATACCAGACCAGTATCGGCGGCAACGTCCCCTCTCGGCATTTTTTACGCCACCATTTTACTCTCCCCGTATTGGGTTGAATGGCATAACGCCCCCGCAGCAAATAACCGCCCCACCACCAGTCAACCAATCTGACGTTTTCCGGCTGCGTCAGATCAGGGAAATCTTCACCGTACAGCGTCCACTGGCAGTTAATATTTTCAGTGCTTTCTGGCGCTGAGAAACGCCAGTTTTCTAACGCAACGGGTTGGGGACTGGAATAGCGCGATGAACATTGAATCGGTAACATCGGTCTTATCAACCAACGCTGCGGTGAGAGTAATGGTGTTGGCGCATTCATTAACTGACGAACAAAATACCGGCACCATTCGCCGATCCGCACCTGCTCGCCTTTGGCTTTTATCCGTTCAATATATTCAGAAGTTACCGCAGGTAACATCTCCTGGCTCCGTGGATGATCTGCATTAAAAACCAGCCAAACGCCGGAATGATCTTCAAGCATTGAAGCCCAGAATAACGGCTCTCCGGCGAGCTGCAATGCCATACGCCCAAAATGGCCACTGAGCATTTCCATCGCTGGCTCAGTTCTTTGATTTTCTTTGACGGTCAGTTCCAACCCTTGCCACTGGTTATTACGATCAACCAGGTCTTTCCACCAATAATCTGTCATTGCCGCCTTCCCTGAGTAACGGGTTAATATCCCATGACCTTCGCCATCGGTCAGCAAGGGTGTCTTGCGTTGAGAATAAGATGCATTGTGCCAAAATCCAACCTCCCTATCGATGAGTGGCGTCAATCCCCCTCCAGAGAGGGGGTTGATTAGCGTCAGTATGAGGTCCGTCTGTATTGACGATACTGCGGATGCCAAAAAATCTCGTCAATTTTGCCGAGTAATGATTCCTCCGGTATACGAATGGCTACGCCATCGCGTTGCGCTGCAATACCAACACTAAAGGCAATAGCCTTTGTTACTTCCTGAATATTATTTATATCCGGTAATAATGGAGAATCTTTATTGCTTTTCATTGGCGAAAAAGAGGCTAACGTTCGGCTTGCCGTTATTAGCATATTTTCTGTAATTCGTGTGGCGCAGCTTGCCAGACACCCTAGTCCAATACCAGGGAAGATGTAAACATTATTACATTGTGCAACGGGATACTCCTTTCCTTTGTATATTACGGGATTAAATGGACTTCCCGTTGCAACAATGGCGTTTCCCTCTGTCCATTCAATAATATCTTCCGGCCTCGCCTCGACCCGTGAAGTTGGGTTGGATAACGGCATGATTATTGGGAGCTTACAGTACTTGTACATTTCCCTAATAATAGCTTCGCTAAATAAGCCTGGTTGGCCGGTAACACCTATCAACACCGTAGGATGCGCGTGACAAACAACATCCATCAGCGTCATTTTTTCGCTTTCCACACCCCAGCTTTCGACGATCGTTCGAGGCTGTGACAGTTGTCGCTGAAAAGGTGGAAGGTTTGCCTGGTCATCAGTCAACAATCCGAACCGATCCACCATAAAAATTCTGGCGCGAGCTTCCACTTCAGACAAGCCTTCAGCGACCATCTGCTGAACAATATGCTCAGCAATACCGCAACCAGCCGATCCGGCCCCCAGTAATACGACTGTTTGCTCGCATAATGAACGACCGGAGACTGAGCTCGCCGCCATTAAACATCCTAGCGCGACGGCAGCAGTTCCCTGGATGTCGTCATTAAAACAGCACATCTCATCTCTGTATCGCTCCAGAAGAGGAAGTGCCGTTTGCTGAGCAAAATCTTCGAATTGCAGTAGGACCTCAGGCCATCGACGTTTAACCGCGTTTATGAACATATCCACAAACTCAAAATATTCTTCCCCGGTAATTCTTGGGTGACGCCATCCCATATAAAGAGGATCATTTAGCAGTTGAGAATTATTGGTTCCAACATCCAGCAGAATAGGTAATGTATTTGCCGGATTTATACCACCGCAGACGGTATACAAAGACAGTTTGCCGATTGGAATCCCCATACCGCCAATACCTTGATCCCCAAGTCCCAGGATCCGTTCACCATCGGTGACGACGATGACACGAATATGCTGTTTCGTGGCATTATGCAATATATCATCAATTTTATGGCGATCCGGCCATGCGATAAACAAGCCTCTGGCCCTACGGTAAATATCAGAAAAATGTTCACATGCATGGCCAACAACAGGTGTATAAATAATAGGTAGCATTTCTGCTAAATGTTTATTTACCAGATAATAGAATAGCGTTTCGTTAGTGTCCTGAATGTTCCTAAGGTAGATATGCTGTGCAATAGCAGACTTAAAATCGCTAAACTGGCGATATGCTCGATGGGATTGCTCCTCAATTGTTTCAACTGCATTGGGTAGCAATCCTTCCAAATTGAATATCACTCGTTCCTCTTTGCTAAAAGCACTTCCTTTATTAAGAAGAGGAGATTCGAGTAGAACAGAACCTGAGTAAGGAATATAGAGTAAATTATCTACATTTTCATTTAACATAGTGTTCATCCAGATAAAAATCTTCCGTATTCAGTTACTATTACATACTGGAAATTAGCGTATTAGCGATTAGCATAGTTATGATTCCACCAAGTGCCGGAATGACCGTTCTGCGCACGATCATAAATGGGGAACACTCACCCGATTTACTGACGGCAATAATAATACCGGCTACGGGCGACATTGCGCGCCCCATCCCAGCCATCAGTTGCATTGGCAGAAGCATATGTACGGCGTTCATACCAAACTTTGTTGCAATAGACTGCGCCATACCGGCAAATGAAAAGAAGGCTGCAACCCCCGATCCTGTCAGTACGGCCGTTACCCCGACCAAACATGCCATTACAATCGTCATGCTGGTGAAACCAAAGCCAGCGTTATGTGTCGCATCGAGTAAATAATCCACTGCACCAATTTTTTGTAATCCCTGTGCGAAAATTTCGGCGCATACCAGTAATGAAACGATACTGGTAAACATACTCCCCATACCTTTAAAGAAGACTTGTACTCCCTTGCAGCACTCTTTAAAGTTTCGTTTTACACATAGCTCAAAAATAAAGGCGACAATAGTTCCGATAACCATTGCAGTCACGACATCGACTTTAATGGTATCAACAACCAACGGACTGAACACCAATACCAGAACGACAGGAAAAATGGGCAATAACCCGTAGAACTTAGGTGCTGGCGCGTCATCTTTTTCAGCAATCTCGGGAGGCACAGCACGTTGTGACGCAACAACATGTCCATCTTTTTTGTCAAAATATTTCGCCGTAAAATAGATTAATATAGAAACGACAACCATCACCGCCGCAGCTACCGGCATCTGATAATGAGCAAAATACAGTGCTGTTTCCATGCCAGCATATTCAGCAGCTAAGTTCGCGGTGCCAACGGCCGGCCCAAGATCCATAAAGGCACACATGCCAATCATGGCCGCGGCAGCGGCCTTACTTACCCCAAGTCGAACCAAGACCGGGAAAAATGTCACCAGTAATAACATTGCAAGGCCCGCAGCACTGGAGATGGCAACATGGAGCAATTGCGCAAAAATGTAGCCGATGGCAAGGATCAGGTAAGGTGCTTTTAAAGCCTCCAGCGGCCGAATGCAGACATCAACCATGGCCTTTGAAGCTTTAATATGATCCATATAGCTGGCGAAACCACCGGCCGCCATAATAATCAAACCGATCCCTGCTACCTGCGTTGATAATGAACCTTTTACAAAAGCAAATATATCAATCCAGACAGACCCTGTGGATTTTGCATTTCCATATAAGATACTTTTTTCAGGGTAGAAAATGGCTGTAATTGTTAACAAGGAAAGCCCCGCTAACAGCAAAATAGTTTGCGGCTGGTAATTCTTGATAATTAACCAAGCCGCAACGACAGTAATAACTATCGCAATAATAAAAGCACTCATGGATATGTCCTGTTATTTATTCGTCAAGATATTAATAATCCATATAGCCACAGTGGTTACATGAGGATAACAAACAATAATGTCGTTGAGTGTGCATGATGTATTTAGCTAAAATTATGCTCCATCATCAGAATTAATATCGTTAAGCATCATTCCAGCAACCAGTGCGGTTCTGGTAACGATATTTTCGGGTAATATATGCTCATGGAGCGCATGGATACCGGCTCCTGTCGCACCAAGGCCATCTAATGTAGGAATACCTAACGCCGCGGTGAAGTTTCCATCACTACCACCTCCAGCCGATTTCGCGGTAATCGTAATGCCCAGTATTTCCGCAATCTTTTGCGCTTTTTCAAATAGCTGTTCGGAAGCTGAAGAACGTTCCATCGGTGGGCGAGTTTGCCCTCCTTCAATCCTGAGTTGGCTACCCTGCAAATGAGGTGTCAAACGGGTGATAGCATCATGGATCCGTGCAGCTTCTGACTGATTTTCCACTCTGGTATCAATTTCTAATTCGGCATAATCCGCGACGACATTGACCCGACTGCCACCCCGTACAATACCAACGTTAACGGTGGTACCGCGCTCAGGATCATTCAACTCTCGCAATTTGAGGATCTGAAAAGCCATTTCCTCAATAGCACTAACCCCCTCACCAGGATTATTGCCTGCATGCGCAGCAAGACCTGTGATAGCAATGCGGTAGCGGCCAGTGCCTTTACGGGCAATTTTTAAATCACCATGAGTTGTCGCCGGTTCAACAACCAAAACTTGCTCAGATCCTGTAGCATTACGGATAATCCATTCCTTCGAACTTGGACTTCCGAGTTCTTCATCACTATTGCACAGGAAAACAATGCGCTTACCGCCGAGCTGCCCGCTCTCTTTTAACGCACGAACTGCCCAGATAGACTGAATCATCCCGGCTTTCATATCGAGGATTCCCGGACCATACCATTTCCCCTCTTCTTCGCGAAGTGAGAGTACCCCTTTATCCCAGACCGTATCAAAATGCCCCAAAATTGTGGTTTGCGGGCCCTTTTTTCCCAGAACAAATTTTAACTGGTTACCGTAATGTGTCTGTTTTTCAGTTTCAGCCTGTATACCCAGACGCTTTTCGAAAATAGCTTTTAAAACGTCACCACAGTGGTCAACAGCAGCTTTATCCGTTGAAGGAGACTCAGCCAGTACCAAATCGCTGATATCTTCCATGATAAGGTCAGTATGTTTCTGTAAGTAATTAACAACGCTCTTCATTGCCACACTCTCCGTATAGGTATTTAGCATTAGTATGTAATGAATCCCGGTTGAAAAAGAATCAGGTTCCTATGCTATTATTGTTGCCTTCAGGTCAACAATAATGGCAAAAACATGACATTGAGCACCTATCCAGAAAAAGCGATCCGTTATTTATATATGGTCGGATTGTACGGTGGGATCCGCAGAGCCGCCGACATCCTTGGCTTTAACCCTTCGGTTGTCAGTCGCCAAATCTCTCTTCTGGAAAGAACAATACAGCTGCCATTGTTGGAGAAAAGAGGACGTAACGTTGTCCTCACCGAGGCGGGAAGATTACTGGCTGATGACTACGCCATTACTCAACAAAAACGCAATGAACTTGAGCGGCAACTCAGCGATATGCGCCATATGCGTGGAGGGACAGTTACGCTGCGCGTTGGACAAGGGATGGTCCAGGAAATCATTACCCACGTCGTGAGCGATTTTGCCCAAATCTACCCGAATGTGTTTGTCGATATCACCTCTGGCAACATGGAAACATCGATGGAACTCATTGCAAGAGGTGAAGTGGATATGGCCGTAGGATTTGGTCCCGTTGGGCAACCGGCACTTAAACGGTATAGCTATAACCGGGGAGCCATTTGTGCCATTGTCAGGAAGGATCATGTTATTTCTGGTTTAAAGAAAGTAACGCTTCAGGAACTTTCCCGGCATCGCCTGATTGCTATGCATGACAATTTTGGGCTTCAGCGATATCTCACTGCGATGTTTCGCGATGAAGCGATTATGTTCAGGCCATCCTACTGCTGTAATCTGTTTACCAGCGCAATAGCCCTGTGCCGTGCGGGACTGGGGATTGCTTTTATGACAGAACAAACTGCTAATGCAAATTCTTATCCTGGGGAATTGACGGCAATACCGATTGATCATCATATTGCCAGAGAGTGTCAGTGGCATGTATTGCGTAGCTCCGATCATCGTTTTACACCGGCTGCTCATTACTTATGGAAGTTGCTGTGTAATTATTTAAGTGACTCCAGCACATAGGAATGCAAAACATCACGCAGTTTAACAATCAGGTGCGACTCGCCCGGCGCACAGCCTGAGTAAATAGCATTCTGCAAAATTAACAAAATATAATCATTTAAAAACTAAAAATACATATGAATCAGTGCGATAAACAACATCAGGGACAGTTGATAGCGGGTTATAGCAGCTATTAATGTGTCCCTTTTTATGTCCCTGCTCCTAAAGATGCCCCCAAAATCACGCCTCAAGTGGGGTAAAACCACTCCAAAACCACACAGGTTATTCAAGCCTCTCATCATCCGTACTTATGGCCTTCAACTATTCAAATTTCACGTGAAAAACAGTACCTCCTCATACGACTGCTCAGTGCCAACAGCGGACATTGTTTCGGTCTACTGTCAGTGTTGTAACTTTTCTTAACTGACTGTTTTTGTGGGGCTGGCGGGAATTGAATCTGCGAGCACACAGAAAAGTGATCCAGAAAATTAACCATTAAAGGCAATTTATCCGTAACCGAGCCCCACTTAACATAAGTGCACGACTGGTTATTTCATTAATTTAGTAATATTGGGCCGATTGCGATATTTATTATCCCATGGCATACCATAGCCAATGAGTAGATCATCACTCTCCATTTCATAGGCAAAATACTGTTTTACAGGAATATTCACTCTTCCAGGTTTGACGAAGAGGACGGCAACAGACAGGGATGCTGGATTGAAATTATCTAAGATATATTTAATAAGGCGCTTCATTGTACCACCTGATTCTATTGCATCATCAATAAGAATGACATGACGATTTTCAATCTCAATATTTTGATGGTAAACAATAGTGGATTTGTTATTTCGTTCCCCAGGTGTGTGAGGGCAGGATATGTAATCCATGCTTACATCAAACTTCAGCTTTCTTGTTAAGTCTGCTGTATAGAGAATACCGCCTGGAACAACAGTTATAACAACAGCATCGGTGTAGTCATTGTTCAACTGCTCAGCCACACGACTGACACCGACAGCAATACTTTCTTCATCAAGAATAACTTCACCAATATGATGATTCATCGTTCGAACTCCACGTATGTTGTAATAACGAACTAAGCATTCAACTTATCAATCAAAAAGACTTCTTTCCGATTAATTTTCAACCAGAGACAATAGCCTGTTTGCAAGTATTTCACCATCGTGTTTACCACGCACCCAGACATCTTCAAACTCATCCAGCACACAGGTGTAGCGGGTTGATTCATTGATTTCATCCGAGAGATAGGCAAATTCACCCACATATTTTTCAATTGAAAGAAATCTCTGATTTCCCAGAACCATCAACTCAGGCAAGGCAATGGATGCGTCTGCATCGTGCCATTGCTGGATAAAACGATTAGCAACATCCTGCAAACCCAGTCCATGACTCTCACGGCATTCTAAAATATTAGCGATCAGTGCTACGGGGCATCTTGCTTTTGCTATGGCTGCGATTACGCCCTTAACCTGAAGATGTGGCATGATACTGGTATAAAAACTGCCAGGACCGAAAGCGACAAGATCCGCGTTCTTTATGGCTTCCAGCACGGCAGTATTTACCTGAGCATTGCTTCCGTTGGACGTTTGCAATGTGACAGAATTGATGCCAATCTCCGCCTGTTGCCTAGAAAGATGGGTAATTCTGTCCTGAGGTGAAACATGCTGCCCATCATTAAGATTAGCGGAAAGCACAAGATCATTATTGAGTGAAGAAGGCCAGACTTCTCCTGTAATGCCGCAGAGTTTTCTGAAAACAAAAATCGCGGTATTCATATCCCGATTATGTGCCAAATAGGCGCCGGTTAAGATGAAATTCCCGATACTGCCATTACGGTAGTCAAATGCGACACCCACCGTGGTAGAAAAAATCTGGAGATAATTAACAATTGCGCCTCTCAATCCAGTATCGAGGCGCTCAAGCAAAGGATGTCTGTCCTCCGCATAAGCCTGAAATTCTCTCAAAGCTTCCTGAGTTTCCCCCTCGGATGATAAACGGGTATTGCAGATGCGAACGATATCACCCGAACAGTTTTCACCATAGGCCATGGTCATTAGCGCCTGGCGGATATCACCTACAGATAATACATCGATATTTTCTCTAATTGATCGTGAGCTTCCACCGCTATCCCACGCAGGAACAATACGAGTCAAAGAAACTGGATGGTGGCAAAGCGCAATATTCAGAGAACGGCATGCACTGCCACCAGAAAACAAAACAATACGCTTCACTTTAAATCTCCTGGTGCAATTTTAGTGTTTTACTTAATGCCAGACTTAGCATTAATACGAGAATCATGAGTGCCGCTACAAAGATAAAGGCAGCAGGCAAAGAACTTCGGTGGGCAATAAAACCAATCATGGCTGGTCCTGCAAGTACGCCGATATACCCCATCGTAGTCACAGCTGGAACTGCAACTGCCTGCGGCATGCTCTGCTGTTTGCCAATCTGGCTGAACATAACAGGTACAATGTTTGCGCAGCCTGCGCCTATAAAGAAATAGCCGGCAAGGAGTGCGGGAATTGAGCTAACCAGGATAATGAGGCAAAAACCGAAAAAGGCCAGAATTGCACCGTAAATGACGACAGGCAAAGCGCCAAGGCGACTAATGACCGCATCACCGCTAAGTCTTCCCACCGTCATAGCGACAGCAAAGCAAGTGAAACCGAGACCTGCCTGAGAATCCGCAACTTGCCTTACTTCCGACAGATAAACAGCACTCCAGTCAAGTACGGTTCCTTCAGCCAGAAAAACGATAAAGCAGATGACACCTAAGAGCAGGACATCTCCTTTAGGAAAGGAAAATGATGGGCCTTCTGCTGGGCTGGCATAGGTAAGAAGTTGTCTGTAACTGGCTATTAACAACAAGAAGATAATGAGACAGACTGACAATGATGCTGTGTGAATGTTCAGACCAACAGTGAGCAGGCAGGTCATTACGCCAGCTCCCGCAATACCTCCTACGCTATACATCCCATGGAAACCGGACATAAGTGGGATGCTTTCGTTTTTCTCTACCAGTATTGCCTGAATATTCATGGCGCAGTTGGCAAGGCCAATCCCAGTGCCGAACGTGAGTAGAAGAAGGCCAAGTGAAACGGGGTCATTGGCTAATGTTAAAAACGGCATGGATAACAGAATAATCAGTACTGCACAGCCGATAATTTTACGACAGCCGAAGCGAGCTGTGAGAGGCCCTGCAAGGGGCATAGAAATAATAGCGCCCCCTCCTAGGCACAGGAGTAAAACACCCAAAACTGCCTCGTTAGCTCCAGTATTAATTTTTGCAAAAGGGACCATCACAGCCCAGGCTGACGTTGCCAATCCTGCGATGAAGAATATGCATCGTGTTGCAACTTTTTCGTTCATTCTTGTGCTCGCTTTGCGTTCGTTACGAGAGCGGTCTTTCGCATTTTCGCACTGCACCAGCCTGACTCATGGATACACAAATGTTGCTCTGATAATGAGATAAAGGGGCACGGTCGAAACATGCTTTAACCAGCTGAAATTTATGTTGATTTATGAATCCCCTATGCGCCGGGGAGTAATGTAAATCAACGGAGTTGACACAGATAATATGAATGCACGATCATGCACCCTCTTGCTCGTTTAAATGAACTTAGGAGTTAACGTGCTCGATTATGCAGCTTTCCCGGATCAACGACAAGCCCTAATTCGTGAGCTCTTACAAGAAAAAGGACGGGTTGTTTGTGTCGAGCTTTCTGCTCAACTAGGTGTGTCAGAACACACAATTCGCCGTGATTTACATGAGCTTAGTAAGGATGGCGTTTGCAAAAAGGTATACGGTGGGGCTGTGGCCACACTGCCTGAAGTAGGGAATTATGCTGATCGCACAACTACAAAAACAGATGAAAAGAGCATGATCGCGCAAAAGTGCGCGCAACTTATCAAAGCAAATAGCTGTATCTTTATCGATTCAGGCACGACGAATCTTGCTATGGCCATAGCTCTTCCGGAGTCAGTGGCTTTAACTGTGGTGACAAACTCGCCAGAAATAGCTGCCATTCTATTAAGAAAACCGTTATGCGAAGTCATCATGCTGGGTGGAGCGGTTCAACGCTCATCTGGAGGGTGTGTTGGCAGTCCTGCCCTTGAACAAATTAAAGCAATTATCTTCGATCAGGGTTTCATCGGAGGTTGTGCAATGTCGTTAGAATCAGGTCTGACTGGTTTCGATTATGCTGATTGTGAGTTCAAGAAAGCGGTTATCAGACAGTGCAGCGAAGTGATTGTGGGATTAACATCCGACAAGATCCCTGCGGCCGCTCGCTATGTCGTTGCAAGTAGCAGCCAGATAGATGTGCTCGTCATTGAGGGGGGTGTGAGCAAAAAATATGCTGAAGTATTCCAGGAAGCTGATCTTCAGATTTATGAAATTTAGAGTAAGACTGTGCCGCCAGTCCGCATAACCCCCATGTCTGACTGTTTATGCTAACGCCGTTGTGGGGGGGGAAGTGCAAACGTCTGCTGTTCGCTCATGAGGGACAGCCATACTCAGATCACCCACATTTCAGGAGATTTGAGTATGAACACATCACCGTGGAACAAAGACCGTATCATCGGCCAAAAAAGACCACTTCAGATATCTCATATCTGGGGGATCCGAATCAGGCTTGAACTGGAAGGTAAAACGCGCGATTTGGCTCTGTTCAATATGGCCCTAGATAGTAAGCGTCGAGGCTGTGATCTGGTAAAACTCAAAGTATCTGATGTTGCATATGGTAGCTCTGTTTCAAGCAGAGCTACGGTGCTACAACAGAAAACCGGCAGCCCTGTCCAATTTGAGATAACCAAAGGGACAAGAGAGGCTGTTTCTGCATTGATAAAGCTTGGCAATTTACACAGTAAAGACTACCTGTTCCGATCTCGGGTCGGTACTAACCAACACATATCACCCCGGCAATACAA
The DNA here is from genome assembly GCF_005280935.1 of Citrobacter sp. wls757. NCBI lineage: Bacteria > Pseudomonadati > Pseudomonadota > Gammaproteobacteria > Enterobacterales > Enterobacteriaceae > Citrobacter > Citrobacter sp. wls757. The sequence continues at coordinate 150,490 of NZ_SZWU01000060.1, read as the reverse complement.
CCGAATTTTTCATGGGTGGGTAGCAAAAATTGGTCTCGAAGATTCGCTTTACAGTACACATTCCATGAGAAGAACAAAACCTTACCTGATCTACAAGAAAACTAAGAATCTTCGTGTGATTCAACTCCTGTTAGGTCATAAGAAATTGGAAAGCACGGTCCGTTATCTGGGCATTGAAGTCGATGATGCGTTAGAGATTTCTGAATCGATTGAAGTCTAAGGTTGTCAGGGCTGCAACAGCAGCCCTGTGCCAGGAGCGGACACTGTTTGTCCTTATCTTGTGTGCATGAAACTAAGAAATCACGAATGAACTATTTCTTAGAATCACTAATAACAAAGGGAAGCATGATTTATATATATAACCTAGAATTTAGAATGCATTAGTTATGCTCTGGATGATAGCAATATTAATTAACCAAGACTACTTTAGTCTTGGTTAAGGACTTTTTATTACTAATTTAAAATTTATTAAATCATCAGCCAATAACATTGGCGATCGATAAAACCTATCTATTTAAGAGTTTAAATCTCGTAATTTATCTATTAATTCCAGGTAGCACTTTTTGCAAAACAGCGATTGGATTTTCAGAAGTTGATATTTCGAAGGGGAAATTTTCACGCTTGAACAACGGTGAGCGGAGATCCACTTCGAGCTTAATTTGTTGCTCATCGGATTTATTCGAAAGTTTGAAAACTGTTGCATCATTCCCAATTGTAGAGCTAGCCAACGCTTCGATCTCTTTGTCGCTACTGTTAAATTTCATACCGAGCATTACTGGTAATAAAATAGCACCAAGTTTCATACGGAGGAGTGTATCTTCATCTACAATCTTATTTGGAGCAGCATATTGTAAGGCAGCATAAATGTCTTTATAACTTGCTTCAAGTTCGTGCTTTTCTCTAACATCGAACCCAGCTGATTCTAATGCTGCACGATCTGGCTTTCCTGCTCCAATATCTGCTGTCTCACGGTAATAATTTTCGATGGCTCCCCGACGTAAAAAATAGCATCCAACCTTTTCTAATGAACTCAAGAGTAAATTATATTTTATGAGAAGTCTTTCAGCACTGGAAGATGTTTCTGTACCAAAACTTCTGGGATTAGTAAGAATACGAGCTAACGTAACTCGACGTTTAGTATCTGCTCCAGATTCTTTACTTGACCAATCAGGGTAATCATCAGCTGCCATATCGATCTCCGCTTTGAAGTCAGCAATGAAACTTGTAATTTCTCCTCTCAAATCTCTGTCAAAATCAGCGAGATTTGTTCGCCCGATTTGATCTGCAATAGCCATAGCTTCTGGTAATCCGCTAAAATAATTAACTAAATCATTCTCATCAGCCAAAGCGTCAAGATCTGCCAGCAAACTTACTTGTTTATTCATTAATCTAAAAAGCTTAGCAGCCTCTATAAATTCGCCCTTTCCAGTAACGGGAAGTATTTGGGCATTACGCGCAAGCATGCGGAGACCAAACTTTCTTGCCAATTGTGTTACAATTATTTCGTCGCTCGGGCCTTCGACCAGTAATACATGCTCAGCAAACATTGCTGTTCGATGGGTAGCGCTAAGGCGTGCTATCAATGCGGTCAGCTTTCTACTTTTCAGAATTTCTGATTTGCTTTCTATCTGAGCTGGAACCCGCTGTGCCGAGTTGAAAAATATTATTTTTGATAATTCTTCAATTCGCCGAAGCGGTAACATGGAAGGTGAATGTGTTGCTATGATAATTAATTTTTTAGTCGGATCACTAGGATCTCCTGCTACCAACTCCATTTCTTCGAGCAAAAATGCTTGATGCTGTGGGTGGAGTGAGATTTCTGGCTCATCGATTATTAATGTACCTATCTCGTCGTTATGAATTGCCGAAAGTAACGCGATAACCTGTAGAATTCCACTTGCTTCGTGATTAGCTGGATAGCCATCACCACTAGTGACGGATGTCATCCTAATAATCATTCCGCTCTGAGACCACTTTAGCTCAACACTTCTGTCAAACAATTGCTGCAAGCGCGCTTCAATCTTTAACTTGAGATCAGGTCTCCGATCTAAGACCATTAAGTCCCCAGTGATACTTTCAAAATTCCACCAGTTATCCATGTAACCTATATTACCAACTGCAGCATTGTTAGTATCGACACCATGAGGAGAATTTGAACTAGACCTATAAGATTCTAATGGGCTACTACGTCCTGCCGAGAGAAAATGTACTTTCCTATTATTAGCGTTTAATAGGTTTTCACTCATTAACTGTGATTTTATTGCACGTAGTGCTCTGGTTTTCCCACTACCATTCGGTCCAACCAATACTGTAATACCAGGGCCGACTTTTATTGTCGCTATTGTACCTAGATTATCGACCAGTGGATATTTAACACTAATAGGCCAAGTAAACTCATCAGATTCATTATTCACAATTATTTCAATCCCTTATGGTATCATTTTGTAAAGTGCGAACTCTGAGAATACTAAAAAAAATTTCATTATCATAATAATTTTTAATAAACGAAAAAAATTTTAAAGCAGATGTCCGCTTCTCGCTCACAGCAGACCTTCTGTCCGCAAAACCTCGAGTTATTTCTCTTTCCTGTAGCTGGAAAGGCGGTGCTCAAGGTTGGTCCGAACCTGCGGCCACTCATCATCAATTATGCTGTACCGTATGGAAGTACGTTTTCGACCATCAGGCATAATTCGTTCATTTCTGATGATGCTTTCCTGGATCGCACCAATACGGAGAATGGCAGCCTGCGAGCGCTCATTCAATACATCAGTCGTAAACTGAACGCGAACACACTTCAGTTGCTCAAAGGCGTACCGCAGCAATAACAGTTTACTCTCGGTATTTGCAGCTGTTTTTTGCCAGCTTTGTGAATACCAGGTGTGACCAATTTCGAGCTTTCGGTTTTCTCTATCAATCTTCCAGAAACGTGTTGACCCAATGACACGTTGATCTGACGAAAGCGTTACAGCAAACGGCATGACTGTGCCTTCGATCTGCCCCTTGAGGGCTTTCTGAATGTACGAATCTGCGGTGTCAGCAGACGGAACCACCGTAAATGGCAGGGACCAGAGTTCCCCATCCGCAGCCGCATCAATCAATAGCTGAGCATCTGTCTCAAGCAGAGGACGGAGCGTGACAAGAGATCCTTGCAATGTAGGCGTCATATTTGTGACCTCACAATTATTTTGTGTCGATTGATTGAGCTGCATAATCCTGTACTGAATGAATTACTATGCCCCGTTTGCATTGAATAATCGACTTATCAAGAGTCGATTATCTGCTCACTGCTCATGATGGTAACTTGTCAACTCCGTGCCAGTAATGGACTTCCCTCTTTTGTTAAACAACGATGTTGAAACGAAACCGTTTCATGATAAATCTATAAATGTAATGAGGCGATTAAAAGAGGGCTGAAACAGTTAACCTTGACCTCAACACCAAACGCGCAAACTTTCTACGAAAAGCATGGTCTTATGTTTATCAAGGAAACGATATCCCCATCAAGACTTGCCCAAACAGATCTGCGTTGTATGGATATGTCCATCGCATTATCAGCCTGAGTTTTCTTTTGCTCTTGGCAGGAGAACTCACCAACGGAAATCTAATCGCTATGAGTTCAGTACGGCAGCTTCGAAGTCTTGGGCGGATAACTTCTGTGTCCAAACTCACCCCACCCCTTTGTGATACGATATTAGCTTTAAATTGTCACATGAGGTCAGATTTTGAATTCATACATTTTCCTTGCCGGGGCCATCATAGCTGAAGTCATAGGTACAACCCTGATGAAGTTCTCTGACGGATTCACACGCCTATGGCCATCTGTAGCGACTATTGTGTGCTACTGCACAGCCTTTTATCTTCTCTCCCAAACTCTGTCGACCATTCCAACGGGTATTGCATACGCAATTTGGTCAGGTGCTGGAATCGTATTAATCAGTCTTTTGGGCTGGTTGGTAAGTGGGCAAAAGTTAGATTTTCCGGCGATCGCAGGTATGCTTCTTATTTGTGCTGGGGTTCTGGTTATTAATATTTTTTCAAAATCCTCCCCACATTGATCCTCTTATCTTGATCGAGTAGGAAAAGTGCATATGAAAATACCAATACTCCATACGGAACGCTTGCTGTTAAAACCATTAGAAGCCAAAGATGCCTCGCAGATTCAGGTGCTTTATCCCCGCTGGGAGATAGTTCGTTATATGGTCTCCTCAGTACCCTGGCCCTATCCTGATAACGGTGCGGAGAATTACGTCAATAACGTTGCCCTGCCTGATATGGATAAAGGGATTGCGTGGATCTGGACTATCAGACTCCGTGAGGCCCCTGACGCTCTCATAGGTTTAATTTGCCTTTATGACGTTGAGGATAATAACCGTGGATTTTGGTTAGCTCCGGAATATCAGGGGCAGGGTTTTATGCGTGAGGCCAGTAATGTCGCTACGGATTACTGGTTTAATACGTTAAATAAGACGGTATTGCGTGCGCCGAAAGCCTCTCTCAATATCCGTTCCAAACGTATTTCAGACAGAAGCGGCATGCGGCTTATCAAGACGGAAAAGAAAGAGTATGTCAGCGGTTTGCTGGATTCTGAACTTTGGGAAATCACGTGCGACGAATGGAACGCTCGTCAGGTTGGTTAATATAAATTATGGAATGTCCATAACCGAACCGCAGAGAATTTCTATTTTTGCCCTGCACCAATGGCAAGTTTATTAATCCTGCAGTTGCGATCATAATAAATAGATACGCAGCGAAGCCTGTCACTCGCGGGCAACATGAGTAATGCTATCTTATTTGAGGATTCTGGCATGGCCCCCTTTCATCAACTGACTGCCACCAGTTTGCATGGCCAGCCCATCTGTATGACTGACTACGCTGGCAAACTGGTTCTGGTGGTTAATACCGCCAGCCATTGTGGTTTCACTCCACAATATGCAGGCCTCGAAGCGCTCTACAAGAAGTACGCCGCGCAGGGTCTGGTGGTGCTTGGTTTTCCCTGCAACCAGTTCGGTAACCAGGAGCCCGGTGGAGCCGACGAAATCGCGCAAACCTGTCACATCAACTACGGTGTGAGCTTCCCGATGTTTGAGAAAGTGGAAGTCAACGGTGCCGCTACGCACCCGGTATTTCGTTACCTGAAAGACGAATTACCTGGCGTGCTGGGTAGTCGGATCAAGTGGAATTTTACTAAGTTCCTGATCGGGCGTGACGGCAAGCCGCTTAAGCGATTTGCCCCCTTCACTACCCCAGAGAAAATAGAAACCACTATCCTTACAGCGCTTAAAGTCTGAGCGCCTCTGTAATTCGAACCGACCCTGGTACGCCCCAGTTCGCTGTCTGAATAAAAAACACTCTGCAAAATCAACAAAATATAATCAACTTGCTTAATTACTCTGCAATCGCGTGAGATCAGGAAGAAAAATGCTATTTCCCTCTTGCCTCATTCGGTCTGTGCCGCTAATATTCGTCCCCGTTGTCACATACAACGTTGCGTTCATAGCTCAGTTGGTTAGAGCACCACCTTGACATGGTGGGGGTCGTTGGTTCGAGTCCAATTGAACGCACCATTTTGCGTCCGTAGCTCAGTTGGTTAGAGCACCACCTTGACATGGTGGGGGTCGGTGGTTCGAGTCCACTCGGACGCACCAAATCATATCCCTTTGATTTGGTGCTATTTCACTTCAAAAATATTTTTTTATCTTCAGTTTGTATCCGTCAGTTTTATCATTTCCCATGATGATTCAATAGCACTGCGCTAAATCATTCTAAATTCCATGCTCAACGCGTATCATTCATCTTCTTCGCATAATGTCATTCGCCAGAGATCGGATACCATGCCCTCTTCCATCTTCCTGTTAGCCGCAGGCAGTTTGCGCCCTGCATTTACGCCATTGATAAGCCAGTTCACGCGCATGAGTGGAATAGACGTTAAGGTTGAATATGGTCCGGCCGGTTTATTGCGTGAGCGTATTGAAGCGGGAGAACCGTGTGCGCTCTTTGCCTCGGCCAACCGGGAACATCCGCAAAACCTGTTAGCACGTAATATAGCCGTCTCTACGCACACTTTTTGCTGGAACAAACTGAGCCTGGTCAGCAACCGAACCGGTGTCTGGCTGGATTTACTCCGCGACCCTACGCTGCGACCAGGTACATCAACGCCCGGCAGCGACCCTTCCGGAGACTATACCTGGGCATTTTTCGACAATATGGATGTACTGGAACCAGGACTCGGGCAACAGCTTCGGACGCGCGCAATCCCGCTGGTGGGTGGTCGTGATACGATAAAAATCCCGCAAGGTGAACTGGCGAGCGCCTGGATCCTGCGCCAGGGGCTGGCCGATCTGTTTATCGGTTACGCGCATTACGTACACGCGCTGCGCGCGATGCCCGACGTACATTACGTGGCTATTCCCGATGAGCACAATATTCGCTGCGAATACCAACTGGCGGTGCTTGATGCATCCAATGAAGTCATGGCACTGGTTGAATTCATACTCTCCCGCGGCGGGCAGGAATTTCTTAGCGCCGCAGGATTCTTAACGCTTAACGGCGAATAGAAAACAACGGTGCGATAAACGGCGTCTGGTAGTTCTCCACGCTGAGTTTTCTCAGCGTTAAGCCATAGGCCAGGAATAAATTCTCCTCCGTCACAATGCTGTTCGTGGGCCCTGCCCGCCATTTTCCTTCAGGGAGTAGCAGCAAAGTATGGGAAGCAACCTGTAACGCATGAAGCGGATCGTGAGTCGAAAAGAGAATACTGCATCCCTGTTGATGGGCCAGATCGCTAATGAGCTGCAGCACCACCTGCTGATTGGCGAGATCCAGCGCGGAACACGGTTCATCCAGTAACAGCGTTTGACACTCCGTCACCAGAGCCCGGGCAATCATCACCAACTGTTGCTGCCCGCCGGAAAGTGAGCCAAATGAGCTGGAGGCGAGATGCGCGATATTCAACTGCTCTAACGCCTGCATTGCTCTTTTTTGATCCTGCGGACTGGGTTGCGCAAACAGCTTCACGTGCTGTGCTCGCCCCATCAACACCACGTCGCTGACCGTGTACGGAAACGGCAAATGGCTATGCTGTGCCACAATCCCTATCCCACCGTTATTTTCAATACTCCCGCCTATAGAAGGCAGCGTGCCGGTTAACGTATCGAGCAGTGTACTTTTACCCAGACCGTTACGTCCCAGCACGGCCCAGATCTCACCTTTCTGGCAACAGAACGTTAGCGGCTCAAATAGCGGCGTACGATACCCATAAGTAAGCTGATTTACACGCAGTGCGGCAGGTATCATGATTTCTCCCGACGGCTGGTACGAATGAGTAAGAAAGCAAACAACGGCGCGCCGAACAATGCGGTAATAATCCCCAACGGTATCTCCGCGTGCATCAGGGTGCGAGCAATATCGTCCACCACAATCATAAATCCGCCCCCCAACCAGAAGGCGCACGGTAGTAAACGACGATGATCAACCCCCACCAGCAAACGCGCCAGATGCGGAATCACTAATCCAACCCAGGCAATACTGCCGCTGACCGCCACCTGAGCAGCGACCAAAAATGCGCAGCACACCAAAACGCTGCGTCGCAGAGGAACCACCGCCACACCCAGTGCTCTGGCATCTTTGTCATTGAGCGACAACAGGTTTATCCGCCAGCGTAGCTGGTACAAAACCGTCGCGGCGATACCGACCGGGACCGCCAACAGCAGCACTTTATGCCAGTTGGCCGTCGCGAAGCTGCCCAGTAGCCAGAACACAATATTAGGTAACGTCTCTTCGGTATCAGCCTGATACTGGATCAGGCTCACCAGCGCGGCAAAAAAACCGCTCAAAATGATACCCGACAGGATCAATACCAGCGTATTCTCCAGCCCCTGTAACGCAGCAATGGCATACACCAGGATCAACGCTGTCAGACCAAAGAAAAACGTTGATCCCATCATCAGCCAGGGCGAAAGACCGAGCAGGATGGCAAGTGTTCCACCAAAGGCCGCCCCCGACGTCACGCCGATAATATGCGGGTCGACCAGAGGGTTATGAAATACCCCTTGCAGCGTCGCGCCGCATAACCCAAGCGCGCCCCCCGCCAGCAGTGCCATCAGAATACGCGGTAGCCTGACCGTCCAGATAACCTGGCTGCCTACTCCTTCAGCGTCGCTATAGTGCGTCAGGTGGTAAAACACTTCGCTTAACGACAGCGGATACTGTCCGAGGCATAGCGAACTGACGCCCAGCAACAGGACCACAACGATTAAGAGCGGTTGCTGGGGCAAAATACGGTTACTTAGCTGCATCAGACTGCCAGTTCACACGATAAAAACGTTGATAGTAGTCCTGGGCCTGCGCATCAACGTCCACGTTTTTATAGGCATCCGGATACAGTTTTTTGGCCATCCAAAGTTCACCGATCGCCAACGCTTCCGGCATCGGATAGCCCCAGGCTTTGGCATATTCAGGCATCAACCAGACGCGATGATTTTTCACCGCATCAATCCCCTGCCAGTTCGGATCGTTTTGGATCTCAGTTACCACCTGCGGATAGCGATCCTGGACAAAAATCACCTGCGGGTTCCACGCTAATACCTGCTCCAGCGCAACCTGACGGGCACCTTT
>NZ_SZWU01000060.1:118617-141839 GCF_005280935.1 Citrobacter sp. wls757 | reverse complement strand
AGCCGCCACATTTAATCCCCCCGCGTGCTGCATCATCAGTCCCGTGTACTTCCCGGAGCCGTAAGTCATCAGATCGGGGTTAGCCATATAAATACGGACTTTTTGTGCATCCGGGATTTTTGCAACCGGCGCATTGAATTTTGCCCGCGCGGCAAAAACGTAGTCGATTAACGTTTCGGCCTGCGGTTTGCGCCCAACCACGTCCGCAATCAGGCGAATACCCTGCTTCAACCCTTCGTTGTAGACCTGCTCTTCATCGGCCATGGTCGGGTTCATTTTATTCTGTTGCCCGGTGGCATCCTTGCGTAATGAGATAGCCACGACCGGAATACCGGCGTTCTGAATCTGCTGGATCATTTCCGCGGGCGCATAGTTGGCGACAAAAACCACCTGCGGATGAATCGCCAACAGGCTTTCGATGTTCACGCTGGTGAGATCGCCTGGCGTCGGCAATGTAGTAATCGTCGGCATAAAGCGCGCAAATTCAGGCCCGAGCTGCTTTTTCCAGCTCGACATCACACCAACAATGTCCTGCTGGGCATTGAGCTGGACCAGAATATTCAACGTCTGGTGTTGCAGCACGACCACTTTGTCCACGTGGTCAGGAATCGTGACCTGTCGACCAAGCTGATCGGTGATCGTTCGGTCGGCCTGAGCAGAAAACGCAAACAACATGCTGGCGCAAACCAGCACAAAAGAGCGGAAAGTTAACATGGGATACCATCTGAATAGAGGAGTAAAAACGATATGCATTAAATTATATAACGAGAGGCCTGGCAAACCATTTTCATCATGAGCGCACCAAACCCCACATTTCAGAGGGGTAAAAATGGCGTGCAATCCTTATCACGCCTGTCTTTATACGTGAGCGCTACTCCTGTGGGGGTAACGCGTTTAAAACTCGCATCGCCTGCTCCTGAGTGAGCGAATAATCGAAGAACTGGCGATAAAAATCTCGCGTTACGCTGACCATATCCAGGCCGCTAAACAATGCCGGATGCAGTTTCGATGCAGCCCACTGTAGCTGCAACGCGCTTTCAGTGCCGTAGCGATCCCAGGGGAACACGCCCGCCGGATTGCGCCAGACGTTACCCTGTTTCACTGCGTTAAGTTCTTTGAACAATGCTGCGTATGGAGAACTGGCGATATCACCACACCCCGCACCGAGAATAATGACCTGCGGTTGCCAGTAGAGCACCCTCTCGGGCGACACCTCTTTCATGTTGCCGTCAACTTCACCTGCCGCATTCCGTCCACCCGCCAGCGTAATCCAGGTATCGATCAACGTGTTCCTGCCGTCGACTTTAAGCGGATTTAGCGATTGAATATGAAGTACCCGAGGGCGCTGATTTTCCGCCAGCTCCGCAGTTTTAGCCTGCACATCCGCGAGTACACGGTTGAGATACTGATTGTAAGCCGTTGCCCGGACGCGAGCCTGCTCGGTACCCAGAACCTCTGCGGTCGTAGTGACCGATTTTTCCATCGAAGCATAGTCAGTAAATGCCATTTCAAGGGCCGGAATACCCGCCTGACTGTAGCTTTGAGCATCCCCTTTTCCTTTTGCCACAAACACGACGTCGACGTGCCGGGCCAGCAAATCCTCGCTATTAAATGATGTTCCTCGTATCTGTAAGGCTTGTCTCAGAGAAGGATTGATTTTGAACATCCATGGCTGGTTTTCCTCATGGTTGACCGTCGCAACAATGTTACGACCAGCACCCAGCGTCATCAGCACCGAATGATGGGCAAACCAGCCATCCGCGATACGTTCAACATGCGCGGGAACGGTAACTGTGTGACCAGCATCATCCACAACCTGGCGTGTTGCCAGGGCAGGAAACGCCAGCCACACACAAAGCAGCCATGTGTGGCACGTTTTCATAAGCAACCCCTAAAAATCAACCTGAACAGAAAACTGAGCCTGGCGCGGTGCGCCAAGTTGAGCGCTGGCAGCCCCTGCGCCCGTGTAACCAGTCAATGCGCCCGGAACAATATTGGTCCAATAGTGACGGTCGGTGAGATTGGTGATATCAAACCGGAAAGTGGTTGGTGTGTTCCACAGTCTGGTGGCATAACGCGTACCGATGTCCACCGTGGTGTAACTCCCGACCCAGCTGTCGTTGGCATTATCGGTAGCCCGACGTCCGACGTAATGCACGTTCGTGTCGATATCCAGTCCCGGAACCCGTTCGATGGTGTAGATTGCGAGGATATTCGAGGCGAAGCGCGGCAAACCAACAACTTGCTTACCATCCGCATTGCTGGCCGCGGTATTATGAAGCGTTGGATCAAGCCAGGCTCCGCCGCCTAACACGCGCAAATTACGGGTGATATGCCCATCAGCCATCAGTTCCAGCCCACGGTTTTTCTGCGTACCATCCTGAGCAAAATCGCCATTGTCGTTGGTATAGGCAAAGGGGCGTTTGGCTTCAAAAAGCGCAGCGGTAAGCAGCAGATCTTTTACTGGCGCATATTTTGCGCCCACCTCCAGTTGATGGCTACGGTAGGGATCTAACACCTGCCCGGCATTGCGCGCCCCGGCGGGCGCGGTATCGCCCTGCTGCAAACTGTCCGCCCAGGTGGTATACAGCGTGACGTTCTCCACCGGTTTATACATCAGGCTGGTAGAACCGCTCATGCCATTGTCCTGCTGACGGCTGCTTTCATGTCCAGCTTTGTTGTAGTTACTGACGGTAAACAGGTTCTCACTGCCGGAAAGCAGCAAACTCCACTGCGGGGAAAAATGCAGCGTATCGCTGAGCAAAAATGCATGTTGAGTGGTGGTCGCTGAATGATAGCGATCGTTAAAATCTGGATACGGTGGTCGTGGATAGTCGGGATGTTGATCGAGGGAAGAATGCCCCAGAGTGAAAGTGCCGCCGTTTCTTGGATTATAGTTTTTCCACACAAATCCACGCATTCCGGTAGCAATATCCTGCGTCAGCCAGCCGGTATCAATGCTACCGGTCAGGTTCGCTAAATAACTGTTGATGGTAAACCGACTGGCCGCCGAATTAGAGGTTGTAGTGGTGTAATCGCCCCGGTTATCCGTCAGGGTGTTGGTCACGGCCGTCGACTCGCGGTCTGCAACCTGGTGCAGCGCCCCCAGATCCAGCATCCAGTTGCCGTCAAAATCATGCTTAATATGCATATCGACGGTAGTCGTTTCGTCATCATGACCCGCATAAGATTGACCATATTTACTGTCCGTAGGATCAAATGCCGCGGGAAAGTGAACGCCTTTCGCCAGGGCAAAGCTACCCGGCATGCCTTTTTCGTAATAATGGTAATAGCTGAAATTACTCTCCAGCACCGTTTGATCTGTCAGTTGAAAGTCCAGCCCCAAGCCAGCGTACTGTCGACGGACATGGCTATCGGTGGTGTAGCTATGGCCCTCATCGTTCAGCAAGTTGAGGCGATATTTCACCCGGTCTCCCGCATCGATTGGGCCGCTGAAATCCATCGATGCCAACGTTCCCGACCCTGTACCTTGCCCTACTGTGACGCGATGCAACGGTGTATCGACAGGTCGTTTAGACACCAAATTAAACATCCCTGCTGGATTAGCAGGGCCATACAGCGATCCAGCGATGCCGCTCAACACCTCAATGTTCTGGAACTGTTCGGTCGAATATTCCGTCGTGGAGACGGCGTTCAGGCCATCAATCATATGGTTTTGTACCACGCTCCCCTGCATGCCGCGGGTTTGTGGGCGGACGCCGTCACCCTGAACGGACGGTAGGTAGCGATAGGCGTCTTTCACATCTTTGATTTGTTGCTGATCCAGCACTTTTTTCGACAACGTCTGCACCGACCAGGGAACGTCTATCAACTCTCGCTCGCCGAGGCTACCTAACGTGACTTTTTTTCGCTCGCCGGAGGTTCATGTTCCGATAACGAGGATTGTGACGTGGCTGGCGCCGAAACGATGACGGTATCTTCAGCATGAGCCGTGACGGCGGTGGAAAAACAGGCAAAGGTTAACAACCCAGAGGCCACTGGGGTAAATTTGTTATTTAACATTCGTTAATTCAATTCGTTAGATAGAAAGACTGGAGGCCGCTAACGCAAGCGCCTTCTCTTGAAGAGTACAGTTATTGTATTTGTATGATGAATAGAATAGATCCAATCGATATATATGTAAATATATAACGGCATGTGGTTGGTAAATCCACGGCAACAAAAAAGCCGACGGTGATGACGACCGTCGGCTTTGTGTAAATGACAACTAGCGAATTACTTGGTTGCTGCTTTGATAATATCGAGCGCTTTAGCGAACTGATCCTGCGGAATTGTCAGCGGGTAAAGGAAACGAATAACGTTGCCATACTGACCGCAGGTCAGCAGCAGCAATCCTTGCTCAAGGGCTTTCTTCTGCACGCGTTGTGCGGCAGCAGCGTTGGGTTCTCCTGTCGCTGCATCACAGAATTCAGCAGCAATCATAGAGCCTAAACCTCGCACTTCGGCCAGTTCAGGACACCCTGCTTGCGCGTCTGTCAGAGCGGCGCGCAGCTGTTCGCCGAGAGCCGCCGCACGCTGGCATAGCTGCTCATCACGAATGATATCCAGCACCGCATGGGCCGCTGCAATCGACAGCGGGTTTCCGGCGTAGGTTCCCCCCAGACCACCCGGCGCAGGCGCATCCATAATTTCGGCTTTGCCCACGACGCCTGACAGCGGCATGCCGCCCGCAAGGCTTTTCGCCATGGTCATCAGGTCCGCTTTATCGGCGTAATGATCCATCGCAAACAGCTGACCCGTACGGGCAAACCCGCTTTGTACTTCATCAGCGATCATCACGATGCCATGCTCGTCGCAAATACGGCGGATGGCAGCCACAAACTCTGGCGGTGCCACCACGAAGCCCCCTTCGCCCTGGACGGGTTCGAAGATAATCGCCGCAACCTGGGTTGGATCGATATCGGCTTTAAACAGACGCTCAATCGCTTTTAGGGAATCCGCCGTGGAAATACCCTGCAATTCAGAAGGATATGGCGCATGGTAAACAGAGCCAGGGAACGGGCCGAAACCTTTTTTATAGGGTGCCACCTTGCCGGTTAACGCCATCGTCATGTAAGTACGCCCGTGAAAACCACCGCCAAATGCGATAACGCCAGGACGGCCGGTATGCGCGCGCGCAATTTTCACCGCGTTTTCTACCGCTTCAGCCCCGGTAGTGAAGAATGTGGTTTTACGCTTGCCGTCGATTGGCGCAACGGCGTTGATTTTCTCAGCTAAAGACACATAGCTTTCGTACGGGACAATCTGATAAGCCGTATGGGTAAAAGCCTGAAGTTGCGCTTCGACTGCCTGCACCAGGCGAGGATGGCGGTGTCCGGTGTTCAGCACGGCGATCCCGGCGGCAAAATCGATGTACTGATTGCCTTCGATATCGGTAATCGTGCTGTTTTCTGCCGACTGGGCATAAAAATCACACATCACACCCACGCCACGCGGGGTGGCATCCAGACGACGTTGTTGCAGGTTTTTATTGTTCAATCTCTACACCTTGTCCATTAATACATTTCGGTTGAATTACCCTTTAAATTTAGACGCCGTCTGGTACTTTAATCGAGAGCCAAATCGTTTTATTTTAAGGATCCAAATGCGTTCACTTGCCGGAGATGTGATCAAGCATGCATTTAATCAGCAGACTGACGAAAAACTACATCGCCGCCTGTATGCCGCCATTTGTAGTTGCATCCTCGAAGGTAGCCTGAAACCGGCTACCCGAATGCCTCCGTCGCGTGACCTGGCAGGAGAGCTGACGCTATCGCGCAATACCGTCCTGCGGGTGTACGAACAGTTGCAAGCTGAAGGGTATATTTCCGCGCGCACCAGCAGCGGCACATTTGTGACCGACAGCGTGCTGGACAATCTCGACCTGCGTCCTGACAAAGAGCCTGTTGCTGCCGCTCTGGAAGATCACACCCGCTTATCCGACCGCTGCCTTGAGCTGCTGGGTCATGCCAGCGCCAGTCCCCGTCAGTGGGGGGCATTTATTCCAGGCGTACCTGATGTAGAGCATTTCCCGCACCGGGTGCTCAAGAAAATTCAGGACAGGCTGGCAAGACGACTGCGCCCGGAGTATCTCACTTACGATGCCACAGGCGGCGTGAATGAGCTAAAAGAAGCACTGGCAGACTATCTGCGCACCGCTCGCGGCGTACGGTGCTCACCGGAGCAAATTCTGATTACTGAAGGTATTCACCAGGCCCTGGATCTGGTGACCCGGACTTTATGCAACCCGGGCGATCACGCCTGGATTGAGGAACCGGGCTACTGGGGAATCAAAAATATTCTGCGCATCAATGCCGTTAATTTTTCGGCTATCCCGGTTGATGAACAAGGCATGGTCCCGCCGGATGCAGGTGAAACACCGCCAAAACTTATTTTTGTGACACCGTCACATCAATACCCACTCGGTTCGGTAATGAGTCTGAGCCGCCGCCGGCAACTTCTCTTTCGCGCACGTGAAACGCGAAGTTGGATAGTGGAAGATGATTACGACAGTGAGTTCCGCTTTTCCGGCCAGCCGATTCCCTCTTTGCAGGGGCTGGAAGAAGAGACACCGGTCATTTACATCGGGACATTCAGTAAGACACTCTATCCCGCACTGCGACTCGGGTATGTCGTGCTACCTAAATCGTTAGCCGCTCCGCTGAAAAAGGTTCATAACGACCTCTATCGTGGTGGGCATCTGTTGATTCAGGCCGCACTGGCGGAGTTTATTCGCGAGGGTTATTACGCGGCACACATTCGGAAAATGCGTCAGCTATACAGTCGTCGTCGTCAGATGCTGGTAGAGCTTATCAGCCGCCAACTTGGTGAACATTTTCTTGGTTCTTTCAGCAGCAACGCCGGGCTGCATATGATCTTACAGTTACCCGCCGGGAGCGATGATGCGGTCATTGCCCAACAGGCGAATGCGCAAGGGTTGTTGGTGCGCCCACTGTCACGCTACTACGTGAATGAAGAGAAACGCAGCGGCCTGTTGCTGGGATTTGCCAGTATAGAAGAAAATGAAATGACGTCGGCGTTTACCCGACTCGCGGATATTATCAGGGTAAACACCGTGTAAGCACTGCCGGATAACGGTGCAAGCACCTTCTCCGGCAAACTGTTTAATGTGACGCTTTTTTAACGCCAGCCAGGTCTTCCTGGCTTACTTCGCCATTCCCTTCACCCCAGCTTTTACGCACGTAGTTGATCACGTCGCGCATTTCGTTGTCGCTTAACAAGCCACCGTAGGCAGGCATCTTAAAGGAGACGCTGCCACGCGTTGTCGGTGTTTCTGCGCCGTGGGCAATCACTCTGAACAGCGGTGTCGGGTCATCAACCATCACCAGTGGATTGTTAACTAAAGAAGGCGCGTTATCATCCGTACCTTTCCCTTCCAGACCGTGACAAGTTGAACAGTAGCGGTTATAGGTCACTTTGCCCGCCTCAGGTGAATTCGACCAGGATGCTGTAGTCGCCGCAGCACGTACCGTTTCAGGCTTCGCACTTTTCAGGCTCAACAGATATTGGGCGATCGCCGTGGCATCTTCGTCGGTCAGATACTGTGTACTCTGCGTGACGACTTCAGCCATCGAACCTGAAACCGCGGCATGCTTGCTTTTACCGGTCAGCAACAGCGATTTTAACTCCTGCTCAGACATACCGGTGCCGCGCAGCGACGGTGCATACCAGCCGTCAATCATCGCGCCGCTCAGGTATTCGGCATCAGCATTAGTATACGCTTTTTCGTTCATCGCCATGCCTCTCGGGGTATGGCATGAACCGCAGTGTCCGGGGCCTTCCACCAGATAAGCACCTCGTTTTACCAGGGCAGCATTATCATCCGTTTTCGCGCCCTCTACAGCCGTCACTGGCGCGTCGGTAAACAGCCAGTTCCAGATATGCAGCGGCCAGCGGGCGGAGAGTAGCCACGGAATGGCATTCTCTTTATTGGGCTGTGCTGACGGCGTGACGTCATGCATAAAATAGCTATACAGCGCCTTAACATCCTCGTCAGAAAGTTTCGCATAGGAGGGATAAGGCATAGCCGGATAGAGCGGATGACCATCTTTGGCGATCCCCTGCCGTACGGCCTTTTCAAAATCCTCGTAAGAATAATTTCCAATACCCTGCGTTTTGTCCGGGGTAATGTTGGTCGAATAAATATCCCCCACCGGAGTAGGAAACTTTTTGCCCCCCGCCATCGCCGCACCACCTTCTGCTGTGTGACAGGCGACGCAGTCTGAAATTCGCGCGATGTATTCACCGTTAGATTCAGCAGCGGAAACCGAAGCGGTAAATAAACAGGCGGCGAGAATGGTTACATTACGCATAGATCACCCCATATCCTTGAGTTCATTAACCGCACGCCATGCCTGATCGATTGCCGTGTGGGCATAAGCACTCCAGTCAGAATCGGAGTTAGCGATGGCAATGCGACCGACTGGCTTACGCGCCCGTTCGATAATTTCTGGCATCTTATCCATATCATCGAACAGCGAGTTGGCGTAGTACGCATAGCCATGCGCCCAGCGGTTAACCGTAATGGCGGCAATATCGCGTTGATTATCAAATCCAGTTGAGCCAAACATCTCCTGCAACTGGGAGCGAATCATCTCCTCATGCGCGGCAAAAGTGGTCCCCAGCAAATAGGCTCGTCCCAGACGGAACTGCTCTCTGGCCGACAGGTTACTGCCCGGATAAGTCGGCACATAGACCATATGAATGACCATCGGATCGTCCGGGGAGGCCGGATGTTGATACCCACCAATACTGACCGGGTAGTCGAGCTTGACCCTGCTATAAGGTGCCGCCGGAGAATAAAACTCATGTACGCCAAGCTGTTTGAACGCCTGCCAGTTTTTGACCACCACGTTGGTGTACACCAGCGGTGCCTTCACGTTCAGTTTAAGATCCGCCTGCTGCTGTTCCGGCATCTCAGGCACCAGATACGGGATCATCATGTTATAGCCTGCCATGATGGTGTTCTTACCGCGCACACGGTGCATTTTACCGTCACGCAGATAGGTCACCGCCACGCCATCCTGCACGTTGGCCGCATTAATCACCGTGCTGTTCAGGCGAAGGCGCGTGGTGTTTTCCGGCAGATCCAGCTTTTCGTAATGTAGTCTGGCGAGGACAGAGTCTTCCATCGTGTTGCCCGGTAGCGCATCCGGCAGCATATATCTGACTAACAGGCGGGCTAACCCGGCGTTACCGTCCGGGAAGTGGTAAACATACGGCTCTTCGAGGTCGGCCAGCGACTCTCCGTCCAACGGCGGTAACCCCATCCCTTCCATGCCGGGTAAGGCGCACGCACGGGCATCGCTACAGGAAATACCTTCAATACCAATAGCAAAGAAGTCGTTGGAACGCTGCTGGAAATAGAGCAGCGCCATTTTGCTCAAACCAACTTTTGTTGCCAAAAATTCACTGTAGCTGTGGGTATCCAGCCATTCCATTTTCTCATCGACCGTCATCCCCGGCAGGTAATCACCGGGCCGGACGTGCAGGTCGATCAGCGCTTTCCTGTCGTTCTCACTTAGCGGAAAATCATTGATAAAGTCTTCAATTTTACGCCCATTGAGCCTGTCCGGCGGAATATCATCAGATACCGCGCGTCCCGGATCGCCGCTGACGATTTTTGTTTCGCCAAAATTCTTCTTATCGAAGAAAACGCCGCGACTGAGCTGCCAGTCGGGGTAGAAGTTTACGTCAAAACTCTCTTTTAACCGCGTGACGCTGACGCCCACGGTTTCCATCAACTTTTGTACTTCAGGGCTGAAATTATGCGCAGGTGACTGGAATGCTTCGCTGCCACCATAACCGAGTAATTTCTTACCCGAGCTGGTAAATTCATTACGTTTGGCATGTCCACCAAAGTCGTCATGGTTATCGAGGATCAGGATCCGGCTATTTTGCCCGGCAACTTGACGCCAAAAACAACCGGCAGCTAACCCGCTAATCCCGCCACCCACAATCACCAGATCGTACTCTTCCTCAACGGGCAGAGCGTTTAAATCAAAATGTTTATGCTCGCGGCCTAGCGCATGCGCCATTTCAAACGATCCAGGATGATTACCCCGCAGCCCCGTCAGCGCAGGAGGATAATAATTTCCATCTATAAATGCGTTTCCCTTTCCTGCCGCCCTGACCCACTCCAGCGGGGTAAGCCCCGCCGCAATAGTCACCGCGACGCCGTTGAGAAAATCACGTCTGGTAATTGCCATTAACTTTTTTCCTTATTGCTACACACTGCCTTTAATACGACACAAATAAGAGAGATACCCCTTCTTATTTATAAAGGGGTACAACCGACTACTTCACTGGCTTTAACTCTTCATCCAGTTTTTTAGAATCATAATAATCACCCTGCCAGGTGATTTTTCCTGCTTTAACATGAATATAGCTGACGCCTTCAAATTTGATCGGATTATTTGTCGGCGGACTCCCTGCCCATTCACCACTATTTTTGCCTGAAAATTCCCAACGAAAGGCCACGGTATCTTCGTCGTAGACGGGTTTTCCAACCATTTTCCAGCTAAGATCTGGAACCGCCTTAATAAAAGCGCCGATAACCTCTTTTTCTGCTTTTTCCCTGCCGTTTATCGGTTCTCCTGTGGCGGCATCATAATAGACCGCATCATCAGCAAGAAATTGAGCGGCTCGCGAAGCATCATGCGCATTCCACGCCGCCATATACTCTTTTACGGTATTCAGCGATGTACTTTCTGCCAGGCTATAGCCCGAGAACATCACTAATGAAAGCACCGCGATTTTTAATGTTTTCATCGTAATCCTCTCTATTCAGAAATGTCGCACATGATATGTTTCACCCGAGTGTATTCCTCGAGTGAATAAGATGAGAGATCTTTGCCGTACCCCGATTTTTTGAACCCGCCGTGCGGCATCTCGGCACACAGAGGAATGTGATTGTTAATCCACACCGTGCCAAAATCGAGGTCAATGCTGAAGCGTTGGGCGCGACCATGGTTACTGGTCCAGACGCTGGCGGCAAGACCATACTCCACATCATTCGCTTTGTGTAGTACCTCTTCGTCAGTAGAAAACGACTGAATAGTCATTACCGGGCCAAATACTTCATGCTGAATAGCTTCATCATTTTGATGCAAACCGGAGACGATCGTCGGCTCAAAATAGAAGCCTGGACCAGATCCTGCGCGCCCACCGGTTTCAATTTTTGCATGTGCCGGTAAACGCTCAATAAAGCCTTTCACCTGCTCCAGCTGATTCCGGCTATTCAATGCGCCGTACAGTGCATTTTGATCTTCTGGCGGCCCATATTTGATACTTTTTGTTTTCTGGATCAGTTTTTCCAGAAACTCAGCGTAGATAGATTGCTCTACCAGGATCCGCGTTGCCGCTGTGCAATCCTGCCCGGCATTGAAAAAGCCAGCTGTGGTAATCGTCGCAATCGCCTTGTCTATATCCGCATCGGCGAACACGATTGCGGGCGCTTTCCCGCCCAATTCCAGGTGTGCTCGGGTCAGATTTGCCGCCGCCGAAGCCGCAACCTGCAAACCCGCACGGACCGAACCGGTAATCGAGACCAGTGAGGCTTTCGGGTTTGAAACCACCAGCGAACCAGTGCTGGCTTTGCCCAACACAACGTTAAACGCCCCTCTTGGGAACAACGGTGCGGCCAGTTCAGCCAACAGCAGCGTACTAACTGGCGTGGTGTCGCTTGGTTTTAACACCACCGTGTTGCCTGCCGCCAGCGCTGGTGCAATCTTCCACACCGCCATCATGAACGGGTAGTTCCACGGCGTCACTTGCCCAACAATACCCAGCGGTTCACGACGAATGGTTGAAGTAAATCCTGCGGAATATTCTCCGGCCGCCTTTCCTTCAAGACAGCGCGCCGCTCCGGCAAAAAAGCGGATGGCATCGCAAGATGCCGCGATCTCCTCTTTCTCAATAAAATGGCGAAGCTGACCGGTTTCCTGACTCTGCGCGGTTACCAGTCGCTCAACGTTGCGTTCAATCTCATCGGCCAGCCGCAATAACGCCTTTTGCCGCTGTGCCGGCGTCGATTTTCTCCAGATGCTAAACGCCGCCTCCGCTGCTGAGTAAGCCTGCTCTACCTCCACCTCGTTAGCGTTGGGAGATATTGCGTACGTTTCACCATCAACCGGACTCACCAGTTCGAAGCTATCTTCGCTACTGCCTGCTACATAGTGCCCATTAATAAAATGCTTCAGGGTTTTCATGTTTGTCTCCTGCCAATTAATACATAAAGAATCTTATGTAATATATATATTGTAAAATTTTTTCAAATGCGCAACATTGACACTATGATAAGCCTCGCATTTTTAACTTAATTTTCACATTTGCAGGGTGAGGCTTTTTATTGCCAGCTGACGCGTTACGCCCAGCTCATCATAAGGTTATCGGGACACACATCCGCTTGTGCAGTGACGTTGCGCCCAGGCATGTAAAATAACTCGGCCATTCTTACCTTCCTTGCCCGACGGGCATGTGTTAAAAATGGTCGTTGTTTCAGGGAATTGAGTACAGAAAAGATTATGATTACTCACGCGGTCATATTTGCGCCTATCGGGCAGGTCAGTCGTTCAGACCAGATAGTCCAACGCCTTTCAAATGCCATTATCACGGGGTTGCTGGAGCCAAAAGAACAGCTCCCCAACGAAACTGATCTGGCAAAGATGATGGGTGTCTCACATATCACTATCAGAGAAGCGCTAAACACGCTTCGGGCTAATAATCTTATCCATACGGTTCGTGGTCGTAATGGCGGGAGTTTCGTTTGCGAAAATATTGATGGCAAAAATAGCGCCCTGCATCCGTTCAAGGCGATCAGTACGGATTATCTGTCTGATCTGGGTGAAATGCATTGCGCCATTATTAGCCATAGCGCGAGGCTGGCTTCCCGACGGATGACCGGTGCGGATATCGCCAAATTTCGCGAGTTTGTCGAGGTGCTCAGAAAGGCAAACTCACCTGAGCTGATGACCCAGGCCGATATGCGTTGTCTGCTGGCGATTGCCGCCAGTTCGCATTCAGCGCGACTGGCCAATCAGGAGCTGCAGGTTCAGGCTGAATGGGCATCGCTGGTGGCGATACTTTATCGCACAGACAGTATTCATGCAGAAATTATCGCGCTTTATTCGGCGCTGGCCGATGCGCTGGCTGCTCACAACGAGGCAGAGTCAGTACAGTTTGCCACGCAGATCATCGACACGTTTACCTACTACCTTATTGAAAAAAAGCTGAAATATAACTCGAACTGACAATCAGTGAAGGCAGGACAGACAATGAGCTCTTCGACATCCCTAAGCGCATTAATTCGTAAAATTGATGACATTACTGTTTCTACCGTAGATTCTACCGTTGCGCTGGCGAGGAGCATCCATGAGGCGATTTCAGGGGTACAAAAGGCCTCAGCCGAGGTCGTTCTCGACCCCTCAGTCAGATCCACCGTTCAACAGCACATCAAGCGCACGCTCAATAACAACCATTACTGCTCAGGGGCAGGATTCGCCAGCCATATTGAGAGCACCGCAACCACAAAAGAGTACTGGTTGCTGGAGTGGTGGTATAAGAAAGATAATGGTTTAAGCCAGGCGCATCTGGATTTGGATCAGGCCACGCAACAACGACTGGATTTCAGAACCTTTGAGTGGTTTAAGCATTCTCCTCCGGCAGGCAAAGCCTATATCCACGGTCCCTACGTCGACTATATTTGCAATATCTCCTATACCCTAACGTCAGCCGTCCCGGTCTACTACAACAACCAGTTTCTCGGTGTTGCCGCGGTCGATCTGCTGGTCAGTCAGATAGAAGCCGAACTGCTTTCCTGTGCCCATCCTGACTATGTGATTCTGACTAATCTGGAAAACAGGATCATTTTCTCCAGTTGGCCACGTTTTCGCGTGGGTGAATTGCTGTCACCTGCAAACAGTACCGTGGTGTATCAGAGCGACTACTTTATCCTTTATCATTATCAAAACTAAGGGCCCGAAGGCCCTTAATTTTTAGTTATCCTGCCCCATATTGAGCTTATTGGCGTAGGCAATGGCGTCGTTTTCCGGCGCCGCTGAACGACCAAACGGACGGGTCAGGAACATATAAATAAGCCCCGAGCCAACAACAATCGCCAGGCCGAACAGGACCGTCCAACGGTCGATGAAGTCGCTGCTGTCTGCCGGTTGCGCAAGTAACCAGATCCCGCACAATCCGTAAGCTAACGCCAGCACATTCACGATTACGCCCCAACCGCCAATGGTCCACTCCCCCGCCGGTTTCCAGCCTTTCAGACGCTGACGCAGCGCGGCCAGCACAACCATCTGGAACGAGATGTATATCCCGATAACAGCAAACGCGGTGATACGCGACAGGTTATCTGGCTGGAAATAAACCCAAACGCAGATGATCACTGGCAGCAGGCAACTGACGACCATGGCATTATCCGGAACACCATTTTTAGAGATTTTGGCCATCCATTCACTTCCCGGCAGCATTCTGTCGCGGGAGAAAGAAAAGATAAGACGGCTTAACGCAGCCTGCAGAGACAAGATGCACGACAACATGGCGATAATTGCGACGACGATAAAGACAGTCGCGCCAGTTTCGCCCAGAGCTTCATTAAGGATTGCCGGGATCGGATCGGACGTTTTGCCATTCACGATGCTGACCAGATTCGGTGAAGCCAGCAAATAACCCATAACAGAAATAATGGCGGAAATCGCGCCGAATACGATGCTTAAAATCATCGCCACCGGGATCTTTTTACTCGGATTCTGCACCTCTTCCGCAACGTTACCGCAGGCCTCAAAGCCAAAGAACATAAACAGCCCCATCAGTGCAGCAGACATAAATGCGGTGGAGTAGCTGCCGTCATGAGCCAGCACGCCCATCGAGTCAAAAATCACAGAGAACGGCTGTGAACGGTGGAAAATCAGCAGATAAATCCCCAGCGCGATCACGCTGACAATTTCACACCAGAAGCCAATTTTTGCCACCCGGGCCAGATTTTTAGTCCCGGACATATTAACGGCCATCATCAACAGCAGCAGCAGAACAGAAGTCACCAACATCGTGGCCGGCGTCTGGCCATAGTGGAAGAGTGATTCAACGAACGTTGATGTATATTCCGCGATCGACGTAATGGTGACCACCAGCGCCCACAGATAGATCCAGGCGGCGATCCACGCATACTTCTTGCCCCACAACCTTCTGGCCCAGGGGTAAAGCCCGCCGGTTATCGGATACTGGGAAGCGACCTCACCAAACACCAATGCCACCAAAAGTTGCCCACATGCGACGATTAAAATCCACCATACTGCGGGCGGCCCCGCCAGCGTTACGGCCAGTGCAAACAGCGAATAGACGGCAGTAAGCGGCGACAGGTAGGTAAAACCCAACGCAAAGTTTGAAATAAGACCGATCGAGCGATTGAACTGTTCTTTGCCATCTTTTTGAAAATTATCATTTTTCTTATCAGGTGTCTGTTCCATATTGCTTTCTCTTTTGTGGAATAGTCGCAGGGTTGAACAATTAATGTATAAAAGATATTAAGTTATATGTATAGTGATTTTGTCGCAGATTTGTTAAAAATGATCGCACATCACGTTAATGTAAAAGTGGAGATAAAACGGTAGAGAGAGCGAGGATTTTGCGGTATTTACAACCAATGATTCTTTAGCAATTGCGAACCATAGGCTATTTTGGCGGATAAATACGCACAGCGGATTGCGTTCGATGCTAAGTAGCAAGAATCGCTGCTGTTAAGCAACATTTTTGCAATATAATAACGTGATGTTAAACGCTGAACCTGAGCAGGTGAATGATGGAAATTGATCTCGATAATCTGGTCTTTGATGGACTGGAAGAAGCGCAAGAGCGTAACGCTGAACGTCTGGAAGATGCAGACAAGAAAGCGCAGGAAATTATTGCTGATAATGACTGCGGCGACGCCTGCAAAATCTGATTTCCAAACCGGCGCAATGCCGGTTTTTTATCGCCTGTTAACCCCACCCACTTCAGCCCGTATACCGTAAGGCCTCAATCAGTTGCGCAAAGGCGGCGGTATGTTGTTTTCGGCTGGGGTAGTACAAATAATAGCCAGGGAAAGGTTCGCACCAGTCCTCCAACACTTTTTCCAATGCCCCCTCTGCAACAGCCTGCTCGACGGTGTCTTCCGGCACAAAAGCCAGCCCCATTCCCGCCATCGCTGCGCTAATTCGCGGGGGTAGATTGTTAAAAATAAGCTGCCCTTCCACCCGTACGCGCAAATCTTGCCCGTCTTTAGCAAACTCCCAGGCGTATAATCCGCCCAACGTCGGCATGCGCATGTTAATACAGCTATGATTTTGCAGGTCGTGAGGGGTTTGCGGTTTGCCATGACGAGCAAAATACGCCGGTGACCCCACCACTACCATACGCCAGTCCGGGCCAATTCTGACGGCGACCATGTCTTTTGCCACCTGCTCACCGAGTCGAATACCCGCGTCATAACGGCCAGTCACAATATCCGTCAGACTATTGTCGATGGTCATTTCCACATTCACATCAGGGTAAGCCTGCAAAAACGGCTCCAGCGCGGGCCAGACGGTAGATTGCAATGCATGTTCGCCCAGCGTCAGGCGGATGTTACCGGCCACGCGCTGACGGACATCGGTTAATGCCAACAGCTCTGTTTCAATGTCATCAAAACGCGGGCTGATACTGTTGATAAGCCGTTCTCCGGCTTCGGTCGGCGCAACGCTGCGCGTGGTGCGGGTCAGAAGCCGTACATCCAGCCGCTCTTCAAGCCCACGAATCGCATGGCTTAGCGCGGATTGCGAAACCCCAAGTTTTGCCGCTGCCCGGGTAAAACTACGCTCGCGGGCAACGATAATGAGATAATAGAGATCGTTAAAATTATCACGCAGCATGCTTATCCCCACTCCAGACCTGTTGTGATATATGGTACAGGTCCGGAGGGTATTCCAGTAGCATTTCTGGACATTAGCACAGCTCAATCTTATTCAAGCGTGCTCTCACACAAAAACAAAATGCGAATTATTACCAGGCTTATGCACGATTTTACCTTTCACTCCTGCATTATTTTCACCCGCTATTAACACATCCTTCACTAATAACATTTTGTATATAGATAAGAATTTTTTCTTATTTTGTCCCAACCGTAAGTTATGGGAGCGTAAAAAGCACAAACCAAAAAACTACAGGGATTTCATACAATGATGGCAACGAAAACTTACCGCGCTAAAAAAACACTGCTGGCATTGGGCGTGCTGCTGGCCTCAGGACTTACCGTCTCGCAGGTTCAGGCTGACCAACTGGCCGATATCAAAGCCGCAGGCGTCGTAAAAGTCGCGACATTTGACGCGAATCCTCCGTTTGGCTCCGTCGATGCCAAAACCCATAAGATTGTCGGCTACGACGTTGATTTTGCCGAAGCGCTGGCCAAATCCCTTGGTGTAAAACTGGAACTTGTAGCGACCAATCCGGCAAACCGCATTCCGTTATTACAATCTGGTAAAGCTGATTTAATCGTCGCAGATATCACGATTACACCTGAACGGGCGCAGGTAATAGATTTCTCCGTTCCTTATTTTGTTACCGGCCAGCAGTTCCTTGTGCCAGCAAAATCTCCGGATAAGCTCGATGAATACAGTAAAGCACGCATCGGCGCGGTAAAAGGCACTACTGGTGAACAGGCACTGCATCAGCGCTTCCCGCAGTCGCGCGTGTTGGCCTACGACGATATCCCGCTGGCGTTAACCGCGCTACGCAACGGCAATGTTCAGGCCATTACCCAGGACAGTACGATTCTGGCCGGGTTATTAGGCGCTGCGCCGGATAAAGCTGATTTCAAAATTCTGCCGGACCTGCTGAGCAAAGAAGAGATCGGCGTGGGGGTGAAAAAAGGTGAGCCAGCGTTGTTTAAAGCCGTCAACGATGAACTTTTGAAGCTGGAATCTACCGGGCAGGCAGCCAAAATTTATGATGTCTGGTTTGGTCCTGAAACCAAAAATCCGCAAGCCCGCGCCTTTAAAATAGAAGCCAAGTAATATGCTCTCAGCCCTTTTTCCTCGATCCGCAGCTTCGGCTGCGGATTTTACCCATTTGCGCCAGGCGAGCGTCGAACTACGCAATGTGATTAAACAGTATGACGCTCACACCGTCCTTAACGGCGTTAGCCTGGCGGTTGAACCCGGTGAAGTGGTGACTATTCTGGGGCCTTCCGGCTCAGGAAAATCCACTCTTATTCGTCTTATCAACCAGCTTGAGTCGCTCAGCGGTGGCGAAATCTTCATTGATGGTAAACCGATTAGCCAGTTGCGCGGGGCGGCGTTACGCCAGCTACGTAGCCGTATCGGTTTCGTATTTCAGCAATTCAATCTCTATTCGCACCTGACTGCGCTGCAGAACATCGCGCTGGCGCTGGAATATGTTCACGGCTGGAACAAGACGGAAGCGGATCGTCGGGCACTTGAGTTGCTGGAAAAAGTGGGACTGGCGGAAAAAGCCAACGCCTATGCCGCGCAGTTGTCCGGTGGGCAGCAGCAGCGCGTGGCCATCGCCCGCGCACTGGCTTCGTCTCCACAAATTATTCTGTTTGATGAGCCCACTTCCGCGCTGGATCCGGAAATGATCGGCGAGGTATTACAGGTAATGAAAAATCTGGCCCACAGCGGTATCACCATGATCGTCGTGACCCACGAAATGCATTTTGCCCGCGAAATTGCCGATCGGGTGGTTTTCATCGATGGTGGCGATATTCTGGAAGTGGCCGCGCCGGAGGATTTTTTCGTCCGACCACAGCACCCGAGAACCCAGCGTTTCCTGAAAAAAGTGCTCGACCCGTTACACCAGGAGTCATCGTCATAATGCATGCAATGGACTGGCAGGGAGTGCTGAGTGGGCAACCCCTGCAATGGATAATTTCCGGTTTTCTCACCACGCTCTGGGTGACGCTGGCGGGTATTGTGCTCGCCACGCTCATTGCCATCTCACTGCTCGGCCTGCGCCTGACGGGCAATCATCTCGCTAAAGCGATGGTCGGGGTGTGGGTCTCGGTGTTTCGCAACACGCCTTTACTGGTGCAACTGATGTTCTGGTATTTTGCCGCCTGGAACTGGCTACCCCGTAACGTCATTAGCTTTATCAATGCCGATCATCCATGGTCAATTTTGCCGGGTGATGTCTGGTGGTTAACGCCGGAATTTATCTGTTCAGCATGGGGGTTGGGGGTATTTACCTCAGCATTTTTGGTTGAAGAGATCGCTTCGGGTTTACAGGCTGTTTCTGCCGGACAACACGAGGCTGCCGTGGCGCAGGGGTTTTCATCCTGGGCGATATTTCGTCACATTCTGCTGCCGCAGGGGCTGGCAAACGCCTGGCAACCGATTGTTGGGCAATATCTCAACCTGATGAAGCTTTCCTCGCTTGCCAGCGGTATTGGATTTGCTGAGCTCACCTACCAGGTACGGCAAATTGAGAGCTACAACGCGCACGCGCTGGAAGCCTTTGCCGTTGGCACCGTGCTCTATCTGTTTACCGGCATCGTTCTGGGAATGCTGCTTACGCGTCTTGGCCCGCAGTCTGCGTCGGGTAAATCGTCAAAGATAAGAATGCGCATCTTCAGCGTCAGGAGCATACTGCATGATCGCTAATGTTTCGGTCATTACCGACAATCTTGACTATCTCCTGTGGGGACGTGTAGCTGAGGGGCAACCCGGTGGCGTCCTGCTCACTTTGCTGATGGCTATCGGTGCGGCATTGCTGGCGCTGCCTGGCGGGATCGTTCTTGCCTGTTGCGCCTGGCGATTTCCGGGCGCGGTTCGCAACGGATTGTTTTTCTGGGCGGAATTTATTCGCGGCATTCCGCTCATCTTTGTGATTTTCTGGATGTGGTATTTGCTACCCATGCTGACCGGAAGCGATCTGCCCGGTGCCGTTACCGTGACGCTGGCGCTGGCATGGTTCACCGCCGCCTCGGTGATGCACTCGGTGTATGCTGGAATTAGCGCACTGCCTGGCGGGCAGTATGAAGCGGCAGTTGTTCAGGGTTTTCGCCCGGATCAGGCCCTGTGGCTTATCTTGCTGCCGCAGGTGCTGCGTAACGTACTGCCGTCGCTGACAGGGATTTTTATTGGGCTACTGAAGGACACGTCACTGGCGTTTATCGTTAACGTGCCGGAACTCACGACGGTTGCCGGTCAGGTTAACAGCCGGGTGCAAATTTACCCCGCAGCCATTTTTATCTTTACCGGGCTGGTTTATTACCTGCTGTGCTTTAGCCTTGAAAAAATCACCCAGCGCCGATTCGCACTAAAATGACCTCTCGGCTCAACATTCCACGAACTGATGGTCTTCGTTGAGCCGATATTTCACGCCCGCCCGAACGTTATTTTCCCCTTCAACGGCAAGCGCAAAACGCATTCTTTCGCCATCGTGATAAGCCAGCGCCGCACATCCGCCGGGACCAAGAATTATCGAGTCGACAGCACCGGTACTGGCAACAACGGCGTTCTCTCCGCTGGCAATAATGTGGATATTGTCCGCGCAGTTAGCGATTTTCGCCTCTGCGCCAAAACAGGCCAGTTGGGTTAAATCACCGCTACTGGCAATCCGATTTCGATCGCCGAGCGAACTGATACGTACGCGCATGCCGGTACTGGCAATACGCGTTCCGTCGCCCACACTGCTGATACGAGCCGAGTTTCCCGCAATCGCTATTCGCCCGCGATCGCCTGAACTGCCGATATGCGTGTTATAGCCTACACTGCCAATCCGTGCGCTGTAACCGGCACAGGCGATCTGCGCAGCATACCCGGCGCTGGCAATTTTAACGTTGTCACCCGCACTGCTAAATCGGGCATAATCTTCCGCACTCGCCAACGGACGGCTGGTTTCCCCCGCGACTTGCTCACAGGAAATATTCCCCATCGCGTCAATATCCTGCTGAGCAAAACTCGCCTCTTCCCGCCATTTTGACCAGCCGTATTCCACCAGGCTATTTGCCCAATCGGTATACCCTTCCCGCTGGAGCGCGCGATGAACATCGGCATAGCTTCCTCCTGCGGGAAACGCGCGTAGAAACCAACGATACATGACGGGCCCAACACGCCAGGCCCGTAAGTCACTTCGCGTAATCATCATCGCTTAATGCCGGTGGTAGCCATCCACCATACACTTAAAGGTTTCGCCCGGCGTGCGCCCCGTAGTGCAGAGATAAAGATGCCCAAAAATGAAAAACAGACTGACTATTGCCAGCGCAAAGTGCGCCTGAAGCAGCCAGTAACGCACTCCGGGGAACAGATCGCCGACAGCTACCGGGTAAAGCGATAACAATCCAGTGATCAGTAGCAGTGGCAACAAACCATACATCACGCCAACATAGGCCGCCTGCTGTAACGGATTAAATTTAGAGCGAGGTGAGGCCGGAAATGGGTGTGACTCGCCCTGCATAATGCCAAACAGGTAAAAACGAGTTTGTCTTTGCGCACGAGCGATCCAGCCCTGACGTTGAATAATATAGTGATGTCCGTTGCCGCCAATCAGGTTGATCAGCACAAAACCAATCCAGCAGGCAAGTAGCAAAAAGCCACAAACCTCATGAACGGTGAGCAGGCTTTTCATTACCGGTGCGCTAACGGCAGAGAAGTGATTGACCAGGCCACTAACCAGAAGCAACAGAAATAACAGCGCATTCGACCAGTGCCACAAGCGGACAGCCTTCGAATATAAATAGACCTTCTCACCATGCCCTGCCGACGCTTTATGCGCCGCCCGAAAGCGCAGCATGGCGTGAAGCGCCAGCACCAGCCACATTCCCACCAGCATTAACCCGGCAACGACTAACCACACAGGCCAGTAGTCCGGTGAAAACAGGGGAACATACTGTGCAAGCTGGGCGTGAAACTGTTCGGCATTCTGCGACGCGTTCATACATTTTCCTTTTTAATCAAATGTTGACCGAACCGACGATACAGATGGGGTTTCCCGGCGCCTGCAAGTTGATATTCGTAATACTTGTTTTCTCGCAACCAGGTCTGAATTTCCGGGCTATCTTCACGACCGAAAATCAACGCATGTTCCGGGCAAGCGTTAACACAGATCGGAGGGAAACCTTTAGCCAGCCGAGATTCAGCGCAGAAGTCGCATTTATCCGCCACTTTGGTTTGCGGGTTGAGATAGCGCACCTGATAAGGACACGCGCCAATACAGTAACTGCAACCAATACAGCAAGACGTATCTACTCGCACAATACCGTTCTCATCTCGCCAGGAGGCACCGGTCGGACACACCTCAATACAAGGTGCATCATCACAATGCTGGCAGGACTGACGGAAGTAGTGATACAGCGTTTCGTTGTCGTTATCGGTTACCGGAATATGCGCTATAGACAAACGGCTGCCCTGGTCAGGTACATGGTTGGTTTTCCGGCATGCACGAGCGCAAATATTGCATCCGTTACACAGTGATTCGTCGTGAATCATGACGTAACGAACGGCTTTAGGGCTCCTGGTACTCGCTAACAGATTTTGACCTGGGCCGGTAAAAAAAATCACCGTCCCCATGCCAATGACAAATTTTCGTCGGGTGAAGGACATCGGGTTATCCTCTAATGCTGTGACAGTGGTCGTCCACACATTCCATGACATCAACCTGAATATTTCAGGGGTTCTGATACTGCTCAACCTCAAGCCATTCACAAAGGCCGTACGCTTTGCCATAACTCATAAAACGTTCGCTGAACAAATAAGGCTCCGCATTTGACGATTCCACAGTACGTATATCTGCGTAATCAGGATGCGTTTCCATGGCCGTGAGCGCCGCTGAAATCTGCTGAGACTCAAAGCTGTACGGCGGTTGCGTCAACATGGCGACCTTATAGGGGCGAGGATACGTTCGACAGTCGAAGCGTACCGCCTCGGCAATCGCACGACAGATGTCGTTTTCCACCACCTGCACGCACATGTCGGCGTAGTTTGCCGTCATGGTTTGAGTTGAGTAGAAATAGACATCTTCCGCACCCTGCACACGGGTGATATCCGCGTTATTCGCGTCCTGGCACAGCACATCCAGCAGCGCGGAGAGATCGGCTTCAGGGACCGAATAAGGTGGCTGCAGAAACACGCTGCGCGCCACCAGGTGCCCCGATGCCGAATGCTGGCGGATAAAATCTGCCACAATCGACTCCGGGCTGGCAGCTTCCTGAACCTGCGGCG
>NZ_SZWU01000060.1:109601-118563 GCF_005280935.1 Citrobacter sp. wls757 | reverse complement strand
GCGGGTGAAACGCCTGTAGCCAGTGTCTCTTTTGGCTATCAACCTCGTCAGGAGGCGCCTCAACGGGTGCCTGAACGTTGCTCACGTTAGTCATCTCGCGTTCCTTACGCTGGCAACAGATCCTGCGCAGCCAAATCGGCTGCCACGTCTTCAAGTCCGAGTCGATTCAGGGTTTCACGCGTTGGGCAACCCAACTCGGGATCCCAGCCCATTTCCTGATAGAACATCGTCAGTGACTGGCGCATATCCTCCCTGTCCATCTTGTCGGTGCCTTCGGTGAAGACCGGAATTTTCGGGTCTTTATCAAACACCCAGGAGCAGATGAGATCGTGTTCATTACGCATATCTTTGGTTTGCATCAGTTTGACCGTATAGGCTCGATGCAGGGTAAAGATGCGTTCAGCGGCCAGGTCCAGACTCGCCTGCGTGGTTTCATCACCGGTGACTGCCTGGAAGAATTTCGCTTCCAGATCCAAATCTCCGCGATAGTTACGGCTCTTAAGGGGTGAAACCGTCATCGGCCAAACCCAGTTACACAGCGTAACCGCGTTATGCAGGCAGACTTTCAGCAGCGTCCATTTGGCATATTTGATCTTGGCGGCATTGATCGGGGTGTAATTCTTGGTCTCGTCGTAGGCGTCCTGCGACCCAAATAACTCGCCCGCCACTTCGCGCTGTAATTTCAGCGGTAAGCCGGAACCAATGAAGTTGATATGGGTGTGCGCCATACAGTCACGGTTAAACATACAGTTGGTGATCGCCCCCACCTGCGCCGAGGCTTCGTTTGCATGATGGACCGGAAAACCAAACGGCGACCACAGTTTATTTTTGGCATAACCCCAGTACTCTTCGCCCAAATCCCAGCGTTCAGCAATGGCATACGAACCGTCCGCAAGATGACTGAGTTCCCCCACGCGATGCGCCAGTCGATAGTAAAAATCTTTGATAAAGTTAGGATCGCCCGCCTCCAGTTGATCCCAACGGATCTCCGCGTACTCTTCGGCTGGCAGCACGCGTTTAAAGACGCCTTTCGAATAACAGTAGGTAAAGTCACGGTGCAGCTGGCCGTAGTTACACCAGATACCGTAATCGTCAAACAGGTTCAGTCCGATCAGGTTCCCTACGACTCGCCCATCGTCTTTATCGTCAAAATCTTTCGGGCCATTGGGGAAAATGGTGGTGTGAACAAAGTTCGCCACGCAGGTGTTGCCGCCGGTACTCGGCACGCCAAAATCCTTCACCCGCGGGACATTGAGCTGCGACATACAACGAATAGGGCATGAATGGCAGCCGCTCATTTTGACCGTGTATTTTTCTGCGGCTGGACCCAGATCGAACACCGATTTATAGGTACGGAAACCCACCGTATTTTGGTTTCCCGGCGGGATTTCACCGGTTTCGATTGGCCCCCCTTCTGCCGCGCCCCAGAAAAGTCCCTTACGGGCTGTCCAGCGCGAGTTTGGCGAAGAGTATTCTGCCCAGGCCTGCGGGGTGCTTGGCACAACGTGGTTGTTGTTGGCGCCGATAAGCTCGGTCATCATGTAGTCATTGAGACGCTTCATCTCTTTACGATCGGCAATGTTGACGCCTTTAGTCCCTTCTACCGCAATGGCTTTCAGGTTTTTCGAACCCATCACCGCACCTGTACCGGCGCCTCCACTGTGGTTGCGGCTGTTGATCATGCAGGACAGTGGCACCAGATTCTCACCCGCCTGCCCAATAGCGGCAACGCAGGTTTCCGGGCTGGTAATCCGGCAAATCTCTTCGGTTGTGGCGCGAGTCCCCTTGCCCCACAAGAAATCGGCTTTTTCGATGCTGACTTTATCGTCTTTGATGTTGATCCAGACCGGTGATGCGGACTTGCCTTCAATAATAATGGCGTCGTAACCGGCGAATTTCATTTGTGCAGCAAAGAAACCGCCCATATGGGCATCTACGACTAAGTTACCTTTGGTAAACGTCGATAAGGAGGTGATATTGACGCGGGAGCTACAGGGAGCGCCAGACCCCGTTAATGGTCCAGTGGCAAAAACTAGCTTATTCCCTTCATCAAAAGGCATGGTGCCTGGCGGGACTTCGTCGTACATAATTTTATAACCAAAGCCCATCCCACCGACAAATTTTTTAAATTTACTGGAATCTTCAAGGGTGATATTACCCGTGGTGAGATTGACCCGTAAAATATTACCTGTCCAACCATTAGCCATCATGTTTTCCTTTGCAAGAAGGTTTAATAGATACCCGCCATTCTTCAGGCAGTTTTTTATCCAAAACTGCAGTGTTTTTGGCAATTAATGGCGCGAATCAGGTATGCCTGTTATCTATCAAACAGTAATATCTTTCCACTCGATAATTTTTAATGCTCCAGTCGGACAAGCATTGGCGCATTCCCCGCATAACACACATTTTGAGGACTTTTTCGTTTCGGTATTTACGGTCGCCATCATCCACGGGCAGGCTGTGGTACACGCGCTACAGCCAATACAGCGTTTGTGGTCCACCGCAATACAACCGTCTTCCTGTTTCCAGGTAATTGCACCAATTGGGCAGACCTTCATGCACTGCGGATCTTTGCATTGACGGCAGGTATCAGCGGTATAGTTTAAATCGCCATACAGCCCACCACCGGACCCGACGCCATCATCGCCAAAGAAGAAATTGCGATGGATTTTTATCCGGGAAAAGAAGGTCCCTACGGCACCATCGTTATAATTGGTACAGGATATTTCACAGCGGTGACAGCCTGTACAGCGGGCTCGCTGGGTCACCAGAACCCCTTTCGGCGTATTGATAAGCCCCACGGTCCCACTATCGATATCTTCCTGCTTACAACCAAATAGGGATAACAGCGCGGGGGCAATCGTTAATCCCGCCAGTCCTTTCCCTGATATCCGCAGGAATTCTAGTCGCGTTAAACCACAATCTAAAAATGGACGATCAACCTGGTTCATTTATTTCGCATCCTCTTCGCAAATGCTGTGGTAGCAACACCTCCAGGCTAATTTAAACCAGCGCAGCTCAAGCCATATCGGGCGGTTAATGTTGCCAACAACACGTAAATTTTTGCCCTAACCTGATCGCGTAAATGACGGTGGTTAAACTGAATGAATCTAATCCTTTAGGGTTAGGTGAAGAAATAATGTGGTTATTCAGCATGCATAGTCTTGATCGTCATCAATTAAAAAACGGAAGGGATATAATTAATGCGGAGTGAGATTTATTATCATTAAGAAATAGAGTGAAATAGCAGCCCATTTAAATTACAAATATTTGTGAACCCTCTCCCAAATATAATGCTGTACGACAACCGATATATAAATAAATACATATCGATTTATAGTTCTCTACAACCAATTATTAACGGAGATAAATTATATAGATTGATAGATTAACGTATCGAGAATAAGAGGACGGCAAAAAATTTCTGCGGTCCTCTTTTTATGAATTAACCGGCCAATGCTTTAATTACAGTCTCAATAGCCTGTTTTTCTAACTCACTGCGCTTCACGCGCTGGTTAGCAAGGGTGGTTCTCAGTACTCCCGCAATGACGATATGCTTAGGTTCTTGTCCCAGATCGCGCATTTCCAGCACTACTTTACCGACTACTCTGCACATTTCACGGTACAACTCGTCGTCTTTCGTCTGATTTCCCATTTTTGCCCGCTCGTCATTAACTCAAACCAACAGCATATATCACTCTGACGATTTAGACAAAATTCAATGAAAATCAAATAAATGTCATCATTCTACTGAACTCTCTGAAGTCGATTAACGAGCTCAGCAAGACTTCCTGCCTGCATTTTTTCCATCACCCGCGCCCGGTGCACTTCAACCGTACGCACGGCAATATTCATGGCATCAGCAATTTCCCGATTCATTAACCCTTTTGCTACCAGATGCGCCAGTTCCCGTTCTTTTGGCGTAAGTTGTTGGTAGCATGAGATGATCTCTTGTCGCGAGAACGCCGCTGCCGAGACCTGCAAGGCATGTTCTAATGCCGCCTGAAGCGGCACGGCTGACACGGGTTTTTGCAAAAAATCGACCGCGCCACGTTTCATTTGCTCAACCGCCATCGGCACGTCGCCGTGCCCGGTGAGAAAGACCACCGCCAGCGTACTTGCTTTCTGACGCATGATTTCATGCACAGCGTGCCCATCCAGTACCGGCATACGCATATCCAGCAGTAGTACGCCCACCTGGTGCAGATTTGCCTCGGCGAGGAATTTCTCGCCTTGCTCCCAGCAAGACACTTCATATCCCAGACTTTCCAATAAAAACGCACAGGCCTGGGTAACAGCAATGTCGTCATCCAGCAGATGAATTATCGCCACTACGGCCTCCTTCCTGATTTGGTTTAAAATACAATGTCACTCTCGCCCCCGCTTTACCGTCCGGGGCCTGCTGATTTTTGATCTCAATATCTCCGTTTGCGTAGCGCACCAGTCGCTGACAAATGGCCAGTCCTAGTCCCATACCTTCTTTGCGGGTGGTCATAAACGGCTGAAACGCCTGATACAACTGAGCCTCGTCAATGCCTCCGGCATTATCCTGCACCTGAATACGCACGCCACCATCCTTGTGCAGGGCGCTAAACCATACTGTCGTAGCGCCTGCCTGGGCGGCATTGAGTACCAGATTAGCCAGCACCTGCTCAAGAAGAACGCTTGGCAGCATCAACGTTAACGCCTTGCTAACCTGCGTGTGCAGCGTTACCGCCGGGAATTGCTGGGGCATGCGCAGTAATTGCCAGACGTGATGGATAGCATCGTGAACGTTGATGGCTTGCCAGCCATCGGTGAGTACCGGATTGCCCTGTGCCTGGCTGACCCACTGCCGGAGATTGCGCAGCGTATCGGCTCCCCGTTGTGCCTGGGCGTCTATGTGCTCAAGCGCG
The DNA here is from genome assembly GCF_005280935.1 of Citrobacter sp. wls757. Classification (NCBI taxonomy): domain Bacteria; kingdom Pseudomonadati; phylum Pseudomonadota; class Gammaproteobacteria; order Enterobacterales; family Enterobacteriaceae; genus Citrobacter; species Citrobacter sp. wls757. The sequence goes on along the minus strand of NZ_SZWU01000060.1, from coordinate 113,668 downwards.
GGCAACAACGGATGCTGCTCATCCTGACCACGCAGGCGAATCAGACAGCCTTGGGCATAATGGCGGATAGCCGACAACGGCTGATTGAGCTCATGGGCAAAACCGGAGGTCATCTCCCCCAGCACGCTCATTTGGCGGGCAGTCTCCAGCGCCTGTTCCTGTTTGTGCAACAACACGTTGTTCCGCTCCAACTGCCTGCCACGTCGGCGAACCAACAGCATCACCCAGATGTAATTGAGCGTAAGCAACAGCAATACGATGACCACGCCCCCCATCGCCAGTCGGTGTTGAATAAACCAGCTTTTGACATCCAGCCACAGCTGACGCTGCTGCGGATGCTGGCGGACGTCGCGCAACAACGCTTCTACTTCGCGGGTCGAGGCGGGCGCGCCCCAGCGAAACGCCGCGTTTTGCGGTGCATTGAACAGTACCCGCGTCACGCGATCGGCCAACTCGTCACTCACTGCAGGTAGTGCGGCAAATGACCAGTCCGGATAGAGCGGCGTACTGGTTAAACAGGGAATTGAAGTCGGATGATTCAACACGGTCATAAAATCGGTTTTACGGATGAGGCCTTCTTCATCCATTTTTTCCAGCAGGCACACCGGCACGATCACCGCCTGCACGGCTTTTTCACGTAATAAATAGAGTAAGGCATCGGCGGGAAATCCGGTAAACGTCAGACGTAAATCACGTTCAGGGCGCAGACCGGCATCACTGAGCGCTTTATATCCCAGCAAATAGCCGCCAAACGCCTGAGCATCAATGGCGCCAACCGTTTTGCCGATCAGATCGTGTGCGGAGGTTAACCCACTGTCGCGCCTGACGAGAATGGCGCTGCCAATCACGTTACTGGTGGCTTTCCCACCACGGGTGGAGCGTAACGACGCCAGCCAGCGTAGCGCCGAGCGGCTGTTAAGCTGGACAAACTGCGCCGGATTGGTGACCACAAAGTGTACCGTTCCACGATTCACCGCCTCCTGCATCTGCCGCAGGTCCAGCGGTTGAATATGAAACTGCTCACCGGGGATTTGCTGATTCAACAAGGTTTCCAGCGGCTGCCAGTGATTACGTGTAGAAACCTCCCCGCGCATCGCCAAAACGCCAATGTTCCATGTCTGCGCCCTGACCGCGCCGCTTAGCATCCACAGCGACGCCAGCACCGTCAGACATCTTACTACGTTGCGTCCCACTCAATTATCCCTGTCAATTATGTTGTTTTAGATCAACAACAAGCCGGGTATGTGGTTAACCACAATAGAGTATACCCCGTCACGATTTTTACACTGTAAATCATTGAGATTCTTTATTCATCACACGCAAATCAACGGCGTGACCAATGTTTCGTTGTTGCATCGTGACGGGAGAAAATATGGACAGCAGTAAACGGCAGTTTCTCCAGCAACTGGGCGTCCTGACCGCTGGCGCATCACTGGTTCCGCTGGCTCAGGCGCAATTTCCCTTTTCGCCTGAACGCCACGAAGGCTCACAACAGCATCGCTACGCCATGCTGGTTGACCTGCGACGCTGTATCGGCTGCCAGGCCTGTACCGTCAGTTGCGCCATTGAAAACCAGACGCCACAGGGCGAATTTCGTACCCTCGTCAACCAGTATCAAGTACAGATTGAAGGCCAGCAAAGCGTTACCAACGTCCTGCTGCCGCGACTGTGCAACCATTGTGATAATCCCCCTTGCGTGCCCGTTTGCCCGGTACAAGCCACTTTCCAACGCGAAGACGGCATTGTGGTGGTCGACAACACACGCTGCGTGGGCTGCGCCTATTGCGTGCAGGCCTGCCCTTATGATGCGCGATTCATCAACCATGAAACGCAAACCGCCGATAAATGTACCTTTTGCGTTCACCGCCTAGAAGCGGGGCTGCTCCCGGCCTGTGTGGAATCCTGTGTCGGCGGCGCGCGCATCATTGGCGATATTAAAGATCCGCACAGCCGCATTTCACAAATGCTGCATGAACACCATGACGCCATCAAAGTTCTGAAGCCGGAAAGCGGTACGTCTCCTCACGTGTTCTATCTGGGACTGGATGAGGCGTTTGTCACCCCATTGATGGGACGAGCTCAACCCGCTCTCTGGCAGGAGGTTTAAATGAACCATTCACTGATTATCGACGAGGTTCTGGCCCATCCCCAGGACGTAAGCTGGTTACCCTGGGCCGTACAATACTTCTTTTTCATCGGCATTGCCGCCTGCGCCGCGCTATTCGCCTGCGTTCTTCACTGGCGCAAAAAAGAAACGGCAGACCTGGAGAATCTGACGCTGTTGATTGCCCTGACCTGCGCGATTACCGCGCCACTGGCGCTGACCGCTGATCTACACCAAACCGCCCGCGTCTGGCATTTCTATGCGTATCCGACGCCATGGTCCTGGATGCCGTGGGGCGCGCTGTTTTTACCGCTGTTTACCGGTTTTTTAGGTCTGTGGTTTCTGGCGCAGCATGTGAAACGGCTAACGCTAAAAAGTTACAGCGTCACAAAATGGTTAGCACTTGGTAGCGCGCTGTCCGCCATCGGATTGCTGGTTTACACCGGCCGTGAAGTGTCGGTGGTACAGGCGCGTCCCATTTGGTTCAGTTACGCCTTTCCGGTTGCGATGTTCCTCAGCGCGCTGCAAACATTTCTTGCCCTGCTTATTGCCACGACAAATAGCAAGGACGCACTACCGCGTAAGCTAGCGTGGGGGCAAATGGTCACGTTGATCGCGCTGGCTATCGTGGTGGCGATCTGGGCGAGTGGAAATACGCTTTCCGGTTCGGCTATCCGTCAGTGGCTGGATGTTGCCTCTTCAGCACAACACTACGCTATCGGTTGGGTTGCGCTATGGCTTGTTTCGCTTGCTCTTTGCGGGTTGGTTGTACGTTACCCCTTATCGCTACCGCTGCGCATATTACTCGCTTTTAGCGCTATGGCGCTGTGCTGGCTAATGCGCTGGACGTTACTCATCCAGGTGCAGACCGTACCGAAATTTAACGCGCAGTTTAATCCCTATACCCTGCCCGGCGGCACCGATGGCTGGCTGGCTATTGTGGGTACCTTCGGCCTGTGGATAGCACTGATTATTATTGTTCGTGAAGCCCTGAACGCGATCGCAAGGAGAATGCAACATGGCTAATTTAACCCGTCGTCAGTGGCTTAAAGTGGGCCTTGCCGTAGGTGGCATGGTGACTTTTGGCCTGAGTTATCGGGATGTGGCAAAGCGCGCGATAGACGGTTTGTTGGACGGAACCTCGGGCAAAATTACCCGTGACCGCATTTTTGCCAACGCGCTAATCCCAGAAGCCAACGCCCGGCCTCACTGGCAGCAAAACCCGCAGCAGGTGATCTCGATGACGCAGTGCTTTGGTTGCTGGACGCAGTGTGGTGTACGGGTTCGCGTTGACACTGAGCAAGGCAAAGTGCTGCGCATTGCGGGCAACCCTTATCATCCGTTGTCGCACGAGCACCATATAGACGCCTCCGTCCCCTTTGCTACGGCAATGGAACAATTGGCCGGGGAGTCAGGTCTTGACGCACGTTCCACCGCCTGCGCCCGTGGCGCAACCTTACTCGAAGGTCTGTACAGCCCGCTACGTATTCTGGAGCCTATGAAGCGTGTCGGTAAACGCGGTGAAGGAAAATGGCAGCGCATCAGCTTCGAACAGCTGATCAAAGAGGTGGTGGAAGGTGGCGATTTGTTTGGTGAAGGCCACGTTGATGGTCTGAGAGCCATCCACGATCCCACTACACCGCTTGATGCGAAACATCCCGGCTTTGGCCCAAAATCCAATCAACTGCTGGTCACCAATACCAGCGATGAAGGACGTGATACCTTTTTACGTCGCTTCGCACTGAACAGTTTCGGCAGTAAAAACTTCGGTGCTCATGGCGCTTACTGCGGCCTGGCCTATCGGGCCGGTTCCGGCGCGTTAATGGGCGATCTGGATAAAAATACCCACGTGAAACCCGACTGGGATAACGTCGAATTCGCGCTGTTTATGGGCACCTCTCCGGCGCAATCCGGCAACCCGTTTAAGCGCCAGGCCCGCCAATTGGCCAGCGCCCGTTTACGT
>NZ_SZWU01000060.1:108107-109569 GCF_005280935.1 Citrobacter sp. wls757 | reverse complement strand
CTTCCGCTATGTTGTGGTGGCGCCAGCCCTGCCATTAACCACGGTGCTGGCTGACGATCGCGGTCACTGGCAGCCCGTACGACCGGGAAGCGACTCCGCGCTGGCTATGGGGATGATAAGCTGGATTATCGATAAACAACGCTATAACGCTGATTATCTCGCCATTCCCGGCGTGCAGGCCATGCAGCAGGCTGGAGAAAAAAGCTGGACTAACGCTACGCATCTGGTGATTACCAATGAAATTCCAACGCTTGCCGGACAACACTTGACCCTCGCCCATCTGAGTGCAAACGCAGCCCAGGAGCCGGTGGTCGTCAACGAGGCCGGTGAGATTGTCGCCGCCAGCAATTGCCCGCGCGCTCAGCTGTTTGTTACCCGTGAAGTGACGCTGGCCGACGGGCAGACAGTAACGGTAAAAAGCAGCTTCCAGTGTCTGCGTGAGTCCGCAAAGAAACTGTCGCTAACGCAGTACAGCCAGCAGTGTGGGGTTTCAGAAGCAGACATTGCCGCTCTGGCCGACGCATTCACCCGCCACGGGCGTAAAGCGGCAGTGATCACGCACGGCGGTATGATGGCAGGTAATGGATTTTATAACGCCTGGTCGGTGATGATGCTCAATGCGCTGATTGGCAACCTTAGTCTTGAAGGCGGCGTGTTCGTCGGCGGCGGCAAATTTAATGGCGCCACCGACGGTCCGCGCTACAACATGGACAGCTTCGCCGGGAAGGTAAAACCGAAAGGGTTAAGCATCGCGCGCAGTAAAACCGCTTATGAGTCTTCGGAAGAGTACCGCAATAAGGTGGCTGCCGGGCAATCGCCCTTCCCGGCTAAAGCGCCGTGGTATCCGTTTGTCGCCGGTCAGCTTACCGAACTCCTCGTCTCGGCGCTTGAAGGTTACCCTTATCCGCTGAAAGCCTGGATCTCCAACATGACCAACCCGTTTTACGGCATTGCGGGGTTACGCGGCGTGGCGGAAGAAAAGCTCAAGGATCCTGCTCGTCTGCCGCTGTTTATTGCCATTGACGCCTTTATGAACGAAACCACGGCGCTGGCAGATTACATCGTGCCGGATACCCACAACTTCGAAAGCTGGGGATTCAGCGCTCCGTGGGCGGGCGTGGCCAGCAAAGCCACCACCGCGCGTTGGCCAGTTGTCAGATCGGCGACCAGCCTCACGGCTGACGGTCAACCGGCCTCGATGGAGTCTTTCTGTATCGCAGTGGCAAAGCGCATCGGGCTACCTGGATTCGGCGACAATGCAATTACCGATCCGCAAGGTAATCACTATCCGTTAAACCGTGCGGAAGATTACTACCTGCGTCTCGCGGCCAATATTGCGTTTATGGGCAAAGCTCCGGTTGCTGAGGCACAGCCGGAAGACATAGCGCTGACCGGGGTCCAGCGGATCATGCCTGTGATGACCCAAACGTTGAAAACCGATGAAATCAGCCGAGTGGCGTTT
>NZ_SZWU01000060.1:102276-108066 GCF_005280935.1 Citrobacter sp. wls757 | reverse complement strand
GCGGGCGCTTTGCGCCGGACAACAGCGGGCGAGTTGATAACCGCGTCGGCAATGCCTGGGATAAACCGCTCCAAATCTGGAATGCGAACGTCGCCGCGCACCGCCATGCGATTACCGGCGAGCGCTTCAGCGGCTGCCCGGCCTGGTATCCATCACGTCTGTCAGATGGACGTGCGGTCGAGGAGTTGTTCCCGGAACAAGAGTGGCCGTTGAAACTGATTTCCTTTAAATCCAATACCATGTCCAGCGCCACGGCGGTTATCCCACGCCTTCATCATCTGAAGCCGGTTAATCTGGTGGCGCTCAATCCACAGGATGGTCAGCGGTATGGTTTAGCACACGGCGATATCGTGCGTATTACCACCCCAGGTGGTCAGGCGCAAGCGCAGATAAGCCTGCTGCATGGCGTCATGCCGGGTGTTATCGCCATCGAGCATGGTTACGGGCATAAAGAAATGGGCGCGGCACGGCATACCCTCGACGGTGAGCCGATGGCGTTTGATGAGCAGATTAAGTCGGGGATTAATCTCAACGAGTTGGGTTTTGCGGACCCAACCCGACAGGTAGCCAATACCTGGCTTGACTGGGTGTCGGGTGCGTCGGTGCGTCAGGGGTTGCCAGCGAGAATTGAGCGAGTGTAGCTCTGGTGCCGTATGGCATAGCGAACGCGTTTTACCCGGCCTACAGGACATCGTAGGCCGGATAAAGCACTGCCGCCACCCGGCAAAAAGCAGATTAGTTGTTTACCGGGATCACCGCACCTTTATATTTAGTACGGATCCAGTCCTGGATCTCTTTTGAATGCAGGACATCAACCAGCGCTACGATATCCTTTTTCTTCTCGTCGCCACGATGCACGGTAATGATGTTGGCATACGGGTTGTTTTCACCACTTTCAACAGCAATAGGATCTTTCACTGGATCCAGTCCGGCGTCGATGGCGTAGTTGGCGTTAATCACCACCGCATCGCCTTCGTCGTTGTTATACATCTGCGGTAACAGCGCGGCTTCCACGTTTGGCAGGAACTTCAGCTTTTTCGGGTTTTCGACGATATCGCTAATGCGCGCGGTTACTTTATCCACGCCCGGCTTCAGCTTGATCACCCCCTCTTTTTCGAAAATCGACAGAATACGGCCTTCCTCAGATACCGCGTCACGCATGATGACTTTGCCGCCTTCCGGCAGATCTTTAAGTGATTTCACTTTTTTCGAATAGATACCAATCGGCTCAATGTGAATCGCTCCGGCGCTGACGAAGTCATACGTTTTATCGCCTGCATGGTCTTTAATCACGCTGTTCAGGTACGGAATATGCTGGAAGTAGTTGGCGTCAATCTCACGGCCAGCCAGCGCAGTGTTTGGCAGAATGTAATCCTGGAACGGTTTAATCTCCAGATCGATCCCCTGCTTCGCCAAAATCGGCTTGGCCTGTTCAAGGATCTCCGCATGCGGAACGTTAGACGCGCCAACGGTCAGAGTATCAGCCCAGGAGGCAAAGCTCAGGGCGCTTAAGGTTGCTGCGGCGAGTAACGTCAGTGATTTTTTCATGATTATGGTTTCCGTATTTTATTAGCGTTTATCTAACAGAGAGGTGATCACATCGCCGCAAAGCTGGATGATGAAGACAATGAGCAAAATCGTCACCGTCGCCACCAGCGTGACGTCGCTGTGGTTGCGCTGGAATCCTTCCAGATAGGCCAAATTCCCTAAACCACCGGCACCAATTACCCCTGCCATCGCGCTGTAGCTCACCAGCGCAATTAGCGTCACGGTGATCCCGGACACCAGAGCAGGAGATGATTCCGGCAGTAAAACTCGAAAAATAAGTGTGCTCAGTCGTGCGCCCATTGAACGCGTCGCTTCAATAACGCCTTTATCCACTTCACGCAGAGAGATTTCGACCAGACGCGCATAAAACGGCGCTGCCCCCACGATCAGCGCAGGCAACGCGGCATTGGCGCCGAGGATGGTGCCTACCATCGCTTTGGTAAACGGGATCAGCAGCACGATCAAAATGATGAATGGGATCGAACGAAAGATATTCACCACCAGCGAAATAGCGCTATATACCGCGCGATTAGGGAACAATCCGCCGCGCGCGGTCAGGAACAATGCCAGACCAAGCGCGATGCCCAGAATAAAGGTCGCCGCCCCCGAAAGAGCTGTCATATACAGCGTTTCCTGGGTTGCCGCTAACAGTTGATCCCACTTCAGATGGGGAAACAGTTCTTCAGCCATGTTGAATCACCTCGCCTTCAATGTCGCTCTGGCGCAGGTCGGCCAAAATATTGTTCAATTGTTCCTCAGAGGCCACCACGTGCACCCAGAGTTGCCCAAACACGCCGTGTGCGGTTTGCGTCATCTTGCCGTGCAAGATGTTGAACGGCAGGCCATAGCGCAGGGTCAATTCCCCAACCACAGGCCGGTGGGTACGTTGCCCGGTAAAGGTTAATTTGATAACCACCCCACCCAACTCGCTTGCCAGCTGCGGATTAAACTCGTCTTCTTCGGTGTACTGGCTCACCTGACGAACAAATTGTCGGGTAATAGGCTGCTGAGGATGGGTAAAGACGCTGAGCACATCACCTTCCTCAACGACCTTGCCGTTTTCCATTACCGCGACGCGGTCGCAGATTTTGCGTACCACGTGCATTTCATGAGTAATCAGCACAATGGTCAATTTGAAACGACGGTTAATATCGAGGAGTAAATCGAGGATCTGATCGGTAGTTTGCGGATCCAGCGCCGAGGTGGCTTCGTCACACAGCAGGACATCTGGATTGTTCGCCAGCGCACGAGCAATTCCTACACGCTGTTTTTGCCCACCGCTGAGCTGGGAAGGATACGCATTTTCACGACCGCTCAGCCCAACCAGCGTAATCAGTTCAGCAACCCGCGCTTTGATGGACGCTTTGGACGCACCGGCGATTTGCATAGAGAACGCAATGTTTTCGCTAACGGTCCGCGACCACAGCAAATTGAAGTGTTGAAACACCATGCTGATTTTCAGTCGCGCCTGGCGTAACGATTCCCCACTGGCGGCCGAGATATCGTGGCCGTTAATCGTCACGCTGCCGGAGGTCGGTTTTTCGAGACCATTGAGCAAACGAATTAAGGTGCTTTTACCTGCCCCGCTGTAACCAATAATGCCGTAAATCTGCCCCTGTTCAACCGTCAGGTTGACGTTATCGACAGCGGTGATGGCAAGCCTGCCTGGCGTAAACACTTTCGAAATATTTTTCAGGACAATCATGTCGTTTGGGTATCCGCTGCTGCTTATTGTTCTTCTGCTAGCGCTTTTGGCTGTTTAGCAGTATGGATGTCCAAACGAGTGTAATCAGTGGAATTGGCTTTTAAAATGAATTAAAACGCATTTGATATAACTTTTAGAAATATAGTACTGCATCGACGTCAACGGCATAAAACGTAGTCATCGAGATGTTAAATGCAGTTTGTTGCGCAACAAATCGCAACGCCCGATAACCTCTTTATCCATACCGATGAACAAATTAATGAATAATTTTTGTAAAACTGCACAGAAGTGTTTTGAAACGCTGTTTCCATTTTCCTTTTTGATAATTTTCAGCGTATAATGCGCGCCAATTGTCTCTTGAATGGTTTCAGCACATTGACCTGTAAAACTCAACGACTACAGAACTCACCATCCCGTTGGGCTGAAACACAAGCACACATTCCTCTGCACGCTTTTTCGATGTCACCTATCCTTAGAGCGAGGCATCACAACTTTCGTAACTCAGGTTTAGCTTCCCATCCGTGCGCGATGGGAGCCAGATTTCCATATCCTTCTCAACTTAAAGACTAAGACTGTCATGAAAAAGACGAAAATTGTTTGCACCATCGGTCCGAAAACCGAATCCGAAGAGATGTTAACCAAAATGCTGGACGCGGGCATGAACGTCATGCGTCTGAACTTCTCCCACGGCGACTACGCAGAACACGGTCAGCGCATCAAGAACTTGCGCAACGTCATGAGCAAAACCGGCAAGAAAGCCGCAATCCTGCTCGACACCAAAGGTCCTGAAATCCGTACCATCAAACTGGAAGGCGGTAACGACGTTTCCCTGAAAGCGGGCCAGACCTTCACCTTCACCACCGACAAATCTGTCGTAGGCAACAACGAAATCGTTGCTGTAACTTACGAAGGCTTCACTAAAGATCTGTCCGTCGGCAACACCGTTCTGGTTGATGATGGTCTGATCGGCATGGAAGTTACCGCCATCGAAGGTAACAAAGTTATCTGTAAAGTGCTGAACAACGGCGACCTGGGCGAAAACAAAGGCGTTAACCTGCCGGGCGTTTCCATCGCGCTGCCAGCACTGGCTGAAAAAGACAAACAAGACCTGATCTTCGGTTGCGAGCAAGGCGTTGACTTCGTTGCAGCGTCCTTTATCCGTAAACGTTCTGACGTCGTTGAAATCCGTGAGCACCTGAAAGCGCACGGCGGCGAAAACATCCAGATCATCTCCAAAATCGAAAACCAGGAAGGCCTGAACAACTTCGACGAAATCCTCGAAGCGTCTGACGGCATCATGGTTGCGCGTGGCGATATGGGTGTTGAGATCCCGGTTGAAGAAGTTATCTTCGCGCAGAAGATGATCATCGAAAAATGTATCCGTGCACGTAAAGTCGTTATCACTGCGACCCAGATGCTGGACTCCATGATCAAAAACCCGCGTCCGACCCGCGCTGAAGCCGGTGACGTAGCGAACGCCATCCTCGACGGTACCGACGCAGTAATGCTGTCTGGCGAGTCTGCAAAAGGTAAATACCCGCTGGAAGCCGTTACCATCATGGCGACCATCTGTGAGCGTACTGACCGTGTGATGACCAGCCGTCTGGACTTCAACAACGACAGCCGCAAACTGCGCATCACCGAAGCCGTTTGCCGTGGCGCGGTTGAAACTGCTGAAAAACTGGACGCGCCGCTGATCGTCGTCGCAACCCAGGGTGGTAAATCCGCTCGCGCAGTACGTAAATACTTCCCGGATGCCACCATCCTGGCGCTGACCACCAACGAAACTACCGCGCGTCAGCTGGTGCTGAGCAAAGGCGTTGTTGCACAGGTGGTTAAAGAAATCAGCTCTACCGATGATTTCTATCGTCTGGGTAAAGAAGTCGCTCTGGAAAGCGGTCTGGCTCAAAAAGGTGACGTTGTGGTTATGGTTTCTGGTGCACTGGTTCCGAGCGGCACCACCAACACCGCATCCGTTCACGTGCTGTAATAATTCCATCGCGAATTAATTTGCTTAAAAAAGCGCCCTGGTGGCGCTTTTTTTATTTTATCGATAGCCACAATTAATAAAAAATCAAATCGGATTTCACTATCTAATCCGTGATTATCTAAGATGAATCCGATGGAAGCTTTCTGTTTTCACTCGGGTTTTTAGCCGTTTTTGCACAATTCGATGCTTCTTTGAGCGAACGATCAAAAATAAGTGCATTCCCATCAAAAAAATATTCTCAACATAAAAAAGTTTGTGTAATACTTGTAACGCTACATGGAGATTAACTCAATCTAGAGGGTATTAATAATGAATCGTACTAAACTGGTACTGGGCGCGGTAATCCTGGGTTCTACTCTGCTGGCAGGTTGCTCCAGCAACGCTAAAATCGATCAGCTGTCTTCTGACGTTCAGACTCTGAACGCTAAAGTTGACCAGCTGAGCAACGACGTGAACGCAATGCGTTCCGACGTTCAGGCTGCTAAAGATGACGCAGCTCGCGCTAACCAGCGTCTGGACAACGCAGCTACTAAATACCGCAAGTAAT
>NZ_SZWU01000060.1:68619-102224 GCF_005280935.1 Citrobacter sp. wls757 | reverse complement strand
GCACATTGTGCGCCATTTTTTTTGCTCTGAATTCCTCTTCCCTGTTATTGCGTAGCGCGCACCTCAGCATCTCCTCCCGGCACGCCATTTTGCGCAGACTTCACTTCTGGCCCATTGCTCGCGACCGATGCTTGCCCGGCAGTGACGGTGACCGGATAACCTGCGCGACGATACAACGCCCTTTCTACCAGACTGTTATCCACCGCTTTATTGTCTTTAAACTGGGTAAAACCGGCTGGCAGCACATACGGCATGGTCTGGACGTTTTGTTCCTCTTCCGGCGACAGCGGTCGATGCACTTCGACATACCTCATGCCGTTCGGCTCAATCGAATATTTTATCGGCTCATTAATCACCCTGACCGGCGTGCCTGTGCGGACCTGAGCAAACAGTGCTTTAATGTCCGGCGCGTTCATGCGAATACAACCAGAACTCACACGCAGGCCTACGCTGTCCGGCGCGCTGGTGCCATGGATCAGATACTCACCGTTTCCATGCGCCAGACGCAGTGCAAAGCGTCCTAACGGGTTATTTGGCCCGGCAGGTACAACAGGCGGTAATGTGATGCCGCGCTCCAGAGAGCGTTTACGGATGCCTGGTGTAGGGGTCCAGGTAGGATTCGGGATTTTCTGCCCAACCCGGGTTTCCATTACCGGCGTTTCCAGCCCCTGCAAACCAATACCAATTGGGAATACCTGAACAATATTCTCTCCTGGCGGGAAGTAATACAGACGCAGTTCCGCCAGATTCACAATAATGCCTTCGCGTGGAGCATCCGGCAGCAGTAATTGTGAGGGAATAGTAATCAGGGTTCCGGGTTTAGGTATGGGGGCAATAGTATTGTTGGCTTCAAGGATCAGCATGGCAGCGGTATCAAACTTACGGGCTATCGCCTGTAGGTTTTTATCGCCTTCCTGCACGGTGTAGGTTTGGTTTTGCCCAACAAGGCGGCTGTTCGCCTGGGGCAAAGGATAATCGACCGCCCATGCGGCCTGAATAGCGCTGTAAGCGCCGATTAGCATTAACGTAATAACAGACGCGCGTTTCATACTCACTCACCCCCCTGGCGTTCTTGCCGGACGGCGGCGAGCGCCCAATCCGGCTTAAGAGTCACTGCGTTGCCTTACACGAACGCTTTCAAGTCGGCCTGAAAGTTAACGTGTTTTATCAGTTTAGCTAAGAGTTGCGGCTTTGGCGCGAATAGCCCGAATCATCGCCTCCAGCCCTTGTGAACGAGACGGTGTGAGGTGCTGTGCGAGCGCCATTTTTTCAAACCACGGACGCACATCAAAATTCACAATATCCTGGGCCGTCATGCGATCATACAAAATGAATACCACGGCAATAAGTCCTTTCACAATTGCCGCATCACTGTCGCCCTGTAATTCAATAATCCCTTCGCCATTCTGGTTCATAACAATCCATACCTGACTTTGACATCCCTGGATGCTATTTTCCGGGCAGCGTAAGTCGTCGTTTAATTCCGGCAAACGCTGACCCAGCTCAATAATGTACAGGTATTTCTCTTCCCAATTAGCGCAACGCAGAAAATTACGCAACAACTTTTCTTTATCCGGTAGCGCAGCCATAACGCCTCCCTGTTAGCCCAGTAAGTGATGAATACGCTTGAGGCCCGTTACCAGGCGATCCACTTCTTCATGGGTGTTGTACATTGCAATCGACGCCCGGCACATAGCAGGAACGTTATAGTAGGCCATCAGCGGCATAGCGCAGTGATGCCCCGTCCGCACGGCTATTCCATAGTTATCAAGAAAACTGCCGACGTCAAAGGCGTGATGTTTACCAAGGTTAAATGCAATCACACCCAGGCGGTTATCCGGTCCGTAGAGTGTCAAATCCGGCACATCCGCCAGCTGCTCCAACGCATAGCGCATTATGAACTGTTCATATTCACTGATTTCAGTAAGCCCCAGTGCTGAAACATACTCAATAGCCGCGCCGAGTCCGATAATACCTCCGGTGTTTGGCGTTCCGGCTTCAAAACGCCAGGGGGCTTTAGCCCACGTTGTTCCCTGACTCAAACTCACCGTCGCAATCATTGAACCACCGCCTTCCCAGGGTGGCATCTCCTGCAACAGCGACTCTCTGGCATACAGAACGCCAATACCGGTTGGTCCATAAAGTTTATGCCCGGAGAAAACATAAAAATCGCAATCCAGTGCCTGGACATCCACCTGATGATGCATCACCGCCTGCGCGCCATCCACCAACACTTTTGCGCCGTATTGATGCGCCAGCTCAATCATTTCCGATAACGGGTTCTCGGTACCCAACACGTTAGAAACGTGGGTAATCGCCAGCAGTTGCGTACGATCGTCAAACAGCGTCGGCAGCGTCTCCAGCTGCAACGTACCATCGGCATTGAGCGGAATAACGCGCAGCTCTGCCCCTACGCGGGCACACAGCATCTGCCAGGGCACAATATTGGCGTGGTGCTCCATTTCGCTGATTATAATGTTATCGCCCGCTCGCACATTGCTGCTGCCCCAGCTGTTCGCCACCAGATTGATGCCTTCCGTCGTACCACGAACAAACACCAGCTCTTCCGCTGAGCGGGCGTTAATAAACAACGAGGCAAGCTTGCGCACATTTTCCATTTTTTCCGTGGCCTGGGCGCTCAGCGTATGAATACCGCGGTGGACCGCCGCATAGCCGTGACGATAAAACTCGGCCTCGGCATCAATCACCTGATTGGGTTTTTGCGCGCTGGCAGCGCTGTCCAGATACGCCAACGGTAAACCGTTCACTTCACGCGTCAGGACCGGAAAGTCTGCCCGTACTTTTTCAATGGGAAATGTCATGCTGCGCCTCCCGGCAAGCGTTGGGCGATCCGCGCCAGTACCTGTTGTTTCAGCGTTTCATCGCCCAGGGCTTCCGTCAGCTCAGCGGCAAACGCATAGAGAATCATGTGTTGAGCATCCTGCTGGCCGATCCCTCGCGAACACAGATAGAACATCTGTTCGTCGTCGATCCGTCCTACCGTCGCCCCGTGGCTGCATTTCACATCATCGGCGTAAATTTCGAGCTGTGGCTTGGTATCCACCTCCGCCAGCTTTCCGAGCAACAAATTATTGTTGGTCATCTGACCGTCGGTTTTGATGGCGTGCTGGGCGACGTTGATCAGACCATTGAAGACCGCTCGTCCCTTATCGCTGACAATCGTTTTATGCAGCTGGCGACTGTTGCAATACCCTTTGTTGTGCTCAAGCCAGGTCCGTGTATCACAGACTTCATTTTTCACCGGCATCGCCAGACTGTTCAGCCGAAGCGTGGTGTTTTCACCGTTAAGCTGCGTACTGGTGTTATGACGCAATACCGCATCACCAAGCAAGAAGCTGTGGCTAACGGCAGTAGCATCCGCGCCCAATTGAATGTCATTATGCGCGAAGTGGTGACTAAACGGATTTTCGAACGCCAGTTTGATATGGCGCAAATGGGCGTTTGCCGCGACGTTCATCGTTAAGCGTGCGCCGGTGAAATGGCGACGCTCGCTGAGGCTGGCATAGTGTTCAATAACGGTGGCTTCTGCGCCTTCCGCTAGCTCCAGATGGTGGCGATAGTGCGCCGTATTCACCTCATCGCCCGCCAGCCCCTGGGTTATGTGCAGCAGCAGCAGCGGTTTCGCGGGGCGCTGGTTACGCTTCACCTGAATGTGCGTTACGCTACGAGACAGGCTTTCGGTAAGGTGCAAAAACACTTCCGGTTGGATAGCCGCTGGCAGCGCCTGGCGCGCATCGTCAATGGTAATGTCAAAACCGCTACCGTCTGTACTGTCGCTGAGCGTCGGAGAGAATTGCCCGTCAACAAACACCAGTCGTACAGCATCAATTGTCGGCGACAACGCTGCACATTGGGCTGACGTTATCTCAGCGACATGACTGACAAACTGGCTGTTGGTTAATCCCTCCAGCGGCGTGTATTTCCAGTCCTCATGCTTCCGCGTTGGCAGCCCCAGACGCAGCATCTGTTGCAAGTGCTGCTGCGCATGGTGTGAGCGTGTCTCCCCTTGCGTCTCAAACAGATGGTGCCACTGTTGCAGCACGTTACTGCTGTTCGCTAAGCCAGCCATAACCTTGCTCCTCCAGTTGTTTGACCAGCGTAAAATCGCCGGACTTCACAATTCGCCCCTGATAGAGAACGTGAACAAAATCGGGTTTGATATAGTCCAGGATGCGCTGATAGTGAGTGACGATAATGAATGAGCGTTTCCCGTCACGCAGCGAGTTCACGCCATCCGCAACGATTTTCAGCGCATCAATATCCAGCCCGGAGTCTGACTCATCAAGAATGCACAACTGAGGCTCCAGCACGGCCATTTGCAGAATGTCATTACGCTTTTTCTCACCGCCGGAGAAACCGACGTTTACTGAGCGCGTGAGCAAATCTTCCGGCATCTTCAGCAGCGCTATTTTCTCTTCCATCAGATCCTGGAAGTCGAATCGATCCAGCGACTCTTCGCCACGGTAACTTCGCACCGCATTCAGCGCCGTTTGCAGGAAAAACTGGTTACTGACGCCAGGGATTTCCACCGGATACTGGAATGCCATGAAGATCCCTTCACCGGCCCGGTCTTCCGGCGACAGTTCCAGTAAATCTTTGCCGTTGAACTCTACCGTCCCGCCAGTGACGTCGTAGTCTTCCCGCCCAGCAAGAGTTGCAGAAAGCGTACTTTTCCCCGAACCGTTTGGTCCCATAATGGCGTGAACTTCTCCGGGGCGAACCTCAAGGCTCAACCCACGCAGGATCGCCTTATCTTCCACACTGACCTGTAAATCTTTGATGCTTAACATGTGCTTTCCTTAAAATTTAACCGACGCTATGCTCAAGACTTATGGCGAGAAGTTTTTGCGCTTCCACGGCAAACTCCAGCGGCAGTTCAGAGAACACGTCTTTACAGAAACCATTCACGATCATCGAAATGGCATCCTCTTCACTGATGCCGCGCTGCAGGCAGTAAAACAACTGGTCTTCACCAATACGCGACGTGGTGGCTTCATGTTCAAGCTGGGCGCTATTGTTACGACACTCCACATACGGGAAGGTGTGTGCCCCACAATCCGCACCGATCAACATCGAGTCGCATTGGGTATAGTTGCGGGCGTTAGTAGCGGTCGGCATGATTTTCACTAGGCCGCGATAACTGTTCTGGCTGTGTCCGGCGGAGATCCCTTTCGAGATAATGGTCGATTTGGTGTTTTTGCCAATGTGGATCATTTTGGTGCCGGTATCGGCCTGCTGATGTCCACTGGTCAGCGCGACGGAGTAGAATTCGCCGATCGAGTTGTCGCCACGCAAAATGCAGCTTGGGTATTTCCAGGTAATGGCCGAGCCGGTTTCCGACTGCGTCCACGACATTTTGCTGTTTTCGCCTTCGCAGAGTGCGCGCTTGGTGACGAAATTCAAAATACCGCCCGTATTGCCATCGCCGGGAAACCAGTTTTGCACCGTGGAGTATTTCACTTCGGCATCTTTGTGGATGATGACTTCCACCACCGCCGCGTGTAGTTGGTAACTGTCGCGCACCGGGGCTGAACAGCCTTCGATATAGCTGACGTAGCTGCCCTCGTCCGCAACCAGAATGGTGCGTTCAAACTGTCCGGTTTTTTCCGCATTGATACGGAAATAGGTCGACAGCTCCATTGGGCAACGTACGCCTTTCGGTACATAAATAAACGTGCCGTCAGATGCCACCGCCGCATTCAGCGCGGCAAAGAAATTGTCATTGCCGGGGACAACCGTGCCCAGGTACTGTTTTACCAGCTCAGGATGATCGTGAATGGCCTCACCGAACGAACAGAAAATAATGCCCTGTTCCGCCAGTTTGTCGCGATAGGTGGTCGCTACCGATACCGAGTCGAAAATGGCATCAACCGCAACTTCTTTGCCCTCACGTACCGGCACGCCAAGCTGTTCGAATGCGTCCTCAACCTCTTTGCTTAAAAATGCATTCGCGCCCGTTTGCTGTACCGCTCCCGGTTCAGACGCACAGGTTTCATCGCAGTTACCGCAGGAAGGTGCGGAGTAATAGCTGTACTCCTGATAATTCAGTTTGTCGTAATGCGCTTTAAGCCAGTGTGGTTCTTCCATGGTCAGCCACGCTTTAAAGGCATTCAGGCGAAATTCCAGCATCCAGTCGGGTTCATTTCGTTTTGCCGAAATCGCGCGCACGACATCTTCATTGATCCCTTTTGCCAGCTCATCGGTTTGCAGTTGGGTGAAGAAGCCCTCTTTGTAATTAAGGTGCCCGCCAGCCCAGGTGTTGACATCGTCAGTTGCTTCAGTATTACGAGACATAGTACCGCCTATACCCCAAAACTTTCGCCACAGCCGCATTCGTTCTGGGCTTTCGGGTTATGAAATTTAAATAACTGGTTTAATCCTTCGCGAACGAAATCGACTTCTGTGCCGTCAATGAACGGCATCGCCTGCAACGGCACATAAAGTCTGGCGCCCTCCGTTTCAAACAGCAGATCGTCTTTTTCGGGTTGGCGGACGGTATCCAGCACGTAACCGAATCCCGCGCACCCTGTTTGCTTCACGCCTAAACGCACACCCAACATGTCAGGTTGCTTTGCCACCAGTTCACGGATATGCGCCGCAGCCGCTGGCGTTAACGTCAGCCCACGCCAGGCAAAATCGTCCGGGTTAAATGTTCCTGAATGCAATTCCATAGAGTTACCTCGAGTCACTAGCTTTTAAGCTATAACACCATGTTAGTGATAATGATTATCACTTCAACCCCTCAACAGCAGGGGCATTCGGGTTAATCGCCCTTTTTGACTACTTTTACTAAGCATAGACCCTGCAGCGAGGGTTTACAGGGATGGATTATTTTGTTCAATGCATTGATTAATAATGGATTATGAAAATCCAATCGTTCAGTCAGGTCAAATGACAAAAGATGTATAGAAAATGTCTATTTAAGGGATAGGTGGGGATGAAGGTAGGGAAAAACAATTCAAATAATAAACAAACAACAAAAAACCCTTAAGTCTGCTTGTTGGCAGGCTTAAGGGTTCCGGCCCCATCCGGCGCTTATCTCCGGCACTCATATTGGCTTAGCTCTTGAAGGGGCGATAAGAAGAATCTCATACACCGATTAGTTTTTTTTAACACTAATTGCGGTTTGACTCTTTTATAAACGCGTTCAATCACATATTTAACGCTGTGCCTCACTGAGCGTGTCCAGCAGCAGGCGTAGCCCTGCGGGTTGATGTTCACGCGAAAGGTATAAACCATAAATCGGCAGGCACTTAGGTTGAAGTTCTGGCAGTAATCGAATTAGCTTTCCCTGCGCCAGCCCTTCCTGCGCCTCCAGCTCTGGCACCAACGCGATCCCCATTCCAGCCACCGCCGACTCGCAGAGCAGCGAAGAGATCCCTGCACTCAAATTCCCTTTGATTGCAACGGAGACAGGCTGCCCCTGAGGATCCAAAAAGTGCCAGGATTGTCCGGCAAAACCGCTGTAGTACAGGCAATTGTGCCGTGTGAGATCGTCGATTGTCTCAGGCGTGCCATGTTGATGCAGATAATCTGCAGACGCGCAAAGAACCGATTTACAGTCGCCCAACCGACGGGCAATAGTCCCTGGCTCTGGATTATCCGTTATGCGGATCGCCACATCGATGCGTTCCCCCACAAGGCTTACCGGTTGATTATTGATCTCCACCTCAATACGTAATTGCGGATATTGCGCCATAAACGTCGGCAGAACCGGAGCAAGAATATGCATCGCGGTAAAATGGGCGCAGGCTACACGTAGCGTGCCGGAGGGAATTTGCGCGGCACTGGCGGCACCAATATCCAGCGAAAGTTGCGCCAGAGAACGTGTTTTCACTAATGCATCTTCACCCGCTGGCGTGATCGTCAAGCGACGCGATGAGCGATGGATAAGCCTTGCGCCTGCCCATTTTTCCATCTCGTCGAGATAACGACTGACCATCGGACGGGAAAGCCCCAACGCACGCGCGGCTGCGCTCAGGCTACCCAAATCACAGATATGGTTGAATACCGTTGCCGCCATCACTCTGTCCATTGTTCCCATCCGATCGTTTTATGAAACTCAGCATGTCCTAATGAGGGAATTCTAACAGATCCGAATATCCTTAAAATACGGGAACTATCAAAAGACAATTTCCTGCACAAGGTTACCTATCATGAAAGTTAAAACTCTGGCCCTGCTGTTACCTCTGTTTGCATCTTCAGCTTTCGCCGCGCCGCTACAGCTGGACGTCTATAATCCACAGGATAAGGCTATTTTCCCGGTTTCTTCGACGCTGGTGTCTGGCCCAAAAGAGGCGATTTTGTTTGACGCCCAGTTCAGTACCAAAGACGGTGAACAACTGGTGCAAATGATTCGCGCCAGCGGTAAAACGCTGAAGGCTATTGTGATCACCTCCGGCGATCCAGATTTCTATTTTGGTCTGGAGCCCATCGTTAAGGCCTTCCCACAGGTAAAAGTCCTGGCAACGCCGCAGGTGGTAGACCATATCCGCGCCACCAAAGAGGCCAAGCTGCAGTTCTGGGGCCCGCAAATGAAGGATGGCGCACCAACATCGCTCACCGTTCCGCAGGCGACTACGCAAACGCAGTTCACGGTTGATGGCGAAACGCTGGAACTGCGTCACACCAACGATTATGCAGCGTATATCTGGATCCCGGCGAATCGGGCCATTATTGGCGGCACAGGCGTGGCTTCAGGTATTCACGTCTGGACGGCGGATACACAGTCTGAACAACAACGTAGTGCATGGCGTAGCGTACTGAGCGAAATGCAGGGCTTACAGCCCACTCAGGTGGTCCCGGGTCATTACATTGGCGACCGCCCAACCGGTAATAAAGCTATTCGCTTCACCCAGGACTATTTGCAGTCGTTTGAGCAGGCGCTAGGGGCGAAAAAAGGATCGGATTATGTGATTAAAACCATGACGGCAGCATGGCCAGGCCTTGCAGACGTAAGCTCGCTGGAACTAAGTGCGAAGGTTAATAGCGGCGAGATGAAGTGGTAATGAAGATTTAAGGCAAAAAATAACCCCGAACGCGTGTCGGGGTTTCGTTACGATAAGCATACCGGAATCAATGAACGCCCATGCGCCAGGCAAAATAGATCTCTTCTTTCAGTTCAGTGGAAGAGAGCGCCAACAGATCTGCAAACTCCAGCTCAAGCTGTTTCAGCCTTTTCAGGTACTGAGCCGGTGAAAGATCGGTTTTATCACGACGTAAAAATTCTATTGCCAGTTGGGCAGGGTCTAATTGGGTAGACATATCATCCTCGCTTGTGTTCAAAACCTGCACAGTATAACACCATTCCCTGTGCAGATAATGACCAAAAGCAATATGCATCACAAAATTGCGGTCGTCAGACGCGACGTGCAGCACAATCGACCCTGCTCATCGAAGATTTCTATTTGCCACACCTGGTGACGAGAACCTGTATGTAACGCGCGACATACGCCCCTGACGAGCCCTTCCCGTGCAGAACGGATATGGTTGGCGTTGATCTCCAGGCCCACCACTTTCTGCTCACCCTGAGTACACAAGTAGCCAGCTACCGAACCAATGCTTTCCGCCAGCACCACGGATGCGCCGCCGTGTAACAATCCAAAGGGTTGTTTGGTGCGATGGTCCACTGGCATCGTAGCTTCCAGCGTATCGTCGCCAATGTGCACAAAACGAATATCGAGCAACCCAACCATATTTCCTTCACCCATGGCATTAAGCGCCTCGAGTGTGACTTCACGTTTCCAGATCATCCTATAATCTCCAGCAGTGCCTGTAATGGGTGGCGAACGCCCGTACCTTCAACGCGTTTAACCTGGCTGCGACAGGAGTACCCTGTAGCCAGACAACGGTTACGTGGCAATCGTTGCATTGCCTGGTGCCATGATAACTCATAGATACCCAATGAGTTTTGGTGATTCTTCACTTCGTGACCGTAAGTGCCAGCCATACCACAGCACCCCACGCTGACGTTCTCCAGCTTTGCGCCAAAGCGAGCAAAAATAGCCGCCCATTGTGCAGGCGCGCCCGGTAAAGCCGTCACTTCGGTACAGTGGCCAAAGAAGTACCACGGTTCACCGCCAACAGCGACTGACTGCTGTGTTTCCACAGCTTTTGATAACCATTCGTTGGCCAGCAGTACATGGAAATCACCCCGCTGTTCTCCCAGCACCAGCTTGTATTCATCGCGATAACAAAGCACCAGCGCCGGATCAACACCCACCATCGGAATATTCAGCTTCGCTACCCGGTTAAGAAACTCGGATGTCTTTTTCGCCGTTTTGGCAAAACGGTTTAAAAAGCCTTTAATGTGCTGCGCCTTGCCATTTGGCGAAAACGGCAGCAGTACCGGCTGCATACCCAGTTTTTCTACCAGACGTATAAAATCAGCGACCACCTGCGCATCGTAATAGCTGGTGAAAGGGTCCTGCACCACCAGCACCGTACGGGCTTTTTGCTCGAGGCTGAGTAATTCGAGCTGTTCCAGCGTCATATTGGCGGAACGATGCCCCACAAGTTGGCGTTGCAGCGACGGCGCAGACAATAGCGGTAAATCAACCATTCCAATGTGCTTTTTAGCCAGATTTCGCACCAGCGGCTGATTGATGAAGAAGTTAAACGTTTTAGGCGCCCGCGCCATTAGCGGTGCATAGCTCTCAACGGTCGCCACCATATGATCGCGCAACGGGCGCAGATAACGCGTGTGGTACAGTTGCAGGAAGCGTGAGCGGAACTCCGGCACATCAATTTTAATCGGACACTGTGTGGAACAGGCTTTACACGCCAGGCACCCTGACATCGCCTCTTTTACTTCGTGCGAGAAATCGTATTCGCCCTTGCGCGCATGCCAGCTGTTGCGGGTACGGGTAATCAGCGTGCGTAAACTGGCGCGTTTCTCCGGTAGCTCTTTTTCTAGTTGCACAGGATCGATCCCGCGATCGGCCAACAGACGCAGCCACTCACGTACCAGCGTAGCTCGCCCTTTCGGAGAATGGATACGGTTAAGGCTGATTTTCATCGACGGACACATGGGGCTTTTCGCATCGAAGTTAAAGCATAACCCGTTGCCATTACACTCCATTGCCCCACGCCACTCCTGGCGTACGGCCAGCGGGATTTGACGGTCATACGTTCCGCGTTTCACCGCGTCCACTTTCATCATCGGCGCATCAACGTCTTCCGGTGGACAGATTTTGCCGGGGTTGAGCCGGTTTTGCGGATCAAACACCGATTTCACTTTGCGCAGTTCACGATACAGTTCATCACCGAAAAACGCCGGACTGTATTCCGCACGGAAACCTTTCCCGTGCTCACCCCACAACAGACCGCCATATTTTGCCGTCAGCGCGACGACATCATCAGAAATGCGTTTCATCAGCACTTCCTGCTGCGGGTCGCACATATCCAAAGCCGGCCTGACGTGCAGCACGCCAGCATCCACGTGGCCGAACATGCCGTAACTCAGGCCATGGCTGTCGAGCAGCGCGCGAAACTCGGCAATATAGTCAGCCAGATGCTCCGGAGGAACGCAGGTATCCTCGGCGAACGGAATGGGCTTCGCGGAACCTTTTGCATTACCCAGCAGACCGACAGCCTTTTTGCGCATGGCGTAAATTCGTTCGACGCCCGCCAGTTCGGTACATAGCTGCCAGCCAATAACGCCCGCTTCCTGACGAGCGATTAACCCATCCAGACGTTCGCAGAGTGCGCTGACCTGCGAATTAATCAAGGTTTCGTCGTCACCGGCAAACTCGACAATATTCAGGCCCAGCATCTCTTTATCCGCGACATCGGTAATCAGTTCGCTTACCGAGTGCCAGACGATGTCTTCACGCGCCAGATTGAGTACTTTGGAATCGACGGTTTCTACCGACAATGCGCGCGCTTCCACCATCACCGGCGCGTTACGCAACGCCGAATCAAACGAATCGTACTTAACGTTAACCAACTGTCTGACTTTGGGCAGTGGCGTGATATCAAGGCGGGCTTCGGTGATAAACGCCAGCGTACCTTCAGAGCCGGTAAGAATGCGGGTTAAATCAAATTCGGTCATCTCATCGTTAAAGACGTGCCGCAGATCGTAACCCGTCAGGAAGCGATTAAGTTTCGGGAATTTATCCATGATCAGCTGTCGGTTATCACGACAACGCTCATAAACGGTCTTATAGATACGGCCAATCGTGGTATTGCTTTTACCCAGCATTTCGGCAAGCTCGACCAGCATGGGCTGGGTATCCAGAATATCACCGCCCATCAGCACCGCACGGATGCCCAACACATGATCGGAAGTTTTACCGTAAACCAACGATCCTTGCCCGGACGCATCGGTGTTGATCATCCCGCCGAGCGTTGCCCGGTTACTGGTGGATAACTCCGGGGCAAAGAAATAGCCATATGGCTTCAGAAACTGGTTAAGCTGGTCTTTTATCACCCCGGCTTCTACCCGCACCCAACCTTCTTGCGGGTTGATTTCAATAATCCGGCTCATATAGCGGGACATATCAACAATAATGCCCTGGTTCAGCGCCTGACCGTTGGTCCCGGTGCCGCCGCCGCGCGGGGTAAAAATCAACGACGAGAATAGCGGTTCTGCCGCCAGACGGGCGATTAACGCCACATCTGCGGTTGAACGAGGGAAAACGACAGCATCAGGAAGCAGCTGATAAATACTGTTATCCGTCGACATTGTCAGACGATCGGCATAGCTCGTTGCCGTATCACCCGTGAATCCTTGCTGCTCCAGCGCCTGCAAAAAATTGAGCACCAGCTGAACGACACCTGGCGCCTGAGAAATTTGTGGAATCATTATAGTGACCCTTTCCTGCGGTCTGTGTTGTGAATTTAATCGTTTGCGTGTTGCTTTGTTTGTTGTATCACATTTTTTTCTAATACGCTCAGCAGATTTACAGGCAGAATCCGCCTGTTCAAAACCGCTGAAATTGCTCATCATTATAGAGTGTGATTAACGTGTTCACGTCGCGTCAACGTTCTGGCGCAAAGACAAAGGTGAAAAGTATTTATGGTAAATTTCCGTCAGCCCAGGGATATTGCACAAGTGCTGCTATCGGTGCTGTTTTTAGCCATCCTGATTGTGGCCTGTCTCTGGATTGTTCAGCCCTTTATCCTCGGTTTTGCCTGGGCAGGTACGATTGTCATTGCGACCTGGCCTATCCTGCTACGCTTACAAAAATTGCTCTGGGGACGTCGTTCACTTGCCGTACTGGTGATGACACTGTTGTTAGTGCTGTTGTTCATCATCCCTATCGCGCTGCTGGTTAACAGTATCGTCGATGGCAGCGGGCCGCTAATCCATGCCGTAACCGCAGGTGATATGACGCTACCGGATCTGGCATGGTTGAACAGCATTCCACTGGTGGGTGCCAAAATGTATGGCGCATGGCACAGTTTACTGGATATGGGCGGTTCGGCCATTATGGCCAAGGTTCGTCCTTATATCGGTACCACCACCACCTGGTTTGTCGGTCAGGCCGCGCATATCGGCCGCTTTATGATGCACTGTGGTCTGATGCTGCTGTTCAGTGCCCTGTTGTACTGGCGCGGTGAACAGGTCGCATTAGGTATTCGTCACTTCGCTTGCCGTCTTGCCTCAAAACGTGGCGATGCTGCCATTCTGCTGGCCGCGCAAGCCATTCGCGCAGTCGCATTGGGCGTTGTGGTCACCGCTCTGGTGCAGGCAGTGCTCGGGGGAATTGGTCTGGCGGTAACCGGCGTGCCTTACGCCACGCTGCTGGCGGTATTGATGATCCTGTCTTGTCTGGTGCAACTGGGGCCGTTGCCGGTGCTGATTCCGGCCATTATCTGGCTGTACTGGACGGGTGATTCAACCTGGGGCACGGTTCTGCTGGTCTGGAGCGGCGTAGTCGGAACGCTGGATAACGTTATTCGACCGATGCTGATTCGTATGGGTGCCGATTTGCCACTGATCCTGATTCTCTCCGGGGTCATCGGCGGACTGATTGCCTTCGGCATGATTGGTCTGTTTATCGGTCCAGTAGTGCTGGCCGTTTCCTGGCGTCTGTTCTCCGCCTGGGTAAACGAAGCCCCTGCGCCAGGTACCAATCCGGATGAAATCCTCGAAGAAATTGCTGAAATCGAACGCAATAAGTAATCCAACATCAGGCGGCAGCGCCGCCTGATTGTTTAACAATACTAATCAATCCTCCCTCTTGCGGGATTAGACCCAACCTCGCCCTTCTTTAAATAATCATTTGTGTCGCAAATTCTTTACAGTTTTTAAACTATTGAGATGAATCTGATCGACGTAAAAAATCACTATGCCTACTATTAGCCCATGGCTTTAGATCAACACATTGATTTATAAGCATGGAAATCCCCTGAGTGAAACAACGAATTGCTGTGTGTAGTCTTTGCCCAACTCCCACGTTGGGCTTTTTTTTGTCCTTCGCACGCCACTCCACCAACCTTAACGCACCAACACATTATCTTCCCCGTCAAGGAACAAATAATATTGCACAAAATACTGTGACTCTCTTCAAGCAGAAATATCCACAGCAATGTTATTACTATTCCACCGTCTTTTATGAAGTGACCAAATAATGAACGCATTAGAACTACAGGCGATCCGCCATATTTTTGCTATGACGGTGGAAGAAAGCGCCAGGTATATCGCGCGCGATAACAATGTTGCCGCCTGGCAGCAATGGGAAAAGGGTGAAAGAGAAATTCCAGAAGACATCATCCGCATTTGTTCAGAAATGAAAGCAAGGAGGAAGTTAAGAATTAATGCAATTATCGACAAAATAAATAATCGTATCGGTAATAACACCATGCGTTTTTTCCCCGATCTGAACGCTTTTCAGGCGGTTTATCACCACGATGGTTTTCTCGACTGGAAAATCTATCAGTCGGCTGCTGTTGAACTCTATGCTCACGATCTCGAGCGTATGTGTTAAGAGATTGCAACGCCATACCTATTTAGCCTCTTCGCTGAGTAACACATTATGAAAAACACCTATTTCTCCACTGCGATAGGGCTGTACCTAAATTACCTGGTGCATGGCATGGGGGTCATTCTGATGAGCCTCAATATGTCTTCGCTGGAACAACAGTGGCAAACCAATGCTGCGGGCGTCTCGATTGTTATTTCCTCACTCGGCATCGGCCGCTTAAGCGTTTTATTAGTGGCAGGGATGCTTTCCGATCGCTACGGTCGCAGACCATTTATTATCCTTGGTATGACCTGCTACCTGATTTTCTTTATTGGCATCATCAATACTCACAGTATTTTTCTTGCCTATGCTTTTGGTTTTTTAGCAGGAATGGCAAACAGTTTTCTCGATGCCGGAACCTATCCCAGCCTGATGGAGGCATTCCCCCGCTCCCCCAGCACGGCCAATATTTTGATAAAAGCCTTCGTCTCCAGCGGTCAGTTCCTGCTGCCAATGATCATCAGCCTGCTGGTGTGGAGCGAACTTTGGTTTGGCTGGTCCTTCCTGCTGGCGGCTGCCGTTATGATACTCAACGGCGTGTTTTTGTTTCGCTGTCGGTTTCCGCCACACCCCGGGCCTCATACCGTCATCCGGGCACAACCTGCTGAACGAGAAACCGCACAACCTGAACATCGTTGCTCCCTGCTCGACCTTGCCAGTTACACCCTATACGGCTACATCGCAATGGCAACTTTTTACCTGGTAAGCCAGTGGCTGGCGCAATACGGACAGTTTGTCGCAGGAATGTCCTATACGTTATCTATCAAACTGTTAAGCATTTATACCTGCGGCTCTCTACTGTGCGTGCTGATCACCGCCCCGCTGGCGCGAAAAGCAGAACGCGCGACATCGATGCTGATGCTGTATACGTTTATCTCATTTGTCGCATTGCTGATGGTTTGTCTGCATCCGACACCCTACGTGGTCATTATCTTTGCGTTTGTCATCGGTTTTTCTTCCGCAGGGGGCGTTGTGCAAATCGGTTTAACGCTCATGGCCGCACGCTTTCCGCATGCGAAGGGTAAAGCGACCGGGATTTACTATAGCGCGGGCAGCATTGCGACCTTCACCATTCCATTGATAACAGCAAAACTCTCAGAAACCAGTATTGCTCACATCATGTGGTTTGATACTGGCATAGCTGCTGTTGGGTTCCTGTTGGCGTTATTTATTGGTTATCGCAGCCACATCGCGTCAAAGCATCAGCTAAAAATGATACAAGCCGTAGAATAGCGTGGATGCAATATTGTTCCCCCCTTCTGCAAAATAATTGGCATATGTTTTAAAACATCAACAAAACACCGGCTGGCAGAGTTCAATTTCACAGTGTGTTATGCAATATACCTGGTAACTTAAACGCCATGCTATGTAGGTTCTGTGGCTTCCGCCCGGTATATTAATTACAAGGTCGCCGCAATTTAAACAATATCGACGAGCACAGAACAATTTTAAAATCCGCAAGGAGTTGTGAAAATGTCTCAAAGCAAGACCTTTAATACGCCATTTCTTTTGGCGATAATCTGTATTTATTTAAGTTATTTCCTACACGGCATTAGCGTCATTACACTGGCGCAAAATATGACCTCTCTTGCAGAAAAGTTTTCCACCGACAATGCAGGAATTGCCTATTTGATTTCAGGCATTGGTCTGGGGCGACTGGTGAGCATCTTATTCTTTGGTGTGCTCTCAGATAAATTTGGTCGTCGGGCTATCATTCTGTTAGGGGCGATTCTTTATATACTGTTCTTCTTCGGTATTCCCGCCAGCCCTAATCTGATGATTGCCTTTATTCTGGCCGTTTGCGTTGGCGTGGCAAACTCGGCACTGGATACCGGTGGGTACCCGGCGTTAATGGAATGCTTCCCTAAAGCCTCTGGCTCAGCCGTTATCCTGGTGAAAGCTATGGTCTCGTTTGGGCAGATGATCTACCCCATCGTCGTCAGCACCATGCTGCTCAACCATATCTGGTACGGTTATGCGGTCATTATCCCAGGTGCGTTGTTTGTAGTCATTACCCTGATGCTGCTAAAAAGTCGTTTCCCCAGCCAGATGGTGGATGCCGGCATCGCAAAAGATCTGCCACAGATGAACAGTAAACCGTTGGTCTGGCTGGAAGGTGTGGCATCCGTCATGTTTGGTGTTGCTGCCTTTTCGACTTTTTACGTCATCGTGGTCTGGATGCCGAAATATGCGATGGCCTTTGCCGGTATGGCAGAATCCGACGCACTGAAAACAATCTCTTACTACAGTATGGGGTCGTTGGTCTGCGTATTTATCTTTGCCGCACTGTTGAAAAAATGGGTACGGCCTATTTGGGCGAATGTATTTAATGCCGGACTGGCAACCATCACCGCAGCCGTGATCTATTTATACCCATCTCCGCTGGTATGTAACGCCGGTTCATTTCTCATTGGATTCTCTGCCGCTGGCGGTATTTTACAGCTCGGTGTCTCGGTGATGTCAGAGTTCTTTCCCAAGAGCAAAGCCAAAGTCACCAGTATTTATATGATGATGGGTGGCGTAGCCAACTTTATTATCCCATTAATCACCGGATACCTCTCTAACATTGGTCTGCAATACATTATTTTGCTGGACCTTGCATTTGCTCTGTTGGCTTTTGTCACCGCCATCATCGTCTTTATTCGTTACTACCGCGTATTTGATATTCCCAAAAATGATGTGCGGTTGGGCGAGCGTTATTTTCAATAAATTGTTTAGAAGGAGTATCAAATGGACGTAACTGCTAAATATGAACTGATTGGTTTGATGGCTTACCCTATCAGACACAGTCTGTCGCCTGAAATGCAAAATAAGGCATTAGAAAAAGCGGGGTTGCCATTCACTTACATGGCATTTGAAGTTGATAACTCAACGTTTGCTAATGCCATTGCCGGGCTGAAGGCCTTAAAGATGCGGGGTACCGGGGTCTCAATGCCCAACAAGCAGCTGGCATGTGAGTATGTTGATGAATTAACACCCGCAGCCAAGCTGGTCGGCGCAATTAACACTATCGTCAATGATGATGGTTACCTGCGCGGTTACAATACCGATGGCACGGGCCATATTCGTGCAATTAAGGAAAGTGGTTTCGATATCAAAGGTAAAACCATGGTACTGTTGGGCGCAGGCGGTGCGTCGACGGCTATTGGTGCACAGGCAGCGATTGAAGGCATCAAAGAAATTAAACTCTTTAACCGCCAGGATGAGTTTTTTGCCAAAGCGCAGGAGTTTGCCAAACGCGTCAATGAAAACACCAACTGCGTGGTCACTGTTATCGATCTCGCCGATCGCCAGGCTTTTGCTGACGCACTTGCCAGCGCAGATATTTTGACCAACGGCACTAAAGTCGGCATGAAGCCGCTGGAAAATGAATCTCTCGTGACCGACGCTTCCCTGCTGCGTCCGGAACTGCTGGTAACCGAATGCGTCTACAACCCGCATATGACCAAATTATTGCAGCAGGCACAAAGTGCTGGTTGCAAAACAATTGATGGTTACGGCATGTTGTTGTGGCAAGGGGCTGAACAGTTCAAGCTCTGGACCGGGAAAGATTTCCCACTGGAGTATGTGAAACAGGTTATGGGTTTTGCCGCCTGACGGGCAAGCATTTGTACAATAGTTAAAGGGTAATCAATGAAAACCGTAACCGTAAAAAACCTCGTTATTGGCGAGGGTGCGCCGAAGATCATTGTCTCGCTGATGGGTAAAGACATCGCCACGGTAAAAAGCGAAGCGCTGGCCTATCGCGAAGCGGATTTCGACATTCTGGAATGGCGCGTAGACCATTTCGCCGATGTCTCTTCCATTGAGGCGGTGTTGGAAGCTGCGCGCACCATCCGCGATGTGATGGCTGACAAACCACTGCTTTTCACCTTCCGTAGCGCCAAAGAAGGCGGTGAACAGGCTCTGTCTGTCGAGCACTATATTGCACTTAACCGCGCGGCGGTAGACAGCAGTCTGGTGGATATGATCGATCTGGAACTGTTTACCGGTGACGAACTGGTCAAAGCGACCGTCGAGCATGCGCATGCGAAAAATGTCTTTGTGATTATGTCCAATCACGATTTTCATAAGACACCAGCCGCGGAAGAGATTGTCCAGCGCCTGCGTAAAATGCAGGAGCTGGGCGCAGATATTCCGAAGATTGCCTTGATGCCGCAAAATAAAACGGATGTTCTGACGCTGCTTAGTGCCACGCTGGAAATGCAAGAACGCTATGCCGATCGCCCGATAATCACCATGTCGATGGCTAAAACAGGGGTGATTTCACGTCTGTCTGGTGAGGTTTTCGGTTCAGCGGCAACCTTTGGGGCAGTAAAAAAAGCCTCCGCACCAGGACAAATTTCGGTCACCGACCTGCGTACTGTATTGACAATATTGCATCAGGCTTAATTACAGATATATCCATATAAATATCAGTAATGCCCTACCCCAGATATTCGTCTAACCACGGATATCTGGCCGGTAATTAAGCGCTATTAAATAACTCACAATATTATTGTCGAATATAGCGACAGGTAGTCGCACGCATATAATCTGGAGTTCACATGAAATTTTCAAGGCCAAATCGTATAGATGGTCGGGTACCCGTATTATCCGCTGCAGATGCAGTCAATTATATTCCTGATGAAGCAACGCTTTGTGTATTAGGTGCTGGAGGGGGTATTCTCGAAGCAACAACATTAATTAATGCACTGGCTGAAAAATATAAAAACTCACAGTCACCGCGAAATTTAGCGTTGATTAGTCCTACAGGTTTGGGTGACCGTGCCGACCGGGGAATTAGCCCACTGGCACAGGAAGGTTTAGTCAAATGGGCATTATGCGGACACTGGGGACAATCACCGCGAATCTCCGATCTGGCTGAACAAAATAAAATTGCCGCCTATAACTATCCTCAGGGCGTATTAACCCAAACCCTGCGTGCATCGGCGGCTCACCAGCCGGGGATCCTGAGTGATATCGGCATCGGTACATTTGTTGACCCTCGCCAACAGGGCGGTAAGCTGAATGAAGTGACCACCGAAGATCTGATCAAATTGGTGGAAATTGATAACAAAGAGTACCTGTATTACAAAGCCATTGCGCCAAACATCGCCTTTATTCGCGCCACCACTTGCGACAGTGAAGGCTACGCCACCTTTGAAGATGAAGTGATGTATCTTGATGCGCTGGTGATTGCCCAGGCCGTACACAATAACGGTGGCATCGTTATGATGCAGGTGCAAAAGATGGTGAAGAAAGCCACGTTGCATCCGAAATCGGTGCGTATTCCCGGCTATCTGGTCGATATTGTGGTCATCGACCCCGACCAAACGCAACTGTATGGTGGCGCGCCGGTTAACCGCTTTATCTCTGGCGATTTTGTTCTCGATGACAGCCAACAGACTGCCCTGCCGCTCAATCAGCGTAAACTGGTGGCCAGACGCGCCCTGTTTGAAATGCGCAAAGGTGCGGTCGGCAACGTTGGCGTAGGCATTGCCGATGGCATTGGCCTCGTCGCGCGCGAAGAAGGCTGTGCTGACGATTTTATTCTGACAGTCGAAACGGGTCCGATTGGCGGCATCACCTCTCAAGGTATTGCTTTCGGCGCCAACGTCAACACCCGCGCCATTCTGGATATGACCTCCCAGTTTGACTTCTATCACGGTGGTGGACTGGACGTGTGCTATTTAAGTTTTGCCGAAGTCGATCGCCACGGCAACGTCGGCGTACACAAATTCAATGGCAAAATCATGGGTACCGGCGGTTTTATCGATATTAGCGCCACCTCCAAAAAAATTATTTTCTGCGGCACGTTAACTGCCGGAAGTCTGAAAACGGAAGTTGCCGATGGCAAGTTAAATATTGTGCAGGAAGGTCGGGTGAAAAAATTCGTCAACGAATTACCTGAAGTGACTTTCAGCGGAAAAATTGCTCTCGAACGTGGACTTGATGTGCGTTACATCACTGAACGCGCTGTATTTACGTTAAAAGCAGATGGTCTTCATTTAATCGAAATTGCACCGGGAGTCTCTTTACAGGAAGACATCCTGGACAAGATGGATTTCACGCCAATTATTTCGCCAAATCTGAAGCTGATGGACGAAAGATTATTTATCGATGCCTCGATGGGTTTTGTATTACCCGTCGCCGCCAATTAAAAGGAGTACCCTGATGGACTTTTCTTTAACTGAAGAACAAGAACTGCTGCTTGCCAGTATTCGAGAACTGATTACCAGCAATTTCCCGGAAGAATATTTCCGTACCTGCGATCAGACGGCGACCTACCCGAAAGAGTTTATGCGTGCCCTGGCGGACAACGGTATTTCGATGCTGGGCGTTCCGGAAGAGTTTGGTGGCATCCCGGCAGATTACGTCACACAGATGCTGGCGCTGATGGAAGTTTCAAAATGCGGCGCACCCGCTTTTTTGATCACTAACGGTCAGTGCATTCACAGTATGCGTCGTTTTGGATCCGCTGAACAGCTGCGTAAGACCGCAGAAAGCACCATGGAAACGGGCGATCCAGCGTATGCGCTGGCATTAACCGAACCGGGAGCTGGCTCCGACAACAACAGCGCGACCACCAGCTACACTCGCAAAAACGGTAAGGTCTATCTCAACGGGCAGAAAACCTTTATCACCGGCGCGAAAGAGTATCCCTATATGCTGGTACTGGCCCGCGATCCGGAGCCAAAAGATCCGAAAAAAGCCTTTACGCTGTGGTGGGTCGATTCGAAAAAACCCGGCATTAAGGTTAATCCGCTGCATAAAATCGGCTGGCATATGCTCAGCACCTGCGAAGTTTATCTTGATGACGTCGAAGTGGACGAAAGCGATATGGTCGGAGAGGAAGGCATGGGTTTCCTCAACGTCATGTACAACTTCGAAATGGAACGTTTGATCAACGCTGCGCGCAGTACCGGTTTTGCTGAATGCGCCTTCGAAGATGCCGCCCGTTACGCCAACCAGCGCATCGCATTCGGTAAGCCAATTGGTCACAATCAGATGATCCAGGAAAAACTGGCGCTGATGGCGATTAAAATCGATAACATGCGCAATATGGTGTTAAAAGTCGCCTGGCAGGCCGATCAGGAACAGTCTCTGCGCACCAGTGCAGCGCTGGCAAAACTGTATTGTGCACGTACTGCAATGGAAGTGATTGATGACGCCATTCAGATTATGGGTGGGCTGGGTTACACCGACGAAGCACGCGTTTCCCGCTTCTGGCGTGATGTCCGCTGTGAACGCATTGGCGGTGGTACAGATGAAATCATGATTTACGTCGCGGGTCGCCAAATCCTGAAAGATTATCAGAATAAGTAAGCAGTAATGCTTGCCGGATAGCGCAAATGCGTTATCCGGCACGTGCCAGGTGAATCATATTTCTGGCATCAAACATTCCTGTTCTACAAGGTTATTTTTAAACTGCTTACGATAATCGCTGGGGGTACAACCCACATGCCGCTGAAAGAGTTTGGCAAAGTGATCGACATTTTCATACCCTACCCGCCAGGAAATTTCTGCCAACGAGGACTCCGTATTCGTCAGGGCAAATTTTGCCTCTGTCATTCGCCGCTGAATCACATAATTAATCGGCGAAATACGATACTCCTTAGTAAACTCGTGACAGATATAGCTCACGCTGGCACGAAATTTCTTAGACAACTGTTCCAGCGTAATTTTCTCTCGAAAGTTGTTATTTAAATAAACCAACACATCTTTAATTAAGATATCTTTTTTAATATATCCCTGCTCAGAACGATAAGCATTTTTAAAGTTTTCGTAATATAAAACGGTTAATGCATAAGCGAAGGCGTCATAAGCGGAAGACGTCAGGTTATTCTTGCTCTGCGGGATCATAACACTCAGTTCATTAAAGATACTTTTAATAACCTCTTTGCCCTGGCTGACGTTAATAACCGGACACGAGTGCATCTGCAAGAGTTGGTTCTCCTGCCAGTCGTTAAAACGAAAGCCGTAGAGCGCACAGGTGTAAGTGGTTGCAGGTGCGCTGCTATCGGAAGCAACCGCATGTAACCGCCCTTGTTCTATCACTACGATGTCACCCGCATGTGCGACATACAGCGAAGAGTCGATAATTAGTCTTGCGACACCCTTTTTTACATAGATAAGCTCTGTTTCATTGTCATGAACATGATGACCCGACTCCCAGTTAGGATCATCACTGATGACGAATCGCGAAAATCTCGGGGTTTTTCCCTGTTCAAAAAGGGTCTCCATGGCATTATCAAAACAGCGTTGATACATGACAACCTCCACCGAAAGGCAGTAATTTTGCGGATAATTAATATCGAAAAGTAAAAACGATGAAGACGTTATACAACGTTATTCTGTCCAGGCGAAACAAAATTATTTGCGTCGTCTGCAAGATGACACCTCCAACTTCAGCACGCTGCTCGCACAAATTGTTTTTATTTTAAAATAACAGGAAAGTGTAAATGTTATTAAGTCAGCAATAATAATTTACACACCAGAAACAAAGTGCATGCAGAAACGGATAAAAATATGATCCATTTCTCAAAAAAACGTCTCGATTTTATTTCCATATTTATCAATTTAACACCCGACGTCGTCTTTACGTTCATAAACTCAGCATTCCTAAAGTCCTTTTTTTTGCAAGATTGTTGGGAATGAAAACAGATTGCCCCGTCGAAAACAGTCCCCCTCTGCCGCACACTATTTTCAGTCAATTTTCCCTACTGTTGATGATGTCACTCCCCGTCATCATCCACACGAGAATCACTGGAGATGCCATGAAACTAATAACCTGCTTTAAGTTGGTGCCTGAAGAACAGGACATTGTTGTTACCCCAGAACGTTCGCTTAACTTTGACCGGGCCGATGCCAAAATCAGTCAGTTTGATTTGAATGCAATAGAGGCCGCGACGCAACTTAGTGCGGAAGGTGATGAAATTGTCGCCTTAACGGTTGGCGGCTCGCTACTGCAAAACTCCAAAGTGCGTAAAGACGTACTGTCCCGCGGGCCGGACAGTTTGTTTATGGTGCAGGATCCCCAACTGGAGCATTCATTACCGCGAGACACGGCTCAGGCGCTGGCCTGCGCGGCCAAAAACATTGAATTCGACCTGATGCTGTTCGGCGAAGGGTCTGGAGACATCTACGCCCAGCAGGTTGGCTTACTGGTTGGCGAACTCTTACAACTTCCGGTGATTAACGCCGTCAGCAACATCCAACGTAACGGCGATCGCATTGTGGTTGAACGTACGCTGGAAGACGAAGTTGAAGTGATTGAACTGTCGCTCCCCGCCGTGCTGTGCGTAACCTCGGATATCAACACGCCGCGTATTCCCTCGATGAAAGCCATTCTGGGCGCAGGTAAAAAACCAGTCACACCGTGGCAAGCCAGCGATATTGGCTGGACACCGGCCTCACCGTTAGCAGAACTGGTGAGCCTCACCGTTCCGCCACAAACAGAACGTAAGCACATCATTCTGGAAAATGACTCAGCAGAAGCCATCGCCGAGCTGGCTGAGCATCTGAAAAAAGCCCTGAACTAAGCCCAACGGAGAGAAATTATCATGAGTAAATTAGCTAACGTATGGGTGTTCAGCGATAACGTAGAACGCTATGCAGAATTAATGGCCGGCGCACGCCTGTGGGGTGAACAGGTACACCTTATTGTACAAGGCAACGAACAGGCCAATCAGGTTAAACCTCTGGGTGCCGATGAGATTGTCGTGCTTGAAACAACGTCTGGTTTACAGCGTGTTGAAAATTTTGCCGAGACCATCGCCGCCCTGATACAAGAACACACCGGGCTATTGCTGATGCCAGCGACTAAACGCGCTAAATCCCTTGGTGCGCGGTTAAGTATTCAGCTCAATGCAGCGATGGTAAATGACGCCACGTCGGTAACGCTTGATGATGGCTCACTGTTCGCAGAACACCGTATGTACGGTGGCCTGGCATTCGGCAAAGAAAAAATCAAAACAACTCAGGCAATTATCACCCTTGCCCCAGGTGTACTTGAACCGGTAGAGACTAATGCTTCACATACCTGCCCTGTTGTCTCTGCACCTTACATCGCACCGCACCATGAAATTATGTGCCAGGAACGTCGCGCCAAATCCGTAAGCAGCGTGGATCTCAGCAAAGCCAAACGTGTGGTGGGTGTGGGCCGCGGCCTGGTTGCGCAAAACGATCTGGAGATGGTGCACCAGTTGGCATCTGTACTGGGTGCAGAAGTGGGTTGTTCACGACCGATTGCCGAAGGCGAAAACTGGATGGAACGCGAACGCTACATCGGCGTTTCTGGCGTGTTACTGAAATCGGACCTTTACCTCACCCTCGGCATTTCGGGACAAATTCAGCATATGGTTGGCGGTAACGGCGCGAAAGTCATTGTTGCCATCAACAAAGATAAGAAAGCCCCTATTTTCAATTACGCCGATTACGGACTGGTCGGCGACATCTACAAAGTCGTTCCGGCTCTTATCGAGCATCTCAGCCGCTAACCCCCACATTTAACGCACATATCCCGCTGCCCTCGCAGCGGGAAGGGAGCATAAAGCATGTCAGATGAAAAATTTGATGCCATTGTGGTCGGTGCTGGCGTGGCGGGTACGGTTGCAGGCTACGTGATGGCTCAGGCCGGACTGGACGTACTGGTCATCGAGCGCGGTAACAGTGCTGGTAGTAAAAATATGACCGGCGGAAGACTCTATGCACATAGTCTTGAGCGCATCATGCCGGGGTTCGCGCAGGAAGCGCCGCTCGAGCGTAAAGTCACCCGCGAAAAAATCTCCTTTCTGACCGAAGAAAGCGCCGTCACTCTCGATTTCCATCGTGAAAAAGCTGACGCACCAACGCAGGATTCGTATACCGTTTTGCGCAACAGACTTGACCCATGGCTAATGGATAAGGCGGAACAAGCTGGCGTGCAGTTCATCCCCGGCGTGCGCGTCGATGCCCTGATCCGCGAAGGTAATAAGGTTACCGGAGTTCAGGCCGGTGACGATATCCTGGAAGCCAATATTGTCATCCTTGCCGATGGCGTCAACTCTATGCTGGGGCGTTCCCTGGGGATGGTTCCGCCCTCTTCTGCACATCACTATGCCGTTGGCGTAAAAGAGCTGATCGGCTTACCTCCAACGGCCATTGCAGATCGCTTCAATCTTTCAGGTAATGAAGGCGCGGCCTGGCTGTTTGCAGGCTCACCGTCTGA
This sequence comes from Citrobacter sp. wls757, assembly GCF_005280935.1. Lineage (NCBI taxonomy): Bacteria > Pseudomonadati > Pseudomonadota > Gammaproteobacteria > Enterobacterales > Enterobacteriaceae > Citrobacter > Citrobacter sp. wls757. Next base: position 76,043 of record NZ_SZWU01000060.1, on the reverse strand, counting down.
TGGGTTGATGGGAGGCGGATTTTTGTATACCAACCAAGACTCCATCTCTCTGGGTCTGGTGTGTGGTCTGGGGGATATTGCCCATGCCACAAAAAGCATTCCACAAATGCTGGAAGACTTTAAGCAACATCCAACTATTCGGCCATTGATTGCCGGTGGAGAACTACTGGAATATTCCGCGCATATGGTGCCGGAAGGCGGTCTGGCAATGGTTCCAAAGCTGGTCGATGACGGTGTGATGATCGTGGGCGATGCCGCCGGTTTCTGTTTGAACCTGGGTTTCACGGTGCGAGGTATGGATTTGGCCATCGCTTCCGCAGAAGCCGCTGCCCAAACAGCTATTGCAGCAAAAGAACGCCAGGATTTCTCTGCCAGCAGCCTGATGGACTACAAGCGCGCGCTCGAACAGGGCTGTGTGATGCGTGATTTACAGCATTTTCGCAAGATCCCGGCGTTAATGGAAAACCCACGGCTGTTCACCCAGTATCCGCGTATGGTGGCCGACATCATGAGCGATATGTTCACCGTTGACGGACGTCCAAATCAACCGGTTCGCAAGATGATTATGTCCCACGCAAAACAAATCGGGCTGTTGAACTTACTGAAAGACGGTATCAAGGGGGCAACAGCACTATGAATCAGGACAATACCGTTAACGTTGACGTCAAACTGGGCGTCAATAAATTCAATGTCAATGAAGGCCACCCGCACATTATCCTGGCCGAACATCCAGACCTTAATGAATTTCGCAAGCTGCTGAAAGCCTGCCCCGCCGGGCTGTATAAGCAGGACGAGAGTGGAAACATTCATTTTGATTCTGCTGGTTGCCTGGAGTGCGGAACGTGTCGAGTACTGTGCGGCGACACAATCCTCGACCAATGGGAATATCCGGTCGGAACATTTGGCGTTGATTTTCGCTACGGCTAATGGATTTTGCCTGTAGTACACCGGATCGGCCACGCCGGCCATCCGGTCAGATGTATGCCGAAATCATCCTGGGAATAACTTCATGAGTATCACACTAACGTTTAACGCCGAACGCCGCGAAGTCTGGCGGCAACAGGGTTTATGGGGAGATGCTTCGCTTGGCGATTACTGGAACCAAACTGCCAGAGCCATGCCAGATAAAATCGCCGTGGTTGATAACCATGGCGCTTCATACACCTATGCTGCACTCGACAGCGCGGCCAGCAGTCTGGCAACCTGGTTTTTAGCCTGCGGTATTCAACCCGGCGATCGCATTGCCTTCCAGTTACCGGGCTGGTGCGAGTTTACGATTATCTACCTGGCCTGCCTGAAAATCGGGGCCGTTTCCGTACCGTTGCTGCCAGCGTGGCGTGAAGCAGAGCTGGTATGGGTGCTAAATAAGTGCAAAGCGAAGATTTTTTTCGCACCTACGCTGTTTAAACAGACCCGACCGGTCGATCTGATCCTCCCCTTACAAAACCAGTTGCCGCATCTGCAACAGATCGTTGCCGTGGATAAACTAGCTCCGGCAACGACCTCGCTGGCGCTCAGTCAACTGCTTTTAGCTCCGCCTTTAACCCAGACGATTAATGTTCACGCCGATGAACTGGCGGCAGTGTTGTTTACCTCCGGTACCGAGGGAATGCCAAAAGGCGTAATGCTGACCCACAACAACATCCTTGCCAGCGAGCGCGCCTACTGTGCCCGCCTCAATCTCACCTGGCAGGATGTGTTTTTGATGCCCGCACCACTGGGACACGCTACCGGTTTTCTGCATGGCGTTACTGCACCGTTTTTAATCGGCGCACGCAGCGTATTGTTAGATATTTTCACCCCAACCGCCTGTCTTGAACTGCTGGAGCAACAACGCTGTACCTGTGTGCTCGGCGCAACGCCCTTCGTCTACGACATGTTGTGTAGCATGGAAAAACGACCACGCGATCTCTCATCGCTACGCTTTTTCTTATGTGGGGGCACAACCATTCCACAGAAGATTGCCCGTGACTGCCAGCAGCTCGGCATAAAATTATTAAGCATTTATGGCTCGACAGAGAGTTCACCGCATGCGCTGGTCAATCTCGATGATTCGCTTTCTCGCATGATGAATACCGACGGATATGCTGCTGCAGGCGTCGAAATTAAAGTGGTCGACGAAGCACGCAATACGTTGCCCGCGGGGGTAGAAGGTGAAGAAGCTTCGCGTGGTCCCAATGTGTTTATGGGCTACCTCGATGAACCCGAACTCACCGCCCGCGCGCTGGATCAAGACGGCTGGTATTACAGTGGCGACTTATGCCGAATGGACGATGCGGGGTACATCAAAATCACCGGACGGAAAAAAGATATCATTGTCCGCGGTGGAGAAAACATCAGCAGCCGCGAAGTTGAGGATATTTTATTGCAGCATCCTCGCATTCACGATGCCTGTGTTGTCGCGATGCCGGACGAACGGTTAGGTGAAAGGTCGTGTGCTTACGTGGTTCTAAAACCTCCGCATCATTCGTTGTCGCTGGAATCAGTGGTGGCATTTTTTAGCCGCAAGCGGGTGGCAAAGTACAAATACCCTGAGCACATTGTGATCGTGGAGAAATTACCGCGCACGGCGTCAGGTAAAGTACAAAAATACCAGCTTCGTCAGGATATTATTCAGCGTTTGAGCGTGGAGAGTATTACAGGATAAAGCGCCGGATGGCGATGCTCACGCATCTTATCCGGCCTACGTTGAATAGGCCGGATAAGGCATGATATTACTTGTTCAGTTCAGCCAGACTCAGCCAGGTTTGTACGACGGTGTCCGGGTTCAGCGACAGGCTGTCGATCCCCTCTTCCATCAGCCAGGCTGCGAAGTCTTCGTGGTCAGAAGGTCCCTGGCCGCAAATACCCACGTATTTACCCTGTTTCTTGGCTGCACGAATCGCCATCGACAGCAGTGCTTTCACCGCGTCGTTACGTTCATCAAACAGTTCAGAAACCACACCAGAGTCACGATCCAGACCCAGCGCCAGCTGCGTCATGTCGTTTGAGCCGATGGAGAAGCCGTCGAAGTATTCGAGGAACTGCTCGGCCAGCAAGGCGTTAGACGGGATCTCACACATCATGATGATCTTCAGTCCGTTCTCGCCGCGTTTCAGCCCCTGGCGTGCCAGTTCTTCCACCACCGCTTTCGCCTGGGCAACGGTACGTACAAACGGTACCATCACTTCAACGTTAGTCAGGCCCATATCGTTACGGACACGTTTTACTGCGTCGCATTCCAGCGCGAAGCAGTCGCGGAAGCTGTCGGCAACATAACGGCCCGCCCCACGGAAGCCCAGCATCGGGTTCTCTTCATGCGGTTCATAACGCTCACCGCCGACCAGGTTGGCATATTCGTTGGACTTAAAGTCAGACATACGCACGATGACGCGTTTTGGATAAAACGCCGCACCCAGCGTTGCGATCCCTTCCGTCAGACGACCGACATAGAATTCACGCGGAGAATCGAAACCTTTCATCATGGCGCGGATTTCATTTTGCAGCTCAGGCGCCTGGTCATCAAACTCCAGCAGCGCACGCGGGTGTACGCCAATCATGCGGTTGATGATAAATTCCAGACGCGCCAGGCCGACGCCTTCGTTTGGCAGACAGGCGAAGTCGAAAGCCCGGTCCGGGTTACCGACGTTCATCATTACCTTCAACGGCAGATCCGGCATGGTCTCCACGCTGGAACTCTTCACGCTAAAGTCGAGCATGTCAGCGTAAACATAACCGGTATCGCCTTCGGCACAGGAGACAGTTACCTTCTCACCATCTTTCATACGCTCGGTCGCATCGCCACAGCCCACCACGGCCGGGATCCCCAGTTCACGGGCAATGATTGCCGCGTGACAGGTACGACCGCCACGGTTAGTGACAATTGCTGCCGCTTTCTTCATGATCGGTTCCCAGTCCGGGTCGGTCATGTCGGTAACCAGTACGTCGCCTGGTTCGATGCGGTTCATTTCGCTGATGTCATGAATGACTTTGACCGGACCCGCGCCAATGCGGTGGCCGATGGCGCGACCTTCAGCAATAATTTTACCCTGAGCATGCAGCGTATAACGCTCCATCACCTGACCGCGAGAGCGCACTGTTTCTGGACGCGCCTGAACAATGAACAGCTTGCCGGTATGGCCGTCTTTCGCCCATTCGATGTCCATTGGACGACCGTAGTGCTTCTCGATCTGCACCGCTTGCTTGGCCAGTTCCTGCACTTCTTCGTTAGTCAGGGAGAAAATGTCGCGTTGTTCCTGCGGGACATCTTCAATGGTCACCTGCTTACCGTGTTCCTGGGTCGGCGCGTAAATCATGCGGATTTTTTTCGATCCCATTGTGCGACGGACGATCGCCGGACGGTTAGCCGCCAGGGTCGGTTTGTGCACGTAGAATTCATCCGGGTTAACGGCGCCCTGCACGACCATTTCGCCCAAGCCCCAGGCGGACGTGATAAAGACAACCTGGTCGAAACCGGATTCGGTATCGATGGAGAACATTACCCCTGAGGACGCGAGGTCAGAACGCACCATCCGCTGAACGCCAGCAGAAAGTGCGACGCCACGGTGGTCATAGCCCTGGTGAACACGATAAGAGATCGCGCGGTCGTTAAACAGCGAGGCAAATACGTGTTTGATGGCAACCAGTACGGCATCAAATCCCTGGACGTTGAGGAAGGTTTCCTGCTGACCGGCAAATGACGCATCTGGCATATCTTCTGCGGTAGCGGAAGAACGCACGGCAAAAGAGGCATTGGCATCGTCCGCTGACAGCTGCGCGTAGGCATCGCGGACGGCATTTTCCAGTTCGGGCTGGAAAGGAGTGTCGATAATCCACTGGCGGATCTGTGCCCCGGCTTTCGCAAGCTCAGTGACATCGTCGATATCCGTTTTATCCAGCAGCTCATAAATGCGCTGGTTTACACCGCTCTGGTCCAGAAACTGGTTAAACGCATCGGCGGTCGTTGCAAAACCATTCGGTACGGAAACACCCATACCTGAAAGGTTAGTAATCATTTCACCCAGGGAGGCATTTTTGCCTCCAACTCTGTCTACATCATTCATGCCGAGTTGGTTATACCAAAGCACCAGCGGTGACGAGCCATTGTTGGACATCGAACAATCCTTATATATGAACGAGGTTAGGAAACTCAATTTTGCGTAATTATCTTGGCATATTTACTCCGGCGAAAAAAACGGTGAATCGTTCAAGCAACTTTATTTTTTATTTTTTCAGATTGTTTCCGCATTTGCGCAAACCCGCGAGCCACACGGGATCACCACAAAAATGACCGGTATAAACATTTGTTCCGAAAAATGAAATGTACTTTTCATTAAATATAAAAATACCGTTTCATTTTATAAAATAGATGCCGCAATATTCGCTTCTGGCGAATTTTAATTTATGCTTTCAGAGAATTATATCTGCCCCAGGATGAGCAAAATGGATAATGCTGTTGATCGTCACGTATTTTATATTTCTGATGGTACGGCCATCACCGCCGAGGTATTGGGTCACGCGGTGATGTCGCAATTTCCGGTCACGATCAGCAGTATTACGCTGCCGTTTGTGGAAAATGAGAGTCGTGCGCGCGCGGTTAAAGACCAGATTGACGCTATCTACCAACAAACTGGCGTGCGCCCTTTAGTGTTTTACTCCATCGTCCTGCCGGAAATTCGCTCGATCATTCTGCAAAGCGAAGGGTTTTGTCAGGATATCGTGCAGGCCTTGGTTGCCCCACTGCAGCACGAGATGAAACTCGACCCTACGCCTATCGCCCACCGCACGCACGGTCTGAATCCCGGTAACCTCAACAAGTACGACGCGCGCATCGCTGCCATTGACTACACCCTCGCCCACGACGACGGTATTTCGTTGCGCAACCTCGATCAGGCGCAGGTGATCCTGCTCGGCGTTTCCCGTTGCGGCAAAACCCCGACCAGTTTGTATCTGGCCATGCAGTTTGGTATCCGCGCGGCCAACTACCCCTTTATTGCCGATGATATGGATAATCTGGTGCTGCCCACTTCCCTGAAGCCGTTGCAGCATAAGCTGTTCGGTCTGACTATCGACCCTGAGCGCCTGGCGGCCATCCGCGAAGAACGCCGTGAGAACAGCCGTTACGCCTCGCTGCGTCAGTGCCGTATGGAAGTTGCTGAGGTGGAAGCGCTTTATCGGAAAAACCAGATCCCCTGGCTGAACAGTACCAATTATTCGGTAGAAGAGATTGCTACCAAGATCCTCGATATCATGGGACTGAATCGCCGCATGTACTAGAATGCTAGTGCATTGGTTCGATTTTTTGTTATTATGCTCGCCACCAGGCAGGATGAGTGTGATATTGTGATGTACATCACTTCCCGGTAGTCCTGCCGTTGAAGCAACAAATTTCTGAGACAAGTAATGAACAGAACCGATGAACTCCGTACTGCGCGTATTGACAACCTGGTCACTCCAGCAGAGCTTGCGCAACGGCATCCTGTTTCGTCCTCCGTCGCCCGTCATGTTACGGACTCCCGACGTCGGATAGAAAAAATTTTAAATGGTGAAGACCCCCGTTTACTGGTGATCGTAGGTCCCTGCTCGATTCACGATCTTGATGCCGCGATGGAATACGCGACACGGTTACAGGCGCTGCGCACTAAGCACCAGGCGCGTCTGGAAATCGTGATGCGTACCTATTTTGAAAAACCACGCACCGTCGTAGGCTGGAAAGGCCTGATTTCCGACCCGGATTTGAATGGCAGTTATCGTGTGAACCACGGTATTGAACTGGCGCGAAAACTGCTGTTGCAGGTCAACGAACTGGGCGTCCCCACGGCGACTGAATTCCTCGACATGGTGACCGGCCAGTTTATTGCTGATTTAATCAGTTGGGGAGCTATTGGCGCGCGCACCACCGAAAGTCAGATCCATCGTGAAATGGCCTCCGCGCTCTCCTGCCCGGTTGGCTTTAAGAACGGAACGGATGGCAACACGCGCATCGCCGTCGATGCGATTCGCGCCTCCCGCGCCAGTCACATGTTCCTCTCGCCGGATAAAACCGGCCAGATGACCATTTATCAGACCAGCGGTAACCCTTACGGGCATATCATCATGCGTGGCGGTAAAAAGCCGAATTATTATGCTGAAGATATTGCTGCCGCCTGCGATACCCTGCACGAATTTTCCCTGCCTGAGCATCTGGTGGTCGATTTTAGCCACGGTAATTGCCAGAAGCAGCATCGCCGTCAGTTGGACGTTTGTGATGATGTATGCCAGCAAATTCGCAATGGTTCGACGGCGATTGCCGGGATTATGGCGGAGAGTTTCCTGCGTGAAGGTACGCAAAAAATCGTTAGCGGCCAGCCGCTGGTTTACGGTCAGTCCATTACCGACCCGTGCCTGAACTGGGAAGATACTGAACTGTTGGTTGAAAAACTCGCCTCTGCGGTTGATAGCCGTTT
>NZ_SZWU01000060.1:57108-68565 GCF_005280935.1 Citrobacter sp. wls757 | reverse complement strand
GCCCGGCGCTAATCCCTTGTTTTTCCCTTGCTTATTGCGCAAAAAACGTTCTCGTCACAATTATTTCACAAAAACGCTTGCCGCAAATTTGTAGTTTGATGATAATGATTATCATTGTTACATTGATTGTTATTTTTAAACAATATGTCACGTATGGATAACACAACGGCAACGCCTGCAAAAGACAAAACACCGCCTTCCGTCGCGCCAAACGAGCGACGAATTGACAGTAAAACCCTGCTTGGTAACGAAGGACGCGTGATCATAGAACATGATGGTCAGCACTACCTGCTGCGCCAGACACAAGCCGGAAAACTCATTCTGACTAAATAAACAACACATTTCGCCAGCCACCCAGGTCATACCCAGGCAGCCAGCGCTTTTCGATTTCCTAATGGAGAGTTGCTATGCCTTACCTGCACACCGCTTCCCTGCGCCCATCGCTGTTGGCGCTGGCGATTATCAGTAACCTGCCCGCCGTCGCCTATGCGGCGGTCGAGGATATGACCGTTACCGCCACCGGCAATGCCCGTAGCGCCTTTGAAGCGCCAATGATGGTTAGCGTCATTGACGCCACCGCCCCAGAAAACCAAACCGCCAGCTCGGCTGCCGACCTGTTACGTAAGGTTCCAGGCCTGACCCTTGACGGTACGGGCCGTACCAACGGCCAGGACGTGAATCTGCGCGGCTATGATCGACGCGGAGTTCTGGTACTGGTTAACGGCGTTCGTCAGGGAACCGACACCGGACACCTGAACAGTACCTTCCTCGACCCGGCGCTTATCAAACGCATCGAAGTCGTGCGTGGCCCTTCCGCACTACTGTACGGTAGCGGCGCGCTAGGCGGCGTGATCGCCTATGAAACTGCAGATGCCAAAGATCTACTGGACGTCGGGAAAAACAGTGGTTATCGCGTGTTCGGTACCGCGGCGACCGGCGATCACAGTCTCGGCATGGGCGCCAGCACGTATGGCCGTACCGATACGCTGGACGGACTGCTTGCCTGGTCCAGCCGCGATCGCGGTGATTTACGCCAGAGTGACGGTACTACTGCGCCGAATGACGAAGCAATTAACAATATGCTGGCGAAAGGTAGCTGGAAAATTGACAGCGCCCAGACGCTGGCCGGTTCGCTGCGTTACTACAATAATGACGCCCGGGAACCTAAAAACCCGCAGACCAGCGCGGCGGATGCCAGCAATCCGATGACCAACCGTTCAACGATCCAGCGTGATGCGCAACTGACCTACTCGCTCGCTCCGGCGGACAATGACTGGCTGAACGCTGACGCCCGTATCTACTGGTCCGAAGCGCGCATTAATGCTCAGAATGCAGATAACACTGGCGAATTTCGCAAGCAAACCACCAAAGGCGGGAAGATCGACAACCGCAGCCGTCTGTTTACCGACTCTTTTGCATCTCACCTGTTGACCTACGGCGGTGAATACTATCGTCAGGAGCAACAACCGGGAGGAGCAACAACTGGCTTCCCGGAGGCTAAGATCGATTTCAGCTCCGGCTGGCTACAGGATGAAATCACCCTGCGCGACCTACCGGTTACGCTGCTGGGCGGTACCCGTTATGACTCTTATCGCGGCAGCAGCGACGGTTATGAAGATGTCGATGCCGATAAATGGTCGTCCCGCGCCGGATTAACGGTTGCGCCAACTGACTGGCTGATGCTGTTCGGTTCATACGCTCAGGCTTTCCGTGCCCCGACTATGGGCGAGATGTATAATGATGCGAAACACTTCTCGATTGGTCGTTTTTACACCAACTACTGGGTGCCGAACCCTAACCTGCGCCCGGAAACCAACGAAACACAGGAATACGGATTTGGCCTGCGCTTTGACGATCTTCTGATGGCGAGCGACGCGCTCGAATTTAAAGCCAGCTATTTCGACACCAAAGCGAAAGATTACATCTCCACCAGCGTCGATTTCGCCGCTGCGACAACCATGTCCTATAACGTACCCAACGCCAAAATCTGGGGCTGGGATGTGATGGCGAAATATTCCACCGATCTGTTCAGCCTCGACATGGCCTATAACCGCACACGCGGAAAAGATACTGACACCGGCGAATACATTTCAAGCATTAACCCGGACACCGTCACCAGCAAACTGAATGTGCCAGTTGCGCACAGCGGTTTCTCTGTCGGCTGGATAGGGACATTTGCTGACCGTTCAACGCATATCAGCAGCACCTACGCTAAACAGCCCGGCTATGCGGTAAACGATTTCTACGTCAGCTATCAGGGCCAACAAGCGCTGAAAGGCATGACCACCACGCTGGTACTGGGCAACGCCTTCGACAAAGAGTACTGGTCGCCGCAAGGCATTCCGCAGGATGGTCGTAATGGCAAAATTTTCGTGAGTTATCAGTGGTAATCACTTTTCCCCGGTTCGCCGGGGCCGCAATCTGGAAGGAAGAGACAATGAATCATTACACACGCTGGCTGGAACTGAAGAAAGAAAATCCTGGCAAATACGCACGTGATATTGCGGGGTTGATGAATATTAGCGAAGCCGAACTGACCTTTGCACGCGTCGGTCACGATGCCTGGCGCTTACGTGGCGAAGTGCGTGAAATTCTCAGCGCACTGGAAGCAGTTGGCGAAACCAAATGTATTTGCCGCAATGAATACGCAGTACATGAGCAGGTGGGTGCTTTTACCAATCAGCACCTCAACGGTCATGCCGGACTGGTTCTCAATCCGCGCGCCCTCGATCTGCGTCTTTTCCTGAATCAGTGGGCCAGCACCTTTCATATCAGCGAAACAACCGCCCATGGTGAGCGTCAGAGCATTCAGTTCTTCGACCATCAGGGAGATGCGCTGCTGAAGGTCTATACCACGCAAAATACCCTCGTTGAGGAATGGGCAGCGTTGCTGACCCGTTTCATCTTTGCAGAAAACCCGCCGCTGGCACTGCAACCTGCCAACAATTCCGCGCCTGCCGCCGTCACGGTCGATGCGCAGACCGTTGATCAAGAGTGGCGAGCGATGACCGATGTCCACCAGTTCTTCGGTCTGCTGAAACGCCATGAACTCACCCGCCAACAGGCGTTTAATCTGGTGGGCGACGATCTGGCCTGTAAGGTTTCTAATAGTGCACTGGCGCAGTTACTCGACACCGCGCGTCAGGATGGCAACGAAATTATGGTTTTTGTGGGTAATCGCGGCTGTGTACAGATTTTTACCGGCGTGATTGAAAAACTGGTACCGATGAAAGGCTGGCTAAACATCTTCAACCCAACCTTTACCCTACATCTGCTGGAAGAGAGCGTGGCTGAAACGTGGGTGACGCGCAAACCGACCGCCGATGGTCACGTCACCAGTCTGGAACTGTTTGCTGCCGACGGTACGCAAATCGCACAACTGTATGGTCAACGTACGGAAGGCGAGCCGGAACAGACGCAATGGCGCACACAGATTGACGCGCTAACGCCGAAAGGACTGGCCGCATGAAAAAACTGCTGGCCCTGATCGCGCTGCTGCCCTTCGCCGCACTGGCTGCACCCGAGGAACGAGTTGTTGCCCTCGGTGGCGATGTCACCGAGATCGTATACGCACTGGGAGCACAACCCTCCCTTGTGGCGAGAGACAGCACCAGTCAATGGCCTGCTGCGGCAACCGCGTTACCTGATGTTGGTTATTTGCGCCAGCTCAACGCCGAAGGGATCCTTGCCACACGCCCTACGCTGGTCCTTGCCAGCGCACAGGCGCAGCCTTCTCTGGTGTTAAAACAGATCGAGCAGAGCAATGTCAGGGTTGTCACGATCCCAGCAAGCAACGATCTTAACGCGATTGATGAAAAAGTTCGGGTTATCGCCGAGGCTACTCATCGGGAGGCCGACGGCGAAACGCTGCGCGCAACGTTACGTCAGGAACTGGCGACGCTCCCGTCATCTGAACTTAATAAACGTGTGCTGTTTATTCTCAATCATGGTGGGATGACCGCGATGGCGGCGGGCCAGCAAACCGGAGCTGATGCGGCGATTCGTGCCGCTGGTCTACGCAACGCGATGCAGGGCGTTAATCGCTATCAGCCGCTGTCACAAGAAGGCGTCATTGCCAGCCAGCCCGATCTGGTAGTGATTTCACAAGAAGGTGTTAAGGCGATGGGTGGCGAGGCAAACCTGTGGGCGCTACCAGGACTTGCGCAAACACCTGCCGGAAGGAATAAACAGGTATTGCAGGTTGACGACATGGCGCTGTTGGGCTTCAGCATTCGCACACCACAGGCTATTTTGCAGCTTCGTGCTAAAGCGGAGCAATTGCCCTGATGTCCCGGCGGATCACCTGTTCGTTGTGGATGTTGGCATTGATGCTGCTTGTAATGACGGTTCTGGCTACCGGTTTTGGCGCGTTGCGCCTGCCGGTAAGTCTGCTCTGGCGTGATGGCGATGAGGCACTGCGTCAAATCTGGCTCACGATTCGTCTGCCCCGCGTCCTGCTGGCGCTGGTGATTGGCGGCTCTCTGGCGCTCGCTGGCTGCGTGATGCAGGGGCTGTTTCGCAATCCGCTTGCCGACCCTGGATTACTGGGAATAAGCAGCGGCGCCGCCTGCGCTGTGGCCCTGTGGGTGGTGCTGCCTGTCTCCTTGCCCGCGCTGCTGATGTTGTATGCTCCAATGCTGGCCGCTTTTTTCGGCGCGCTGGCGGCAACCGTAGTGATTTTTATCCTTAGCCAACAGCGCGACGGTTCACTCTCACGCCTGCTGCTGGTCGGCATTGCCATTAACGCGCTCTGTGGGGCGGCGGTTGGCGTTTTGTCGTGGGTCAGTAATGATGCGCAACTGCGCCAGCTGTCGCTATGGGGAATGGGAAGTCTGGGGGCCGCGCAGTGGTCCACACTGTTGGCTGTCACTTCACTGACAATCCCGACAGTGCTGATCATCTGGCGACTTGCTCCGGCGCTGAATCTTCTGCAACTGGGTGAGGAAGAGGCGCATTATCTCGGCGTTGATGTGCGTACAATCCAGCGTATTTTGCTGCTTTGTAGCGCACTACTGGTTGCCTCAGCCGTGGCGGTAAGCGGCGTGATTGGCTTTATCGGGTTGGTCATCCCACATTTAATACGTATGTGGCTCGGCTCAGACCATCGGGCCGTTATTCCGGGTTCCGTGCTGGCGGGCGCGTTTTTATTGCTGATTGCAGACACACTGGCCCGTACGGCGGTTGCGCCTGCGGAGATGCCGGTCGGTCTGTTGACCAGTCTTCTCGGCGCACCGTGGTTTTTATGGCTTATTTTTCGTCAGCGAGGACCGCATGGCTGAACATTTCATCGCTGAAGGGCTTCACTATCACGTAGCTGGCAGAGCGGTGATCGACGACGTATCACTCGCCCTTACAAAAGGTGAACTGGTGGCGCTCATCGGCCCAAACGGTGCGGGGAAATCCACTCTGCTACGCTTGCTGACCGGTTTTCTGAAACCGGCTACCGGGCGCTGCGTGCTGGCGGGCAAACCGCTGGAGGAGTGGCCTACCCAAATGCTGTCGCGACACCGGGCGGTAATGCGTCAGCAAACGCAACTGGGATTTGACTGGCCGGTAGAGGCCGTCATCGCGATGGGTCGCGCGCCCTGGACCCAACGACCGGAACCTGAGCTTATTGCACAGGTAATGGAGATGACCGGATGTACGCCTCTGGCAGGCCGGCAATACGCCGCGCTTTCCGGCGGCGAGCAACAGCGAGTGCAGTTAGCCCGTGCGCTGGCGCAACTCTGGTACGACGGTGCGCCTCGCGGTTGGTTATTCCTTGATGAACCGACCTCCGCGCTGGATCTTTACCACCAGCAGCATCTGTTGCGCATGCTAAAAACGCTAACCGCTTCGGGTGAGCTGCATGTGTGCATTGTGCTTCACGATCTGAACCTCGCCGCACTGTGGGCAGACAGAATAGTGCTGCTGCACAACGGCAGGCTGGTGTCGCAGGGAACACCGGAAACTGTGTTACAGGCCGATGATCTGAAGCGCTGGTACGGTGCTCAGGTACACGTTGGCCAGCATCCGGCCAACGCCTCCCCGCAGGTATTTCTGGCCCCTTAGCTTGAACAACTCACTTCCAGCCGTTTGCCCCAGTCAGGTGGACGGCTGGCATAGTCATCATCGCGATCGGCAAACGGGGTACGCAAAGCCTGGTGCAACCGGTGCAGTTCGGCGTAATCCCCCTGCTCTGCCTGGCTAATCGCCCGTTGCGCCAGCCAGTTACGTAATACCATCGCCGGATTTACCGCCTTCATCTGTGTTTGTCTGACTGCATCGGCAATATTGTCTTGCTGAAGGCGCGAGCGATACCGCGTGAACCAGTCGTCAAATGCTGCGCGGTCGATAAACTCATCGCGCAACGGAGATTGCGCACTGTGCTGCTCCGTTTCGCTGAGCATGCGAAACGTTCGCGTATAGTCGCTTCTTTCTCGCGCCATCAGGCTAAACAGTTCGCTAAGCAGTTCGTTATCGTCTTTCTGCTCGCTAAAGAAGCCGAGCTTTTGCCGCATCCGCTGACCATAGCGAGTTAACAGCGCCAGCTGGTAACTGTCCAGCGCATCATTTAGCGCCTCGACCTGGATAAACGGCGACAGGGTTTGCGCCAGACGTTGCAGGTTCCACAACGCGGCAGCCGGTTGGTTATCGAAACTGTATCGCCCCTGGTTGTCAGAGTGGTTGCAGATATAATCAGGCACGTAATCATCAAGAAAACCGAATGGACCGTAATCCATCGTCAGACCCAGAATCGACATGTTGTCCGTGTTCATAACACCATGCGCAAATCCTACCGCCTGCCAGTCAGCGATTAACGTCGCAGTACGCGTGACAACATCGTTAAACCACAGCTGATACTTATCGGCTTCTTCCTGCCATTGCGGCCAGTAATGGCGAATCGCAAAGTCAGCCAACTCGCGCACTTTTTCCGGCTCTCGGCGATAGTAAAAATGCTCAAAATGGCCAAACCGCATATGGCTTTGCGCCACGCGAATGAGCATCGCCCCTGCTTCGACCGTTTCGCGATAAACCGGCGTGTCGCTGGTGACAATCGACAATGCCCGCGTGGTCGGTATTCCCAGGTAGTACATCGCTTCACTGGCCAGGCTTTCACGAATGGTCGAGCGCAGTACGGCACGCCCATCACCCATGCGGGAATACGGTGTGAGTCCGGCGCCTTTCAGGTGCCAGTCAAACGTTGAACCATCCGCGAGCTGTTGTTCGCCCAGCAGGATCCCTCGTCCGTCGCCAAGCTGACCAGCCCAGACGCCGAACTGATGCCCACTATAAACCTGGGCTAAAGGCGACATCCCGGGAAGCAACGATTCGCCTCCCCAAACGCCTGCACCAGTCGGAATATCAAATAGCGCCGCAGGAATGGCTAATTTCTCCGCCAGCGCATCGTTATGCCAGATAAGGTGCGCGTTTTTCAGAGGGGTGGGTGAAAGCGCGGTATAGGTTGCTGGTAGTTCATCACGCCAGCGAGTGGTAAAAGACAGGGTCATAGGGCCTCCTGCCTCTAGTGTAGACTGTTAATAGGCTGTTAAACACCAGCAAATAAAAGGGTTATATCTTAGCGAGCGAAATTATCTGCGCAGGAGGCACCGCAGGCCACAATCCTCCCTGCATGGCACTAAATCCCACAGGCAAGACGCGCTCCAGCATCTCTTGTGTATCAATTCCGCTAATGATTATTGATTCACAGCTGGGCGATAGTTGCGCCAGAATAGCCCGCATAAACGGTTCAAACGAAATATGTGCAATCCTTTGTTGAACAAAGTTTTTATCCAGCACGACGCGTTTGAACAGGCCGTCAAAAATTGCCCGGGTTGATATACCGCCAGAACCATAGTTTGTCAGGACTAATGGAAATCGCGCAGCAAGTGCGGCCAATATTGGATTATCTTTACCTTTGTTTAACTCCGGATAGCTTTCATTAATAGTCAGCTCCAGAAATGAAAATCGTTCAACTTGTGAAGCAAATTCAGTATCTGATAATAAAGTATTAGCAACTGCTGGCGTTAAATTAATCCAGGCGGATACTTTTCGCTGAATAAAAAAATGTTGGCACGTTTCGATTAATTCTAGTTTTTCTACAAATAAACGACATTGTTCGTCGTCTGACATCCGAGGTAGGACCAGCTCGGTGGGTATACGCACATCCCCATGCGCACTGGCGAAACTGGTGATGATATCGACGAATTCAAGATCGCCTTTTTCGCTTCTCGCAGGAAGAAAAGAGAACTCAGAATGGTAAAGATTATCCAGTGAAACAATCATCGTGCCAGCCCCGCTGCATGGGTGTTATCCGGCATCCTGTAGCAAAGGATGGAGAAATACGTTACTGCTGATGCAAGTAGAGGCCCTTTCATTTTTCCCTTTTTAGCCGGTAAATCGAATCCTTTTTTTTAGCTTATCCTGATTATAAGCGAATATCCAGCTTTGCACTTTTTAATATCTCGGAATAAATCATATTTTTAGCAAGATACGCTCTTAATGTTCAGGGGTATTGTCTAACCAAAAGCAGAAATAAAAGTTAACTTTCAAATGGTGATGTTGAGGCTGCGCACTCGATGGCAGCCTCGGAGTTGCGGGGGATTAAATACGTCGCGCCTGCCAAAAGTTTTTACGCCAGTAAACGTTATCCAGAGACGAGCGCATCACGCCACGGCTGGTTGAAGCATGAATAAATTGATTATTGGTATCGTAAATACCAACATGCAGACCGCTTTCCCCAGACCCGGTTTTAAAGAAAACCAGATCGCCGGGCAGCAAATCGTCTTTATCAATTTCGGTACCAATCTTTGATTGCGTACGCGTATCGCGCGGAAGTTGCAGGTCGAATTTATCGCGCATCGTCATCAAAACAAATCCAGAACAATCCACCCCACTACGACTCATACCGCCATAACGATAGGGTGTGCCATGCCAGGTTTGTAGCTGATCATTAAGACCGGCGATAACGGCAATAGAATCCGACAAGCGGGCATTTGGCGCAGGCGCACGATGGCTGCTGCAGCCCGCCAAAAACAATGCTGTGATGAAAAGGAGCCAAAAGCGCATTCAGTACGAATCCTCTGAATTTTATTTTTATGCCAATTTAGCGTGGAAATTATATGATTTTCAAGAACCCATTTCACTTAAGTGGTTGATATGAGCATTCTGTGCCCTTCAATATCCAAACGACGGAAGTTGACGCCATAGGCCGCAGACAGATTGGCCGGCGTCAGTACCGCATCTCGTGAACCACTGGCAAGCAGTTTCCCGCGTTTGAGTAGCCAGGCTTTATGCGCATGGCGTAAGGTGTGATTAAGGTCGTGGCTACTCATCACAATCGCTATGCCCTGCAAACACAGCTGACTCAACAGTCGGTCCAGTGCGTTTTGTTGCGCCACGTCCAGACTGTTCATCGGCTCATCCAGCAGTAAAAGCTGACCTAATGGATTCGCTTGTGGGCAAATCTGTAGGATAACCGCAGCCAGGCGCACACGCTGCCACTCACCGCCGGAGAGTTGGTTCACGCCGCGCCCCAGTTTATCTCCCAGGCCGAGCGCATCGGCGACCTCCTGTAACAGATCGGTGCGTGCTTTGTCAGGTTGATGCAGCGTCAGAAAATGCCAGACCGGCATCGCAAACGGCGGATTTTGCTGTTGCGCGAGATAGGCGCGATATTGCGCCAGCCTGGCGGCCGGCCATTCCTCCAACGGCATATCACCAAAAGTGATACTGCCCTCTCCGTTTGTCAGACCCGCCATACGCGCCAACAGCGTACTTTTTCCGGCACCGTTTGGTCCCACTAAATGCAAGATCTCTCCTGCTTTGATCTCACCAGAAAGCGGGCCGAGACGGGTCGATTCCGCGACGTCCTGTAGCTGCATCAATCGAGACATTAGTTTGCCAGCGCCTGCTTGATGGTTTGCACCAGGATGGGATCCTCAGGCGTCATATCCGGTGAGAATCGTTGCAGCACTTTTCCATCGCGACCCACTAAAAACTTCTCGAAATTCCACAGGATATCGTCCGGGTAGAGCGGCGCACGACCTTTGCTCGCCATTCGCTCGTAGAACCCACTGTCCGCAGGCGCAACGGCCGTTGGCGCGGCATCAATCAGCTTCTGATACAGCGGATGGCGTCCCTCGCCGTTGACGTCGATTTTGCTGAACATCGGGAAAGTTACGCCCCATGTGGTACTGCAGTACGTTTTTATTTCCTCTTCGCTGCCCGGCTCCTGGCCCAGAAACTGATTGCAAGGGAAACCAAGAACGCTGAAGCCCTGTTGGTGCCAGGCTTTCTGCAGATTTTCCAGTTGCTCGTACTGCGGCGTCAGTCCACATTTTGAAGCAACGTTGACGATTAACAGCACATTCCCGGAATACGGCTGCAGTGAGGTAACCTCGCCGTCGATGGTCGTCACTTCTGTATCGAGGATAGTGTTTTGCATAGCATCTCCAGAACAACAGGTGGATTTTCAGTTTTTAATCATAGACCGTACCAACGCGTTCTAGCGCGCGGCTTTTAACAATAGCCAGATAAATACCGGTGCGCCCATGGTGGCCGTTACCACGCCGATAGGTAACTCAGCCGAGGCCAGCACCAAACGCGCGACAACATCAGCAAACAATAATGCGATTGCGCCAGCCAACGCACAACCTGGCAGTAAAACACGGTGATCGGTGAGGCCACACAGTCTCAAAATATGCGGGATCACAAGCCCAATAAAACCAATCGCCCCTGCCAGAGCCACGCTCACGCCAACCATCCAGCCTGTGGCAACCACCAGCAGGTTGCGCCAGAACCATAATGGCAGTCCCAACTGACGTGCAGAAGTCTCTCCTAACGCCAGCATATTCATCGGCTGCGACTGACAGCAGATCCACACTAGCACCGGAATCAACGCCACCATGAGCCAGGCCTGATGCCAGTCTACGCCACCGAAGCCCCCCATCATCCAGTACATCAGCTGACGTAAATCAAACGAGGTAGAGAAGTAGATAGCCCATGTCATCAGCGCGCTACAGATAATCCCCAGCGCCACCCCCGCCAGCAGCAGGCGGCTGGTAGACAGATGTCGACGGGCGAAACGTAGCAGAATAAGCGTGATAATCAGCGCTCCGGCAATGGCGCAAAGGCCCAACGCCCAGCCAGGGAGTTGCCCCTGCCCCAGCAGCACCGCCGCGATAAGCCCGACTCCCGCGCCGTTAGATACGCCCAGTAATCCAGGCTCTGCGAGCGGGTTTTCAAACAGAGCTTGCATCACTGCGCCAGATAAGGCCAATGCAGCGCCTACCAGCAAAACGGCAAGGGTACGGGGAAGTCGAATTTGCCAGACGAACAGATCGCCGCGGGCGCTGAACCAGTCGCCGGGAGCGATCCATTGTTCTCCTGCGCACAAGCTTAGAATCGTTGCCAGTAGCATCAGTACTGACAGTGACAGTATCCAGCGCACGTTTCGACGCTGTTGTTGATGGGCGA
>NZ_SZWU01000060.1:45774-56944 GCF_005280935.1 Citrobacter sp. wls757 | reverse complement strand
TCTTTGGGCGTTGCGTTTTCAACCCGGCTTTTTAACTTCTGTCCGGGTCTGAAGGTCACCACGCGCCGTGCTGTAATGGGAATATCTTCGCCCGTTTTCGGGTTACGGCCCGGACGTTGATTCTTATCACGCAGATCGAAGTTACCAAAACCAGAGAGTTTTACCTGCTCACCATTTTCCAGAGCACGACGGATCTCTTCGAAAAACAGCTCGACCAGTTCTTTGGCATCCCGCTTGCTAAGCCCAAGCTTATCAAACAGATATTCTGACATTTCAGCTTTTGTAAGCGCCATAGGTTCAATCCCTCAATGATGCCTGGAATCGCTCTTTTAATGCCTCTACACATTTGGCGACGGTAGCGGCAATCTCCTCTTCTTCAAGTGTACGGCTGGTATCCTGAAGGATCAGGCTGATAGCGAGGCTCTTATAGCCCTCCGCAACACCCTTACCGCGGTACACGTCAAATAAGTTTACGCCAACTACCTGATTTACGCCAACTTTCTTACACTCGGATAAAATATCCGCAGCGGGAACGTTTTCTGCCACAACGACTGCGATATCGCGACGGTTCGCTGGGAAGCGAGAAACTTCACGCGCCTGAGGCACCACGCGGTCTGCGAGCTTATTCCACTCCAGTTCAAACACCAGAGTGCGACCGTTCAGATCCAGTTTACGTTCCAGTTCAGGATGAACAACCCCAATGAAACCAATACGTTCACCTTTCAGATAAATCGCCGCAGACTGACCCGGATGCAGTGCTGGATTCGCTTCAGCTTTGAACTGAATGTCTGCCAGTTTGCCTGTCAGGTCGAGAACCGCTTCCAGATCGCCTTTCAGATCATAGAAATCAACGGTCTCTTTTGCCAGATTCCAGTGTTCATCATGACGGTTACCGCAGATCACGCCAGCCAGCATCAGATCCTGACGGATCCCGAGATTGGCCTGCGTATCTGGCACGAAACGTAAACCCGTTTCGAAAATACGTACGCGGTTCTGCTGACGATTCTGGTTATACACTACCGTAGACAGCAAGCCGGTCCACAGGGACAAACGCATTGCCGACATATCAATAGAGATTGGGCTTGGCAGCAGCAGCGCTTCTTCACCCGGATGCAGCAGCGACTGGACTTTCGGGTCGACGAAGCTATAGGTAATGACTTCCTGGTAGCCTTTGTCATTCAGCATGGTTTTTACACGTTTCAGCGACAAATCCGCTTCACGATGCGTACCCATGATAAGACCCGCCTGAATCGGCGTGTTCGGGATATTGTCATACCCGTATACGCGGGCGACTTCTTCGACCAGGTCTTCTTCGATTTCCATATCGAAACGCCAGCTCGGCGCGACCGCTTTCCACTCATCCTGCCCTTCCGTCACGTCACAACCCAGACGACGCAGAATGTCGCTCACCTGCTCATCGGCAATATGGTGTCCGATCAGACGATCCAGTTTGCTACGACGAAGCGTAATGGTTGCGCGTTTTGGCAGCGTGGCTTCGTTCGTCACGTCAATGACTGGGCCCGCTTCACCGCCGCAGATATCAATCAGCAGGCGCGTTGCACGTTCCATGGCCTTATGTTGCAGCGCAGGATCGACACCACGCTCATAGCGGTGAGATGCATCGGTGTGCAGACCGTGACGACGCGCGCGACCGGTAATAGACAGCGGGCTGAAGAATGCACATTCCAGCAGGACGTTTTGTGTTTCATCATTCACGCCGGAATGTTCGCCACCAAAGATGCCGCCCATCGCCAGCGCTTTGTTGTGGTCCGCAATCACCAGCGTATCTGCATTCAGCTTCGCTTCGCTGCCGTCCAGCAATACCAGGGTCTCACCCTCTTTTGCCATACGGACAACAATTCCGCCTTCAATGCGGTCTTTGTCGAATGCGTGCATCGGCTGACCCAGTTCGAGCAGCACATAGTTAGTCACGTCAACCACGGCATCGATAGAACGAATACCGCAACGGCGCAGTTTTTCTTTCATCCACAGCGGGGTCGGCGCTTTAACATTGATGCCTTTCACCACGCGGCCCAGATAGCGTGGGCAGGCTTCCACGGCTTCGACCTGAATCGGCAGGACGTCGCTAATGGTCGCGGCTACTGGCGCGATTTCCGGCTCAACCAGCGGGGCTTTGTTCAGTACAGCAACATCACGCGCCACACCGATGATGCCTAAGCAGTCGGCGCGGTTCGGCGTGACGCTGATTTCGATGGTGTTGTCGTCAAGCTTCAGGTATTCACGGATATCGGTGCCAATTGGCGCATCGGCAGGCAGTTCGATAATCCCGTTATGATCGTCGGAAATACCCAGCTCGGAGAACGAGCACAGCATGCCTTCAGATGGTTCACCGCGCAGTTTCGCGGCTTTAATTTTGAAATCGCCCGGCAGAACGGCACCAACGGTTGCCACAGCCACTTTCAACCCCTGACGGCAGTTTGGCGCACCGCAGACGATATCCAGCAGGCGGTCGCCGCCTACATTCACTTTGGTGACGCGCAGTTTGTCAGCGTTCGGGTGCTGGCCACATTCAACCACTTCACCTACCACAACGCCATTGAACACACCGGAAACAGGTTCCACACCGTCAACTTCAAGACCCGCCATCGTGATTTGGTTTGACAGCGCATCGCTATCAATCGCCGGATTTACCCATTCGCGTAACCACAGTTCACTGAATTTCATTGTTTTATCCTGCCTTTATTTAAACTGTTTGAGGAAACGCAGATCGTTTTCGAAGAAAGAACGCAGATCGGTAACGCCGTAACGCAGCATGGTCAGACGCTCCATACCCATACCGAATGCAAAGCCGGAATAGATTTCCGGATCGATGCCAACATTACGCAACACGTTCGGGTGAACCATCCCGCAGCCCAGCACTTCCAGCCATTTGCCGTTTTTGCCCATCACGTCAACTTCCGCAGATGGTTCAGTGAACGGGAAGTAGGAAGGACGAAAACGAACCTGCAGGTCTTCTTCAAAGAAGTTGCGCAGGAAATCGTGCAACGTGCCTTTCAGGTTGGTGAAGTTGATGTTGGTATCAACAATCAGCCCTTCCATCTGGTGGAACATTGGTGTGTGTGTCTGATCGTAATCGTTACGATATACACGGCCCGGGGCGATAATACGGATCGGCGGCTGTTTTTCTTTCATGGTGCGGATCTGCACGCCGGAAGTCTGTGTGCGCAGCAGACGCGTCGCGTCAAACCAGAAAGTGTCGTGGTCAGCGCGCGCCGGGTGATGGCCAGGAATGTTGAGCGCATCGAAGTTATGATAGTCATCTTCGATTTCTGGACCGGTCGCCACGGTAAAGCCCAGCTCACCGAAGAAACTTTCAATCCTGTCGATTGTACGCGTTACCGGGTGCAGACCGCCGTTTTCGATACGACGCCCAGGAAGGGAAATATCGATCGTTTCTTCAGCCAGACGAGCATTCAGCGCAGCGCTTTCTAATTCGGCCTTACGCGCGTTCAGCGCTTGCTGTACCTGCTCTTTGGCTTCGTTAATCACCGCACCTGCTGCCGGGCGCTCTTCTGGCGGCAGTTCGCGCAGGGTTGTCATCTGAAGGGTCAGGTGCCCTTTCTTGCCCAAATATTCGACGCGGACATTGTCTAACGCGGCAACATCTGAAGCCTGGTTAATGGCGGCCGTTGCACTGGCAACCAGCTCTGCGAGATGTGACATGGTTTTCCTCGTTATGTTGCGATATTCACTAGTCGCTCGTATATACGCAAAATCATTCAAGTTGTATCAACGCGGCCAAAGAGCGAATGCAGCCAATACAGAGACAACTTGAAGGATGACGCGTATAAAAAAAGCCTCCACCAGGGAGGCTTTTAGGCGCTGTTTTCCGTTTCTTCTTTCACGCGCAAGCCTCCTGAGTTCAGGTGCTAAAGTAAAAGAAGAAGCGGAAAATAGCAGCATTCATGCTTGCGTTACCTTGTGTGGTAAAAACCGGACAACCTTTATTGAAAAGGCTTACGGATAAATTGTCAACTAATTGATTGCACTACAAATAAAAGAGAGGGAGCCAGGCTCCCTCTTTTCACCGGCTTATGCCAGAGCTGCTTTCGCTTTTTCGACCAGAGCGGTGAACGCTACTTTGTCGAATACTGCGATGTCAGCCAGGATCTTACGGTCGATTTCAACAGAGGCTTTTTTCAGGCCGTTGATGAATTTGCTGTAAGAAATACCGTTCTGACGTGCTGCTGCGTTGATACGCGCAATCCACAGTTGACGGAACTGACGCTTTTTCTGACGACGGTCACGATAAGCGTACTGACCAGCTTTGATAACAGCCTGGAAGGCAACGCGGTATACGCGAGAACGCGCACCGTAGTAGCCTTTAGCTTGTTTCAAAATTTTCTTGTGACGTGCACGGGCAACTACACCACGTTTTACGCGAGCCATATGTGCTCTCCTGTATCTATATTCTTAGTAAAAAAATGAATTAAACGTTAACGGCTTATGCGTACGGCAGGCACGCGATAACCAGACCCAGATCGCCTTTAGACACGAGGCCTTTTGGACGCAGGTGACGTTTACGCTTAGTAGATTTTTTGGTCAGAATATGACGCAGGTTTGCGTGCTTACGCTTAAATCCACCACCACCGGTTTTTTTGAAACGCTTAGCAGCACCGCGTACGGTCTTAATTTTTGGCATTTTAATAACTTCCACTTCGCATTGTTAATAAACGAAACGTAGGCGAACAACGGCTGTGGAACCCGTAGGTTCCACAGACATTGCTACTTGAAGGCCTTACTGTTTCTTCTTAGGAGCGAGCACCATGATCATCTGGCGGCCTTCGATCTTCGTAGGGAAGGATTCGACTACTGCCAGTTCACTCAGATCGTCACGGACGCGGTTGAGCACTTCCATACCAATCTGTTGGTGGGCCATCTCACGACCGCGAAAACGCAGCGTGATCTTAGCCTTATCGCCATCTTCCAGAAAGCGTACCAGGCTGCGGAGTTTTACCTGGTAATCGCCATCGTCGGTGCCAGGACGGAATTTAATTTCCTTAACCTGGATAACTTTTTGCTTTTTCTTCTGTTCCTTAGAAGACTTACTCTTTTCATAAAGGAACTTGCCGTAGTCCATAATACGACAAACTGGCGGTTCGGCGTTAGGGCTGATTTCAACTAAATCTACTCCAGCTTCTTCAGCTTTTTCGATCGCTTCTCTCAGACTCACAATACCCAAAGCTTCGCCTTCCAGACCTGTTAAGCGAACTTCCAGGGCGCGAATCTCGCCATTGATACGATTCGGACGTGCCGTTTGAACTCGTTTTCCGCCTTTAATACCTTATTCCTCCAGTTGTTGAAGACTGCGGCTGCGAATCTCTTGTTGCAGCTTCTCAATCACTTCATTTACGTCCAGGCTGCCCAAGTCTTTGCCACGACGGGTGCGCACGGCAACTTTGCCTGCTTCTACCTCTTTGTCGCCACAGACCAACATGTAAGGGACACGACGTAAAGTGTGCTCGCGGATTTTAAAGCCAATCTTCTCATTTCTCAAGTCTGCTTTTACACGAATACCCGCATTTTGTAGTTTCTGCGTTAATTCGTTAACGTATTCAGACTGAGAATCGGTGATGTTCATGACCACAACCTGAACCGGCGCGAGCCAGGTCGGGAAGAAGCCAGCGAACTCTTCGGTCAGGATACCGATGAAACGTTCCATCGACCCAAGAATTGCACGGTGAATCATAACCGGAACCTGACGCTCGTTGTTTTCGCCAACGTAAGAGGCGCTTAAACGGGACGGCAGGGAGAAGTCCAGCTGTACAGTACCGCACTGCCATGCACGATCGAGGCAGTCATACAGGGTAAATTCAATTTTCGGACCGTAGAACGCGCCCTCACCCAGTTGGAACTCAAACGGGATGTTGTTTTCTTCCAGCGCAACGGCCAGGTCAGCTTCAGCACGGTCCCACATTTCATCGCTACCGATACGTTTTTCGGGGCGAGTGGACAGTTTGACGACGATTTTCTCGAAGCCAAAGGTGCTGTACATATCGTAGACCATACGAATGCACGCGTTAACTTCATCACGAATCTGCTCTTCAGTACAGAAGATATGTGCATCATCTTGAGTGAAGCCACGAACACGCATCAGGCCATGCAGCGCACCTGACGGTTCATTACGGTGGCAGCTACCAAACTCAGCCATACGCAGCGGCAGATCGCGATAGGATTTCAGACCCTGATTAAAGATCTGCACGTGGCCTGGGCAGTTCATTGGCTTAATGCAGTATTCACGGTTCTCAGAAGAGGTGGTGAACATCGCATCTTTGTAGTTATCCCAGTGACCTGTTTTTTCCCACAGCACGCGGTCCATCATGAACGGACCTTTCACTTCCTGATACTGGTATTCTTTCAGTTTTGAACGAACGAATACTTCCAGTTCACGGAAGATAGTCCAGCCATCGTTGTGCCAGAACACCATACCCGGTGCTTCTTCCTGCATATGATACAGGTCAAGCTGTTTACCGATTTTACGGTGATCGCGTTTGGCCGCTTCTTCCAGACGTTGCAGGTAGGCATTCAGGGCTTTTTTATCTGCCCATGCAGTACCATAAATACGCTGCAGCATCTTGTTATTGCTGTCGCCACGCCAGTATGCCCCTGCGGTCTTCATCAGTTTGAAGTGATGGCAGAAACGCATGTTCGGCACGTGCGGGCCACGGCACATATCGACATATTCTTCATGATGGTACAAGCCAGGCTTGTCATCATGGGCAATGTTTTCATCAAGAATGGAGACTTTATAGGTCTCGCCACGCTTCACGAAGGTTTCACGCGCTTCGTACCAGCTGACTTTCTTCTTAATGACATCGTAGTTTTTCTCAGCGAGCTCGTGCATCCGCTTCTCGAGCGCGTCGACGTCTTCCTGGGTTAACGTACGGTCAAGATCGATATCGTAGTAAAAACCGTTATCAACAACCGGTCCGATCGCCATTTTGGTGTGCGGCCAGAGTTGTTTGATCGCGTGCCCTAACAGGTGCGCACAGGAGTGACGAATGATCTCCAGACCTTCTTCATCCTTCGCGGTGATGATGGAGAGTTTCGCATCATGCTCAATCAGATCGGAAGCATCTACCAGCTCACCGTCAACACGGCCAGCAATAGTGGCTTTCGCCAGACCTGGACCGATGTCCAGCGCAACATCCATGGGGCTTACAGCGTGGTCGTAATGGCGTTGGCTGCCATCAGGAAGAGTAATAACAGGCATGTTATATCCTTATTTGCAGTGGTGACCCACACGTAAGATCACATACAAAGATTCAATATTTAAAATTATCAAAAAGGTGTGGGCTGATTCCCGCTTCACTCTGCGAAATATGTCACTGGTTGCCTTAAAGACCACACTGGACCTACACCCGCTTTTTGATAACACCGTTTGACAGTGTACACGGCATTACGGGTCGATCAAAGCAACAATCAACGCGCGCTCTATGATGTAAATCAATTCACTGACACCCAACCGTCTTTGTTACACTTGCACAAAGTCATCTAACCTGAGCAGGAAAAAAACAATGCCCACAAATCGCTTTGCGAAGAAACACTGGAAGATGGTTGTGATTCTGCTCGTTATTTGTGCGGCCATGTTGATGCTGCGCTGGGCTGCGATGATCTGGGGCTAAATGACGCTCACCCACTGTTCCGGTTTCGTTTATTTATCGATTAATCGAATTCGTCTGAAAATAGCGCTTTATGGCCAGGTAAAAAAATAAAACGCAAATTAAATATTAAATAAACTTAACTTTAATTTAGGAAAGCCAGGTCATTTATTTGACCCGGCTTGTCACTACATCCGATAGCCGAGGGAAACTGTCGTGCGGCGATCGGTATGTTCCGGCGCTGTTGCCGGCGGTTCAGAGTTCCAGGTCACGTTGTAAGCCACCTTTAACCCAAAGTGCTCGTTGATGGCAACGTTCAGGGCGGTTTCAGAGTTGAGCGTGGTATCGTCAGCGCCGAATACCGACACACCCTGAGTAAACTTGGTATTGTCCGTCATCTGCCATGCATAAGCCCCGGACGCATAGCCCAACGGCTGTGTTTCGGTGGTGCCATCCGTGTGCTCGTCATAGCGCACGCCAGGACCGAATTCGAAACGGAAGCTGTGCACAGGTCCGTTGAGGAACTGACGACCATAACCCGCTGTCAGCACGTCACGCTCGCGGTAGCCGTTGTAGCGGTCGGTCAACCAGCTTGCCTGTCCAAAGAGATAGTCATAGTCGGTCATGTTGTAACGACTACGGCCACCTACGGCATATTTCTCCGATGAACGCTCATCATTTGAGGAGGTATTGCTGGCATTTCCCCACAGAGACCATGCCGTCGTTTGGCCGTACCAGGTCATGGTGGTATCTGCGGTTAAAGAAGAACTTTTTGTGTTGCCTGACTGGGCGAGATATCCCGCGTTCAGGTTACCTTCAAAGGGTTTTTTCGCGCTGGAAGGGTCATCCATGACAGTAAAAACGGAATCATCGGCTACAGCATGCATTGACGCAAGCAGGCCTCCCGTCA
This sequence comes from Citrobacter sp. wls757, assembly GCF_005280935.1. Lineage (NCBI taxonomy): Bacteria > Pseudomonadati > Pseudomonadota > Gammaproteobacteria > Enterobacterales > Enterobacteriaceae > Citrobacter > Citrobacter sp. wls757. The sequence goes on along the minus strand of NZ_SZWU01000060.1, from coordinate 48,412 downwards.
GCAGTAATGCTGCGGGCACTGTCTTCAAAAGCTTCATTTATTAAGAGTCCGTACAACAAAAAAAGAGACCATTACGGTCTCGGAAACTTTCATATGGATCAATGACAAAAGACCCTTGAAAGGTAACAAATTATAAAAAGACTCGAATAACATAGCAATAAATTCTTATTTCATTTTTTGAATAAGAGCGTTCCTAAACCTTTATTTTATTTATATATCTTTATGACGATAATTTTAAATAAAGATATGAAAAATCATGTTGTTAATTACTTCACTTTCGGGAGGTTAAGTGCCAGACTGAGTTCAGCCTAACAGGAGGTAAAGATGGTACGTATCTATACGTTAACACTTGCGCCCTCTCTCGATAGCGCAACAATCACCCCGCAAATTTACCCGGAAGGTAAGCTTCGTTGTACCTCGCCGGTTTTTGAACCCGGCGGCGGCGGTATCAACGTCGCTCGCGCAATTGCCCATCTTGGCGGAACCGCAACAGCGATTTTCCCCGCGGGGGGAGCAACCGGAGAGCATCTTGTTGCATTGCTCGCCGACGAAAATGTTCCCGTATCTACCGTCGAAGCCAAAGACTGGACCCGACAAAATCTTCATGTCCACGTGGAGTCCAGCGGCGAACAATATCGTTTTGTCATGCCAGGCGCTGCGCTGACCGATGACGAGTTCTACCAACTTCAGGATCAGGTGCTGGAAATTGAGTCTGGTGCGCTGCTGGTCATCAGCGGCAGTTTGCCGCCCGGCGTACAGCTTGAGAAGTTGACCCGACTCATTACCACCGCACAAAAACAGGGGATCCGCTGTATTGTCGACAGTTCAGGCGAAGCACTGACGGCGGCGTTAGCCATCGGCAATATCGAACTGGTCAAACCCAACCTCAAAGAACTGAGTGCGCTGGTAAACCGCGAACTCACTCAACCCGATGATGTGCGCAAGGCCGCGCAGGAAATCGTACAGAGTGGGAAAGCGCACCGCGTTGTGGTCTCGCTTGGGCCGCAAGGGGCGCTGGGCGTAGATCGCGATACCTGCATTCAGGTGGTTCCGCCACCGGTGAAAAGTCAAAGTACCGTAGGCGCGGGCGACAGTATGGTCGGGGCCATGACGCTTAAACTGGCAGAGAACGCGCCTTTTGAGGATATTGTCCGTTACGGTGTCGCCGCGGGCAGCGCAGCAACGCTGAATCAGGGTACTCGCCTGTGCTCTTTGGACGACACGCAAAAAATATATTCGTATCTCGCTCAGTAATGACACCATCCCTCTTTTGAAGAAAAAGGGGGATTCTCGCGTAAAACTGTCAGCATGGGTGTTATGCGACTATGATAAAAAATCACGTGATTACAAAGAAGTGAATCATGTGCAGTCAGACGTCTCCACAACGGTGCGAGGTGAAGAAGAACGACAAACATTAAGTGCCTTTCCAGCGATGACGCGTCCGTGGTGTGCGTCAGTTCGTGTTTTTTAACCGCATTCTTGCGCTAACCTTATGATCTGGCAGACAACATGGGGAGAGACATCATGTGGCAGGCTATCAGTCGTCTTTTAAGCGAGCAATTAGGTGAAGGCGAAATCGAACTGCGTAATGAACTGCCCGGCGGAGAGATCCACGCCGCATGGCATTTACGCTATGCGGGGCGAGATTTTTTCGTCAAATGCGATGAAAGAGAGCTGTTAACCGGCTTTACGGCAGAAGCCGATCAGCTGGAGCTACTTTCCCGCAGTCAAACTGTATCTGTACCGAAAGTCTGGGCAGTAGGCGCAGACAGAGATTACAGCTTTCTGGTGATGGATTTCCTCCCTCCCCGTCCGCTTGATGCGCATAACGCGTTTATCCTCGGTCAACAGCTTGCGCATTTGCACGAATGGAGCGACCAGCCTCAGTTTGGTCTCGACTTCGATAACGCGCTCTCTACCACGCCGCAGCCAAATACCTGGCAACGTCGCTGGTCAACCTTTTTCGCCGAGCAGCGTATAGGCTGGCAGCTGGAACTCGCCGCTGAAAAAGGCATTGCGTTTGGCAATATTGATGCCATCGTCGAACATGTCCAGCAACGTCTCTCTTCTCATCAGCCGCAGCCGTCTCTCCTGCACGGTGATTTGTGGTCCGGGAACTGCGCCCTCGGCCCGAACGGTCCATACATCTTTGACCCTGCCTGCTACTGGGGGGACAGAGAGTGTGACCTGGCAATGCTGCCGTTACATACCGATCAGCCGCCGCAAATTTATGACGGTTACCAGTCTGTCTCGCCACTGCCGCTGGACTTTCTCGACAGGCAGCCAATCTACCAGCTCTATACGCTGCTGAATCGGGCAATTCTGTTCGGGGGACAGCATTTGGTTGTGGCGCAGAAAGCACTGGATAGATTACTGGCGGCTTAACGACGTACCGCGTTGCTTATCAGGCCTGCCGTTTCGCAACGTGGCAGGCCCGATAGTTCGGCACTTACAAAAAGCCCAGCAATGAGAAGAAGAAGTAGCCGATCACGATAACGATCACCGGCAGAATATAAAGCGGGAAAATTTGTAAGAAGATCGTATGGTGCGGTACCACAATTCGCGACTCCAGTTGCTCGCGGGATAATCCTTCACTGCCCTTTGCTTGTTCCAGAATTAGCTGATCCTCAACGCCTTC
>NZ_SZWU01000060.1:40982-45733 GCF_005280935.1 Citrobacter sp. wls757 | reverse complement strand
AGAAACGCGCCTGGCGGCTCATTCTGGCGCCTGAGTCCTGCAACGCCAGGCCGATAAAAATCAGAATGAATATCAGCCAAAAAACGAGATTCAGTCCACTTTGAAAATCGGGCGTTGGCGAGTTATACCAGAACACGTTAAGAAAAGGTGTGTTCACCCGCATCATGTCGATCATCACATGGGCAAAATCGAGCATGACCGCGTTAATCCCTTCCTGCTTTTCGCTGTGCGCGTACATAAACTTCAGTACTGAAACCAGCGTTGAAATCAGCGCGGGAATGAAAACCACCCATCCCACCAGCCTTTTCAAGATGGCAATGCGTCCAGCTTGTTGATACGTCATGAGTTCCCCTTGATTAAGACGTGTCATTTTGGCCTAAGTTTACCCGTTGATTACCGTTTTCGCCTGATCTTTAAAGGCGGTATACTGCTGAATTAGCCATAATGAACGCTCAGAGTCCGTCCAGGCTGGCTCTAATCCCTTTTATCACCGTAAAGGAGAGGTTGTAATGTCAACCCCGCGTCAAATTCTTGCTGCAATTTTCGATATGGATGGGTTACTGGTCGATTCTGAACCGCTTTGGGATCAGGCTGAACTGGATGTGATAGCAAGTTTAGGCGTTGATATCTCCCGCCGCCATGAACTTCCCGATACCCTTGGCTTACGCATCGACATGGTGGTTGATTTGTGGTTTGCGCAGCAACCCTGGAACGGCCCCTCACGTCAGGAAGTCACCGAGCGCATCATTACCCGGGCCATTGCGTTGGTTGAAGAGACAAAACCGCTGCTGCCAGGCGTTCGTGAAGCTGTGGCACTGTGCAAATCTCAGGGAATCAAAGTAGGACTGGCATCCGCCTCGCCGCTACATATGCTGGAAAAAGTGCTGACCATGTTTGATCTGCGCGATGACTTCGACGCGCTGGCTTCTGCAGAAAAACTGCCTTACAGCAAACCGCACCCGCAAGTTTACCTCGATTGTGCGGCAAAACTGGGCATTGACCCGTTAAACTGCGTAGCACTGGAAGACTCAGTGAACGGCATGATTGCCTCGAAAGCTGCCCGTATGCGTTCCATCGTCGTACCAGCGCATGAGAATCAGGACGATCCTCGCTTCGTGCTTGCCGACGTCAAACTAACCTCGCTCACCGAACTCACAGCCGCTCATCTGCGCGGCTAATCCTGTAACGGGCAATGATCGTATTGCCCGTCTTTTCAGACTTTCTATTTTAAAACGACGTTTCATTTTTAATTGTATTTCTGTTTAACCTCTCCTATCCTTGCCCTATAGCGCAAGCGTTAATGACATAAATAGTTGAGGTAAACATGATTCAGGAAGCTTTTCGTCTCGAGGGTAAAGTCGCCATCGTCACTGGATGTGACACCGGCCTCGGGCAGGGTATGGCAGTGGCGCTGGCTGAAGCGGGCTGCGATGTAGTCGGCGTGAATCGTAAAATACCGCATGAAACCGCAGAGAAAATTAACGCCTTCGGTCGACGCTTTATGGCCATTCAGGCCGACCTCAGTCAACAAGATGTTCTCACCAGCATCGTGACACAAACGGTATCGGCGTTTGGCCGGGTCGATATTCTGGTCAACAATGCAGGAACTATACGCCGTCAGGATGCACTGGACTTCAGTGAAAAAGATTGGGATGACGTGATGAATCTGAATCTAAAATCCGTTTTCTTTCTGTCGCAGGCCGTGGCGCGCCAGTTTCTCGCTCAGGGCAATGGCGGAAAAATCATTAACATTGCCTCGATGCTCTCTTTTCAGGGGGGTATCCGTGTACCTTCCTATACCGCATCAAAAAGCGGCGTTCTGGGCATCACTCGCCTGCTCGCCAATGAATGGGCGGCCAAAGGAATTAATGTCAACGCCATCGCGCCCGGCTATATGGCGACCAACAACACCCAGCAACTGCGCGCAGACAGCGAGCGCAATAAGGAGATTATCGATCGTATTCCCGCAGGGCGCTGGGGCACGCCGGATGATCTAAAAGGTCCGGTCGTGTTCCTCGCAAGTCCCGCCTCTGACTATATTCATGGCTATACGCTGGCCGTGGACGGTGGTTGGCTGGCGCGGTAAAGGCGCACTTGTGACAAAGGGTTACAACGTCACCTCTTCCGCCTACTGTATAAAACCCCTATACTGTATGAATCGACAGTTTATTGGGTTTTATCATGACGGCGGAAGGCCACCTTCTTTTTTCTATTGCCTGTGCGGTATTTGCCAAAAATGCCGAGCTAACGCCCGTTCTTGCGCAGGGTGACTGGTGGCATATTGTTCCTTCAGCCATTTTAACGTGCCTGCTGCCGGATATCGATCATCCCAAATCTCTGCTGGGGCAGCGTCTGAAGTGGATATCAAAACCCATTGCCCGCGCATTTGGCCATCGCGGGTTTACGCATAGCCTGCTGGCAGTCTTTGCCCTGCTGGCCACGTTCTACCTGAAAGTCCCGGATACCTGGATAATACCGGCCGATGCCTTACAAGGTATGGTACTCGGCTATCTTAGTCACATTCTGGCTGACATGCTGACTCCAGCAGGCGTTCCCCTGCTTTGGCCCTGCCGCTGGCGTTTTCGTCTGCCCATCCTCGTGCCGCAAAAAGGCAATCAACTGGAGCGGTTTCTGTGCATGGCACTGTTCGCGTGGGCAATCTGGATGCCGCAGACCGTACAAGAGAACAGCGCGGTACGCTGGTCTTCGCAGATGATTAATACGCTACAAATGCAGTTCAATCGTTTCATAACGCATCAGATTGACTAATAAATCAGCCCAAAAGTCATTTTCGGTATAAACAATTCCATTTGAATATAAGAGGCAAGTCACAGTTCTGCTAATCTTGCGCCAACAGAATCACCTTTAAACGGTGATACGCATAATAAGATCAGGAGAACGGGGATGAACTTTCCATTAATCGCGAACATTATCGTGTTCGTAGTGCTGCTGTTCGTGCTGGCGCAAGCCCGTCACAAACAGTGGAGTCTGGCCAAAAAAGTACTGGTCGGTCTGGTCATGGGTGTCGTGTTCGGCCTTGCCCTGCACACCATTTATGGCTCCGACAGCCAGGTTCTTAAAGACTCAGTACAGTGGTTCAACATTGTCGGCAACGGCTATGTCCAACTACTGCAGATGATTGTTATGCCGCTGGTATTTGCGTCTATTCTCAGCGCCGTTGCACGTCTGCATAACGCCTCTCAGTTAGGTAAAATCAGCTTCCTGACCATCGGAACGCTGCTGTTTACCACGCTGATTGCCGCGCTGGTAGGGGTTCTGGTGACCAACCTGTTCGGCCTGACCGCCGAAGGTCTGGTGCAAGGTGGTGCCGAAACCGCCCGTCTGAACGCGATTGAAACCAACTATGTTGGCAAAGTGGCTGACCTCAGCGTTCCGCAACTGGTGCTGTCGTTTATTCCGAAAAACCCGTTTGCCGATCTGACTGGCGCGAACCCGACGTCGATTATCAGCGTGGTTATCTTCGCCGCATTCCTGGGTGTAGCCGCACTGAAACTGCTGAAAGATGATGCACCAAAAGGCGAGCGCGTTCTGGTCGCTATCGATACCCTGCAAAGCTGGGTGATGAAACTGGTTCGTCTGGTGATGCAGTTGACGCCGTACGGTGTTCTGGCGCTGATGACCAAAGTGGTTGCGGGTTCCAACCTGCAGGACATCATCAAGCTGGGTAGCTTCGTCGTGGCCTCTTATCTCGGTCTGGGCATTATGTTCGTGGTACACGGGATCCTGCTGGGTGTGAACGGCGTTAGCCCGTTAAAATACTTCCGCAAGGTATGGCCAGTGCTGACGTTCGCCTTCACCAGTCGTTCCAGCGCAGCCTCAATTCCGCTGAACGTTGAAGCGCAGACCCGTCGTCTGGGCGTGCCTGAATCCATCGCCTCATTTGCCGCCTCGTTTGGTGCCACGATTGGTCAGAACGGTTGTGCGGGCCTGTACCCGGCAATGCTGGCAGTAATGGTTGCACCGACCGTCGGCATCAACCCACTGGACCCAATGTGGATTGCCACGCTGGTTGGTATCGTGACCGTGAGCTCCGCAGGGGTTGCGGGTGTGGGTGGCGGTGCAACATTTGCCGCGCTGATCGTCCTGCCCGCTATGGGTCTGCCGGTCACGCTGGTTGCGCTGCTGATCTCCGTTGAGCCGCTGATCGATATGGGTCGTACCGCGCTGAACGTAAGCGGTTCCATGACTGCCGGTACGCTGACCAGCCAATGGCTCAAGCAGACTGATAAAACGATTCTGGACAGCGACGATAACGCCGAACTGGCGCATCGCTAAGTCTGTCAGCTAAAAAACAAAAAACCGCCGGAGTGTCATGCTCCTGCGGTTTTTTTATATCCATTAATCGCTTAGTTCATTTTCCTGGCGAACCTGATTAGCCCAGCGCTGTGCTGATTCCGGGACCGTAAATGCAGGCGAACGTTGAAACGCCTCCCCCATTAAGACAAAAGCGACATATTTTCCGCGTAGTATCCATACGTCACGAAACGCATCCATTTTAACCGCATGCTCTGGTGGCGCGGGCTCCACGCGAGGAACATAGCTGATAACCGGACGATTTTGTTGGCGAAGAGGTTTCATAATCAGTTGCTTCACTAAAGACAAATTCTAAAAATCAGAAAACCGCTATCTTAGCCGATTTTGCCACTGGGCGGTGCAAAAACAGCGTATTCATGAAGGGAATGACTATATCGGGAATCGCAGACGGGTTGCAGGTGCTATTTGTGCCACAA
>NZ_SZWU01000060.1:32159-40945 GCF_005280935.1 Citrobacter sp. wls757 | reverse complement strand
ATGCGGCGCACGATTGCGCCGCAAACTCAGGAATTACACGTTCAGAAAACTGCCAAGACGATAACCGCGCTCCGCAATTGCATATTTCAGTGACGAAGACGTCAGCACGTCGAGCTCAGTTAAGCGGGGGTAACAGTAGGCACTTTGACGAATAATGTCATCGATAAAGGCCGGATGACACATCACTTCCAGCGAGGACTCGCCTCGATCGGCTGACGCGTCCAGCGTCTGTAAAAACAGAGCCTCGGAAATCGCTTCGCCGTAAAACTCGCTGCTGAATCCCTGGGAGGTACGTAACGTTTCCGGAAAATCAGACGCCTGAAACACGGTCTGACGATCGATACGCAATGCAATCCCCTTCTGGGCAGCAAACCCGGCTACGATAGGGAAAATTTGCGGGAACATATGCACATGGTGATGGCTATCCAAATGCGTCGGCTCCCGCCCGAACAGGTCAATAAAACGCTGATACTGCGCGGCCAGCTCCTGAGAAATTTCATCCAGCGGCAAAGTGTCCTCCTCTGCCATCTGCCAGATCCATTTCCCCAGTAATCCGTCACGAGTAAGGCCCGGCATTGCCGTCAACGGCCTACCCAGCGTCAGAACAAAATGCATCCCGACGGCAAGTGCAGGTATGTCGCGACTCAGCTGTACCGCATGGTCAATCGCCGCACCGTTAACCAGCGCCGTTGTCGAGGTGACAACGCCATTACGACAGGCTTCAACAATGCCGTAGTTTTGTCCTTTACTCAGGCCAAAATCATCCGCATTAACAATCAGTACGCGTTCCATAGCCGACCTCAGTTAGTGTTGTTCGCTTTTGAGTTTCTCAATGCACCCGGCGAAGTTTGGCAACCACTTTTCATGCGCCAGGATTAGCTCACGCGCCAGAATCTCGGCATCGCTGTCAGAATGCACCAGCGGACTCAGGTTTAACGCCAGCAGCACATCATTCAGCTCGCCGCTCAATGCCGCATTGCTCGCCGCAACCTCAAAGCCTTTAATGGTGTAGATAAGGCCAAGCACTTTCTCATCAAAATGGGTAATACGTGGGTGCGGCGTAGCACCGTTACGTCCGAGCGTGCAGGTCATCTCAACCGCCCAGTCCGCAGGAATGTTATCAACATGTCCATGATGTGGAATGTTGACGTAGTGCTCGGTCTGTTTGTCGTTGTAGATGGCGTTGATCACTTCACAGGCCGCATCGGAGTAATACGCGCCACCGCGCTGCTCCAGCTCTTTCGGCTTAACGTTTAGCTCAGGATTTTTGTAGAGATCAAACAGTTGTTTTTCTACTTTTTGTACTACCTGGGCACGTGCGCCGCCCTTATAGTACTCGCCCATTTCGATCGCCAGCATCTCTTTTGGCTTAAAGTAGTACAGCAAATACGAGCACGGCAGCAGCTTCAGCGAACGAATCAACCCTTCGCTGAACGGCAGGTCGAAAATGTTCTTCACGGTGGAAGCTTTCAGTTGTCCAGAAGCCACGCCGTCCAGCAGTTCATCAAAGCGTGATGTACCGTTCACCAGCACGTCTTTAATAAAGACCATGTGGTTCAGACCGAACAGATCGATGGATAAATCATCGCTCTCTTTCAGCGCCAGCACATCGCTAATGAACATTTTCATGCCGACAGGAATATTACACACACCGATGAATTTCTTGAAATTCGTGTGGCGATAGACCGCTTCAGTCACCATCCCTGCCGGGTTAGTAAAGTTAATCACCCAGGCATTCGGGCACAGTTCTTCCACATCTTTAATAATGTCAAAGATAACCGGAATGGTACGCAGACCTTTGAACAGCCCGCCAGCACCGTTGGTTTCCTGTCCCAGATAACCGTGGCTCAGTGGAATGCGTTCATCCTTTTCACGGGCTTTCAGTTGCCCTACGCGCAGTTGGGTGGTAACGAAATCAGCATCTTTCAGTGCTTCACGGCGGTCCAGCGTTTTAAACAACTTCATCGGTACGCCGGCTTTGTCGATCATGCGCTGGCAAAGGTCAAAAATAATGTCCAGCTTCTCTTTTCCACCGTCGACATCAACCAGCCACAACTCAGAAACCGGTAATTCATGATAGCGCTTAATAAAGCCTTCAAGTAATTCAGGGGTGTAGCTGCTCCCGCCACCGATAGTGACGACTTTTAATTTCTGGCTCATACTTTCTCCCTTCAGTGTAAAAACACTGACGTGTATTATGCTCAACCCGTTTGTCAGGTATAGCGTGGCTGTCCCGACGCTATTTTGGGCAAGCTATAAAAAATGGGTTATTAGCAAATAATATCTACTGATTAAATTCAGTTAATTTCTTACGGTAGCTATTCGGTGTAAACGACGTCAGCTTTTTAAACGTTTTAATAAACAGGCTTGGACTACTGTAGCCAGACTCGTAAGCAATATCCGTTACAGAATAGTTCGTCATTTCCAGCTGTTTTTTAGCAAAGTTAATGCGGATTTCATTAATAATCTGCATCGGCGTTTTGCTGTAATAACGCTGGGTAGCGCGGGTCAGATACTCCTGGGATTTCGCGGACAGGTGTACCATATTTTCCAGCGCATTCTCGCTAAACTGCCGTTTGTCGTGCATGGTCTCGACGGTGGTTTTAAGCCACTGCGGAATATCATCCAGCACTTGCTCTTCGCGATGATGGCGTAACCGATTTATAATATAGAAGGTGACCACTTCTACAAATTCATCCAGCCCGCTCTCACGAAAGTTCAGTGATGCAATAACCGTTTCAATGTAGGTAAGAAACGAGTTATTCGCCCGATAGACCTGCGATGCAACGAAACAAAATGGCAGCAGCGGGTGATAGTGCTGTTCAAAAAAACGTTTACTGATGCCAACGTTAAGGATCCTTGTCGCACCAAAATCATAAAAACTCTGGTGGTGCGATCCCAACGGGATAAAGACAAAGTCTCCACGTTCTAGCAGTACGCGTTTACCGTTGATTTCCTGATAATAGCGCCCGGTTAAAACCAGGGTAAACTCATAGTAGTCATGCTGATGCAGCCCGCTGATGCTCTCAGTTTTGTTATAGATGAACACATGGAAATTTTTGCCATTAAACAGCTGCTGTTCATAAACGGTTTTGATTTCCGGTGCGTTAATCTGTAGCTGCATTATGCACTCCTCGCTATTTCAGCTTTTCGTGAAGCTCAATCAGTTCAGTCACCAGCTCACGCGCCAGCATTGATGTCATCAGGTGGTCCTGTGCGTGGACCAGCACCAGGCTAACTTTCATTTTACCTTCGCCCTGATCGCCTTCAATCAATTTCGTTTGCACGAGGTGCGCTTCGTTCAGCGCCAGACGAGACTGGTCCATCATGGTCTTAGCTGACTCGAAATCACCCTGCTTGGCCATTTTGAGTGCGCCGTACGCCAGGCTACGCGCCTGACCGGAGTTGATGATGAGGCCCATCACCACTTCTTCAAGTTCTTCTGCTTCTGACTGCGTGTCGACGATGTTCTCGATATCCAACATACTTTTTTCCTCTGGTTCAGTCCGGCATGACCGTAAAGCCATGCCGGATTAAATTTAGAATTTTAATGCGTTAGCGATATCTTCTTCGCTTTCTTCTTGGTCAATAACGTTCTGCGCTTTGTTGGCTACCACCACGAACGGCAGGTAAACCAGCGTTGCGATACCGAGGTTGAACAGCGCGACCAGCAGAGCAGCGACGCTACCGTTGGTGTTAAAGAACGCGCCCAAACCGGTTGGCATAGTCCACGGTGCAATGTTGGTAATCGGTGGAATAATGCCTGAGTAGTAAGCTGCCAGCGTAATCGCCGCCAGAATCGGTTGCACCAGAATGAACGGGATAAACATCACCGGGTTCATGATGATCGGCAGACCGAACAGGATAGGTTCGTTAATCTGGAACAGACCTGACGGCAGTGCCAGCTTAGCAACCTGACGATAGTCAGGACGACGCGATGCCAGGAAGATAGCGATAATCAGACCCAGCGTTGCCCCACTACCCCCAAGGAAAATATAGGAGTCGAGCATCGGCTTCGCCCAGACGTGGAACGTCTTACCGGCTTCCAGCGCGGCGTCTACGGAACCAAACTGTTGGTAGATAGAGATGTTTTCCAGCGCCCATGGCGTCATGATACCGCTGTCCAGCGCAGTCAGCGCCAGTGAACCGTGAATACCGAAGAACCACAGCAGCGGAACAAAAATCACGTAGGCCCAGCCCACCACGCTGCCCAACGACGCCAGCGGAGTTGAAATGGAATCCATAATGATCTGGTGGAAGTTCGTACCCCAGGTGTTCAGTGCCCAGGCGATGATCCCCATAATCGAGAGGATAAGGAAGCCAGGAATCAGCGCAGAGAAAGAGCGCGATACGGATGTCGGTACGCTATCAGGTAATTTAATGACCCAATTGCGACGAACCACAAAGGTGAACATTTCCGCGACCGCAAGGCCGATAATAATACCGGAAATAATATTGGCACCGCCGAGCCAGTTCGCGCCAACGGCATAGGCTTCACCCACGCTATAAGGCGTTACGGTCATAAACGCGGCGACGGATAACAGCCCGGCAGCCAGTGAGTCGACTTTACGTTCTTCTGCCAGCGCCATGCCGATAAAGAACGGTGCCATCAATGACATGATACCCAGCGTACCGTTATAGACGTTTCCACCAATGCCTTTCAAGCTATTCAAAGTTTCAATAGTTGAAGCATCAAGTCGAATGCCCATTGAATAAAAAAACGACCCCTCCCCAAAGCTCAGGAAAACGTTATTGATTAATACAAACATAGCCCCTGCGAGGGTTAACGGCATTAAACGAATAAAACCGTTCTTGATTGCATTAACGTGTGGCTGCTTTCCAATTTTTACAGCAAAAGGAAGGAGTACCTTTTCAAGTGAAGCAATAGCGTTACTCATAGAAAAATACCCTTAAATACCGCAATTAATAATTGCGGTGAATGTTAATGAAATAACTCTTTGACGGGAAAAATTAAAATAAAATAATTAATTTGCTGCGGCTTTTTTAATTGCTGCAACAGCAGCCTTAAGCACGCCTAAACCATCGACTTTGCCATACAGCAGCGAGTCAATCACTTCCACAGGCTTGTTGGGTAACAAACGCTGAATTTCGGGCAACATATAAGCAATTTGTGGACCTAATAACACGACATCGGCGACAGGACCTTTTTCTCCGGCCAGCGTTTCAGGAAACGCTTCAATAATAACCGGCACTTCGTATTTTTCGGCCTGAGCACGCATCTTCGAAACCAACAATGAAGTCGACATGCCCGCAGAACAAAACAGATAAATGTGTTTCTTTTCCATTAAAACGATCCTCATGTGCGATTATCTGTCAACCAGACACTCCGCAAGCCATAACCTGCATCCATGCTCTGGGTAACTTGCGTCAGCTAAATTACTTTTTTAGGTGGCTGAAATGAGTATACGGGATTGCACCGGTGGATGGTATTTCCTTGACCAACTAAATTGTCTCTCCTTGACCTGTCGTTATGACCCCCCTCACATTTCGGGCAAATAATTCGCGGCAATAAATAAGATCGTTCGGCACAAAAAAACCGGCGCGATGGCCGGTTCTTCTGAATGCTCAGGCAATAAGCAGTTGTTACTTCTTCGCCGCCTGCGGGTCAGTGTCGTACTCTGCGCAGGTCTGGTAACCGGAGTTAATCACATGTCCGGTGTCGTCTAAAGCAACAAAATAGGTTTCAGCTTTACCATCTCGTTGACCCAGGATGTAGGTCTGGCATGTCCCGCGCGCATGAATCATACTGACTTCAGAAGAAGGTTTACCGGCAATCTGCGCCACCTGCGCCCTGCTCATCCCTTTCTTCACATCTTTCACCACGGGCTGAACAAATTGGTCTTTGGTGCGATCGTAGGCCGTACACCCTGCCAGCATAGTCAAAACAGCCGCTGCGCTTAGAATTCCTGTTAGGTTCTTGTTCATATTCCGTCCTCTTGTATTTCAGCGTGTTATATAAGCCTGGAGCACAACAACACATTTTTCAAGCAATCAGATGATACTTAGGTCGTTTCGGAAAATTCTATTAAAACAAAATGATGTTAGATCAGGCCTGCATCCCTTGTCGTTTGGGTCCCAACGCGTTAGCTTTAACACATCATTTTTTTTGATCATTTCATTTTTCGGAGGGGGTTAAATGACTCTGCAGCAAGAGATAATCCAGGCGCTTGGCGCAAAACCGCGAATTAATGCAGAAGAGGAAATTCGCCGCAGCGTGGATTTCTTGAAATCCTATCTGCAAACGTACCCTTTTCTGAAATCACTGGTATTAGGGATAAGCGGCGGACAGGACTCAACGCTCGCGGGAAAACTTTGCCAGATGGCTATTTCCGAGCTTCGCGAAGAAACGGGGAATGACGCGTTGCAGTTTATTGCCGTACGTCTGCCGTATGGCGTTCAGGCTGATGAACAGGACTGTCAGGATGCCATCGCCTTTATCCAACCTGACCGCGTGCTCACAGTAAATATTAAGGGTGCAGTACTGGCCAGTGAACAGGCCCTGCGTGAAGCGGGTATTGAACTGAGCGATTTTGTCCGTGGCAATGAAAAAGCCCGTGAACGTATGAAGGCCCAGTACAGTATCGCCGGAATGACCAGCGGTGTTGTCGTGGGTACCGATCATGCAGCAGAAGCCATCACCGGATTTTTCACCAAATACGGCGATGGCGGTACTGACATTAACCCTATTTTCCGCCTGAACAAGCGTCAGGGTAAGCAGCTGCTTGCCGCACTGGGTTGCCCGGAACATTTATATAAGAAAGCGCCAACCGCCGACCTCGAAGACGATCGCCCTTCTCTGCCGGATGAAGCCGCATTAGGCGTCACCTATGACAACATCGACGATTATCTGGAAGGAAAAACGCTGGCTGCCGACATCGCGAAAAAAATTGAAGGCTGGTACCTGAAGACCGAACACAAACGTCGCACACCGATTACGGTGTTTGATGACTTCTGGAAAAAAGCGTAATTTTTTAGTCACATATTGCCGGATAGCACTGGGATCACCGCTGTCCGGCCCCTCTTCCTGGTCTAATGCCACTTTTTTAATCGGTTTCAAACTGCTACACTGGATGAATAACCAGCATCCGGAGTGAGAAGTGGTACGGCGTCAATCAGCCCCACGCCTGACATTTGAGGCAGCGGCAATCTATGAATATCCTGAACACCTGCGTCCATTTTTGAGTGCGCTTCCCACCGCGCCAGGCGTCTATCTGTTTCACAGTGAAAGCGACACTATGCCGCTCTACATTGGTAAAAGCGTCAATATTCGCAGCCGCGTGCTGGCACACCTGCGTACCGCGGACGAAGCGGCAATGCTGCGTCAGGCCAAACGCATTAGCTGGATTTGTACGGCGGGAGAAATTGGTGCCCTGCTGCTGGAAGCGCGGTTGATCAAAGAACAACAGCCGTTGTTTAATAAACGACTGCGGCGCAATCGTCAGCTTTGCGCCTTGCAGCTTACCGACCGAACTGTTCAGGTTGTCTACGCACGAGATATTGATTTCTCCCATGCACCCAATCTGTTTGGCCTGTTTGCCAATCGTCGCGCAGCGCTACAAGCGTTGCAAAGCCTCGCGGATGAACAACAGCTGTGCTACGGCCTGTTGGGGCTGGAACCCCTGAGTCGCGGGCGCGCCTGTTTTCGCTCCGCGCTTAAACGCTGCGCCGGAGCGTGCTGCGGAAAAGAGAGTCATGAAGCGCATCATTTGCGTCTGTTAGCGGCGCTGGAAAGAGTGAGAGTGATTTGCTGGCCATGGAGCAATGCTATTGCACTGCAGGAAACCGGCGCTGAAATGACACAGTACCATATCATCAACAACTGGCTGTGGCTGGGAGCCGTTTCAACGCTGGATGAAGCGACTACCCTGGCGCGTATGCCAGCAGGCTTTGACCATGATGGCTACAAAATTCTCTGCCGGCCTGTTCTGTCTGGTCAATATGACATTATTGAACTGTGTCCGGAGAATGCCCCGGCATCCAGTTAATCTCGCTGAACAGCAATTTTCCCTCGCGCTCCAGCAGTCGTAATGTGTGTTTGCCGTCATGCCAGCTCGCACCCTGGTCGGCCGTCAGTAGTTTATCGCCCAGTTGCCATGCACCACTGATAACAAACACCACGCCGCCGCGTGAACCAAAGGTCGTAAAGGTGCGATCGGCAACTCTGACTTTTGCCTGGCAAACATCTCGTCGGGTCATGATATTAAAATCCATAGACATCTGCCCTTCCGTCAGCTTTGCTTTTACCACCTTGTCACCGGCAAAGGTAAAAGGTTGGTGCTGTTTGAGGGTATGCGTAAAGATGTTCGCTTCTTCCAGAGTGACCTCCCCTCCCTCCAGCAGCGTAATCACGCGTTCTACACCCGGGAAAAGTGAAAATTCACCGTTTGCTGCAATGGAGGCGATACTCGCCCGCCAGTGAAAATCTCGTGTTGCTGGCGGAAAACAGCAAATCTCACGCGTTTCCCCCGCACCATTCCGCCAGAGGTTAACCGGCATTTTGCGGATATCAAAGTATTCCATCATCCCTCCAGAAAGGAGCAGCATGGCAGCCTGCCGTAAACAGACAGCCATAAATCATCATTATTATGTTCACCCTGCAGATTATTGTTATCGGCAGCAGAGTTGATTTGCCTTAGCGATGAACCCGGCATTTTGCAAAAAAGAATAACGCGCTGATCCAGGTAGAATTTTCGCGGGTTTCAGGAGAATAGCGTGTCGTGCGTCCGGTGCAATAGGCAGAAATGAAAAAACCGCCGATCCTGCCC
>NZ_SZWU01000060.1:17512-32097 GCF_005280935.1 Citrobacter sp. wls757 | reverse complement strand
CGGTCTTGAGTTTTGTTTCACACTGTGCGGCAATCAGCGCGACACAGTGTGAATGATTTAGTGTAGACGCTGATCGATTACTCGGCAGCTTCCGGCATTTTACCTTTCTGCGCTGCACGTTCTGTCAGACGCTTCTCAAAATTGGCATTAAACTGCTTTTTCTGTTCCGGGGTCAGAATGTTGTAAATTTTGTTCTGGGTTTCCATATGCGCCAGCATGTTGGCTTTGCGCTGTTCTTCCATCTTCGCAATCTGCGCTTCGGCTTTCGCTTTATCGAAGCTATCGCTGGCGATGATATCGTGCATTGCACGGCGTTCTTCCAGCGGCGGACGTTTCATCTGATCGCGCTGGCCTTTCATGATCTCGCGAATCTGCTGTTTCTGAGCGTCAGTCAGATTCAGGTCTTTAAACATCATGTCGTGATGCGGGGCAAATTTGCCGTTGTGGTGCATCATCGGTTTAGCATCCGCTGGTGCAGCTGTTGTAGTGTCAGCAGCATGAGCCAGGTTCGCAGCACCCAGCGCCAGAGTAGAGGCAACAAACAGAGCAGTCAGTTTACGCATAATTTCTATCCTTTCTTTCAGTTATTTTTACGACACTCATGCGACTCTTATGCAATGTGATGTCGTGTTGACGAGAGTAACTTTACCGGCTTAATCGTCAATTAATCAGAGCAACGGTAAAACCGTGAAAGTGTAAAAAACAAACTTTCATCAATTATGGAGAAAAAAAGAATAAATTGCGTAGAGTTGAAATTAAAAATTACAAGCGGATGATTTTGAAAGGATTATGAAGAACTATACCTGAACCATGATTATTAAGAAAGCAACTCACCAGGAATAATCCGTAATAAATAAAAACAGCACGTAAAAATAAGCCCTTAGGGATAAACCTGAGGGCGAATATATTTATCACAACTTTTCGAGCATCAATCCGGCACGTAAACCACAGGCCACGTTAGGGTTGGGAAAGAGAACGTATTCAACATCATGGGTGACGATAAAACGTTCATCTCCGTCCTGCGCCAGCAAGGTGCCTTCTTTAAAGGGGGTAAAGTTTAGCGTCTGGTTATCCATGTGGAGAATGAAATCGTCGCTACGACGCGTGATTTGCGACACCACGCGATAACGCAGCGGGGATATTTCTCTCGTCGCCCCTCGTTCACCCCGCAGCAGTTTCTCCAGTGCGTCTGCCGTTTGTGCAAACTGGGTGAGGTCGTTTTGTCCAAACGGCAGCGCTTTACCCAGTTCCAACGTACAGGCCAACGCACCAAAATATTCACCACTAAAATGGGTGAACGTGCCGCCAGGCGTCTGATGGAAAACCAGCGCTTCCAGTCCCGCATCTCCCAGCCATTCAAGAAAATCCTCGTCCCAGGCAACGTTGCGTTGTGGCAATACGCCAAAGCGCAGATGCTGTGAACCGCGGATCGCGGTGTGCAGATCCAGATGCCAGCGTGTTGGCTCTTTCGCCCGCGAATAAAAATATTCCAGACACAGCTCAAGCTCATGGGCTCGGTGCGTTTCTTCACTTGCGGTAAAAATCTGCCACCGACCGCCAAACATACGATTCAGGTCGCTATGACAATACCGTTTTCCCGCAGCCAGCGCCTGCGGGTTTCCCAGAATCACCAGCAGCCGCCATGTCAGTCTCAGCTCGCCGCTAAACAGCCTGGAAAGCAATGAATCGAGTATCTCTACCGGCGCTGTTTCATTGCCATGGATCCCCGCAGACAGCACCAGAGAATGTTCAACGGGTGCAAGCGGCGTCAGTTCCAGAATTCCGTGACCGATCCACTGCCAGTCAAAACCATGAGTGGCTCCTTGCGTTTTCTCTGGAGTGGTGCCTGCGAGCGTAATAGCCAGAAAGTTATCCATGGCGCATCCCCTCCTGCTGGAAAGGATACACTGAGCCGAGGTTGAGCAATTGCGTCAGCGTATCCAGTGCTTCACGCCCCTCGCGCAACAGCTGTGGGTCGGCAAGGTCGGCAGCGGTAAGACGATCGCGATAGTAACGGTCAACCCAGTTATTCAACGTGTTAAACAGCGTGTCGTTCATGATAACCGCCGGATTCACCGCCTGCTGTTCCTGCGGGGTGAGCACCACTCTCAGGCGCAAGCATGCCGGACCACCGCCGTTGGACATACTTTCACGCAGATCGAATACCCGCAGGTCATCGATCGGATTGTCTTCCTCGAGAAGCCGGTTCAAATACCGCCACACGCCAGCATGCTCCCGACACTCCTGCGGCAGGACCAGCATCATCGAACCGTCACTACGACTCAGTAACTGACTGTTAAACAGATAAGTGGTCACGGCATCCTGCACCGACACTTCCGCTGTCGGGACTTCCAGCGGGGTAAAACCTGCCACCTGACTGCGCAACTGCTCTAACAATGCCTGCTGTCTGACAAACGCCTGCTGATGACAAAACAGCACCTGGCGATTCGATACCGCAATCACATCGTTATGGAACACGCCAAGATCGATAACGTCCGGGTTTTGCTGAGCAAAAATGCGCTGATGTGGGTTGACCTGATTCAGTCGCGCGACCGCCTCGCTGGCCTCACGGGATTGCCTTGCCGGATAGCGCTTCGGTTGGGATGCATTGCCTTCTTCACGACCGTAAACAAACAGCTGTACGCCGGGGTCACCGTAATCTCCACCGAGGCGGTTATGGTTTGCCGCCCCTTCATCGCCAAATAGCGCAACCTGGGGTAACGCACCGTGGACCGCAAAGCTATTCTCATCACGGAAAATCGCCCGTAACAATGCTTCGGTAGTAGGCGCTTCCAGTGAACGGTGGAACTTATTATTCAGATTCGCCACCGTCAGATGCACTTTCCCGTCCAGCGAGTCTGCCGAAGGGCAAACCGTCGCCGCATTCGCTACCCACATAGGCGATGCGGAGCTGGCACTGGAGAGCCAGTGAGGCGCCTGACGCGACACTTTATCCAGCACCTGTTCGTCACTGCCGCTAAAACCCAACTGACGCAGAACCGGAATATAAGGCCGCTCGTGGGGCGGGATCACCGCCTGAGGAAATCCTGCATCCGCCAGTGCTTTCATCTTTAGCAGACCTTGCTTTGCCGCCAGACGCGGGTTCGACACCTGAAATCGATGTTTGGTTGAGGCCTCATTACCAAATGACAATCCAGCATAGTGGTGAGTCAGTCCCACCAGACCATCAAAATTTACCTCACGGGCTTTCATAGCTTATCCTCGCGAGAAAAATCCAGTCCGGGGCTAAGCGCCGTTGGCAGCGTTAAGGCCGGGGATTCCAGACTTGCCATCGGCCAGGCGCAATAATCTGCGGCATACCACGCGCTGGCGCGATGGTTCCCGGAAGCGCCTACACCGCCAAACGGTGCGGTACTCGCAGCGCCGGTTAACGGCTTATTCCAGTTGACGATCCCTGCCCGCGCCTCCAACAGTAGCTGTTCAAACTGGCCGCGATCGGGCGAAACTAACCCACATGACAATCCAAAGCGGGTGTTGTTCGCCATACGAATCGCATCATCAAAGCTGTCATAACGCCAGACGCCGAGCAGCGGACCGAAAACCTCTTCATCAGGTACGTTCCCCGCCCCGGTCAGTTCGATGATTCCAGGGGTCAGCAGTGACGTTCCGGCATTTACCAGACGTGGCGCTAACAGCGTACGGCCGCCCAACGACGCCAGACGCTGCCAGGCATCATAGACGTGCTGCGCGGCCTGTTCGGAAATCAGTCCACCCATAAATGGCTGCGGTTGTGCATCCCAGTTGCCGGGCACTAAACGCTGACTAACCTCCACCAGACGCGTCAGGAACGCATCACCCTGCGCGCCTTTTTTTACGAGCAGGCGGCGGGCACAGGTACAGCGCTGTCCGGCGGTGACAAATGCGGATTGAATAGTCAGATGCACCGCGGCATCAATATCCTCCGGATTTTCAATAATCAGCGGGTTGTTGCCCCCCATCTCCAGGGCAAGGATTTTTTCCGGCTGGCCGGATAACTGCTTATGCAGCTGATAACCGGTATTCGCACTGCCGGTAAACAGCAGGCCATCGAGGTCTTCCAGCGCACTCAGCGCCTGCCCCGTTTCACGTCCGCCCTGCACCAGATTCAGCACGCCCGGCGGCAACCCCGCCTGCTCCCACAGTTTTATTACTGCTTCACCGGTCCACGGCGTCAACTCGCTGGGTTTGAAAATCAACGTATTGCCTGCCAGCAATGCCGGAACAATATGACCATTGGGTAAATGACCGGGGAAGTTATACGGACCAAAAACCGCCAGCACGCCGTGTGGGCGATGGCGCAACGTTGCCGCACCATCCGGTAGTTCGCTGTGCTGCTCACCGGTACGGGCATGATAAGCTTTGATGGAGATGGCGATTTTATTGATCATCGCCGTCAGTTCAGTCGCGGCTTCCCAATGAGGTTTTCCGGTTTCCTTGGCGATAATCTGAGTTAGCTCGGCTTTATTGCTTTCCAGCAATAAAGCAAACTTTTCAACAATAGTCTGGCGTGCGCTGAAAGGCTGTTTAGCCCAACCGGCAAAGGCTGCTCGTGCGGCCTGGCACGCTTGCGTCACCTGCATTGCATCTGCATCATTACCGTGCCACAGCACATCACCGCTTACCGGGTTGGTTTTCACCCGACGCTCGCCCAGCCCCGTCACCCAGTCACCGTTTATCCATAGTGTCATGCTGTTTTCTCCTCTGCACAAAGACGTACAAAACGTACATGGTCGCCCGCGTGGCATTTCAGGGCATCCAGTTGCGCCGCCGTCAGTACCAGACGTTGGGTATCCGGGTCTGCGCGAACCAGCATGACGCGGAAGTTTTGATAGTTTTCATTGGCAACCAGACAGGCCGGATAATCACCGGTTGCTGGCTGACCTTCCGCCACTTCCACCAGCCTGCTTTTACGAATAGCCCGAACCCGGTCGATATCGCATTCCAGCGTTGGCCCACCGTCGAAAATATCGACATAGTTGCGGTAGCGAAATCCTTCTTTCTCCAGCACCGCCCGCGCTGGGGCAGTTTGCGGATGCACCTGACCAATCACGCCTTGCGCTTCATCAGACAGAAAATGGGTATAAATAGGATGCTTGGGCATCAGTTCAGCAATAAAGGCTTTCTGCCCTGTCCCGCAGAGAAAATCCGCCCGGCTGAACTCCATTGAGAAAAAGCGTTTACCAAGGCTTTGCCAGAACGGCGAGTAACCGTGCTCATCAATCACGCCGCGCATTTCGGCCACGACTTTCTCATTAAATCGGTCGCGAAAGGCCGCCATAAACATAAAGCGCGATTTTGACAGCAAATAGCCGTTGCCTTCTTTTCGCCAGTCCGGATCGAGAAACAGCGTGCAAAGCTCGCTGCTACCTGTGTGATCGTTACTCAGAAACAGCGTCGGCAGCGCGTTATAGACATTCAGCTCTTTCGAGGCGTGGACCAGGGTACCAACCCGGTAGTTGTACCAGGGATCGTTAAGCCCTACCGCTACCTCAATGGCGCAAATCCCGGCCACGGTTCCGCTGGTACTGTCTTCAAGCACAAACACATATCCCTGCTCACTTTTTGGCAACTCACCGCGCCAGGTTTGGAGTGAACGTTCGATACGCGCCATCAGCGTAGCTTCATTCGCCGGTAGCGAGGTCAACCCGCCGCCGGTCTTACTGGCAAGCTGCATCAACGCGGTGATATCCGCGCGTTCAATGGGACGAATCACCATCATGATGAACCTCCTGCTTTAATGCGTTCGCAGGCCAGCGCAAAGCGATCCAGTCCGGTGGCGACTTCTTCTTCGCTGACGTTGAGCGCTGGCGCAAAACGCACCACGTTAGCGCCAGCGATCAGTACCATCACCCCGGCAACAGCCGCTTCTTGCGAGATGAGTTTCGCTTTCCCGGCAAATTCCGCATTCAGCACGCAGCCGATCAGCAGTCCGAGTCCACGAATTTCACTAAACAGTCCAAAACGTTCGTTAATGGCGTTTATACGCTCCACAAACCAGTCGTGGCGCTGTTTTACTCCGTTGAGTACTTCCGGTGTATTCACAATTTCCAGCAATTTACCTGCCACCGCCGTCGCCAGCGGGTTTCCGCCGTACGTTGTACCGTGTGTACCAACCGTCATCACGCTGGCACAGTCTGCCGTCGCCAATAACGCGCCGATGGGGAAACCGCCGCCCAGCGCTTTTGCTGTCGTCAGCAGATCCGGCGTAACGCCGTAGTGCATATAGGCATACAGTTCTCCGGTACGGCCAACGCCGGTCTGAACTTCATCAAAAATCAGCAACGCATTATGGCGATCGCATAACTCACGCAGTCCCTGCAAAAAGGCGTTTGTTGCCGGCACCACGCCGCCTTCCCCCTGCACCGGCTCCACGATAACCGCACAGGTGGTGTCATCAATCAGTTGGCTGGCAGAGTCGAGATCGTTAAACACGGCATGGCGGATATCCGGCGGCAGCGGCGCGAAATCCTGTGAATAGGCAGGCTGTCCTCCGGCGCTGACGGTAAACAGCGTGCGGCCATGGAAAGCATTTTTAAACGCTACAATCCCGCTCTTCTGGCTGCCAAAACGATCGTGGGCATATTTACGCGCCAGTTTTAGTGCCGCTTCGTTGGCTTCTGCACCGGAGTTACAGAAGAAAATGCGCTCGGCGAAGGTGGCGTCAATCAGCTTTTTCGCCAGACGCAGTACCGGCTCGTTGGTGTAGCCATTTCCCGTATGCCAGAATTTGCTCGCCTGGTCGTTTAATGCCTCGCGCAATGCCGGGTGGGCGTGACCCAGCGCGTTAACCGCAATGCCTCCCGCGAAATCGATATACTCTTTACCCTGCTGATCCCACAGACGTGAACCTTCCCCCCGCACCGGAATAAAAGGGGCCGGAGCGTATACGGGCATCATCCATTCATCAAAATTTTCACGCGTAATTGACAGAGACATAGCGACCTCAACGGTAAATAAAAGGTTATTTATATGTTAATAAATATAGTGTTTGCGGTGTAAATGTAGATTGCAGGGTTCGTGCCAGCCAGCGAAAAAAGTGCATAAACGGAGGTCGATGACGGAATATCAACAGGTTACAACGTGGCGATATTCACTGCATGTGCATATAAAGTGAATATGTTTGCGCATCAGGCGACTAAACAGAGGAAAAAACGCAGTTTTATTCAGTCGCCAAATATAATTCTGGAATTGTGATCGTATACGAAATTTTTCGGAAATTATTGCCCCATTCCGACGCGCTTCGCGCCAAAACGGTGCAGTTTTTGCTCCATCGTTAACACCATTAGCAATCATTGTTGGAATCAGGTGACAAGAAGCAGTCAGGCTGCAGAAATTCTGCTACCATCCTTGCACTATTCATCTTGCAAAGTGGCAGCGACTATGAAATTTGTCTCTTTTAATATCAACGGCCTGCGTGCCCGTCCCCATCAACTGGCAGCCATTGTCGAAAAACACCAACCGGATGTTATTGGCTTACAGGAGACAAAAGTCCACGACGATATGTTCCCTCTCGAAGAGGTAGCAAAGCTCGGTTACAACGTCTTTTATCACGGCCAGAAAGGTCATTACGGCGTGGCGCTGTTAACGAAAGAAACGCCAATTGCGGTACGTCGTGGCTTCCCGGGCGATGACGAAGAAGCGCAGCGTCGTATCATCATGGCAGAAATTCCGTCCCCTCTGGGCAGCATCACGGTGATCAACGGCTATTTCCCGCAGGGCGAAAGCCGTGACCATGAAACCAAATTCCCGGCCAAAGCCGCATTTTATCAGAACCTGCAAAACTATCTGGAGACAGAGCTGAAACGCGACAATCCGGTATTGATCATGGGCGATATGAATATTAGCCCAACCGATCTCGATATCGGCATTGGCGAAGAAAACCGTAAACGCTGGCTGCGTACCGGTAAATGTTCCTTCCTGCCGGAGGAGCGTGAGTGGATGGAACGCCTGCTGGGCTGGGGTCTGGTGGATACTTACCGTCACGCAAATCCTGAAAAGAATGACCAGTTCTCGTGGTTCGACTATCGTTCAAAAGGCTTTGACGATAACCGTGGCCTGCGTATCGATCTGCTGCTGGCGAGCAACCCGCTGGCGGAACGCTGTGAAGAAACCGGCATCGACTATGAAATTCGCAGCATGGAAAAACCGTCCGACCATGCGCCTGTATGGGCTAAATTCCGCGTCTGACCTTCTGCGCCTTTTTACTCTCCGGGCCCGGCCTGGAGAGTCTGTTTATTCTGTGCAAAATCAATAAAGTGACGGTAATACATTGTTACGGCCGGGAATTTATTATATCTTCGCGCGCGCTTTTCGCTGACGAAAATGCTCCATTGCACTCGGTTTTACAGGAGAACCCCCATGAAAAAGAAGTTCGCATAAAGCAGAATACCGGCTGCTGATTGTCGCGGTCCTGTTCTGCGTTCTGGCGGGAGTTTTCCATCATTATGGTCTGACCGACCTGATAACCAATTTCCATCATTTACAAGACGTCATCCGCCAAAGCGGTATGTTCGGCTATACGCTTTATATCCTGCTGTTTATTGTTGCTGCGCTGTGTCTGATCCCAGGCAGCATCCTGGTGATCGTCGGCGGTGTGCTGTTTGGCCCCGTGGCTGGGACGCTTATCTCGTTAGTGGCAGCAACCGTGGCCTCGGCGCTGTCGTTTTTGCTGGCTCGCTGGCTTGGACGGGATCTACTACTGAAATACGTTGGGCACACTGCGACGTTTCAGGCTATCGAAAAAGGCATTGCCCATAGCGGAGTAGACTTTCTAATCCTGACCCGGCTCGTGCCGCTGTTCCCCTATAATATTCAAAATTACGCCTATGGGCTGACAGCCATTCCGTTCTGGTCATTTACCGTAATATCGGCACTTACCACCTTACCCGGCATCTTTATCTATACGCTGATGTCGCATGAACTCGCCAGCGAAGGCATTACCCTGGTATTCATCGGTAAGCTCAGCGTGGCAGGGCTGGCGTTATTCGCCCTCGTTCAGGCAGCCAAAGCCTGGGCCCGATATAAGCATATCGATCCGTCAGCCAACCATGAGTGTACAGGTAAATGATAAAACGGAATAAAGCGCGGCTGGCTCGCTATTACCGGGTGGGTTTGATTGCTCTGCTACTGCTCGGGCTAATGGCATGGGCATGGATACCTGGCGTGAGTGATTTTCTCCACGGCAGCCTGGCAGCATTTACCACACTCGATCAGCATGCTCTTGAGAACTTTATTCGTTCTTATGGAACCCAGGCGGCGGTGGTGTCGTTCTTCCTGATGATCTTACAGGCCATCGTTGCACCGCTTCCTGCGTTTGTGATCACGTTTGCCAATGCCTCGCTGTTTGGCGCATTTTGGGGCGGCGTACTATCCTGGAGCAGCGCAATGGCAGGTGCGGCGCTGTGCTTTTTTATTGCCCGCATTTTAGGTCGCGGTGCGGTAGAAAAGCTGACCGGAAAAACGGTGCTGAACAATATGGACGCTTTTTTCGAGCGCTATGGTAAGCACACTATTCTGGTCTGCCGCCTGTTACCTTTTGTGCCGTTCGACCCGGTAAGCTACGCGGCTGGCCTGACCTCAATTCGTTTTCGCCATTTTTTCATCGCCACCGGCATCGGACAGTTACCCGCCACTATCGTCTACTCATGGGCGGGAAGCCTGTTAACCGGCGGCACATTTTGGTTTGTGACGGGTCTGTTTGTCCTGTTTGCCCTAAGCGTGGTGATATCGATAGCGAGAAGCCTTTATCTTGAGCGCCAACGGAAAAAAAGCTGAGACCTTCCCCCATTTTTAGCCATGGAGATATTATGCGTTACTGCTTATTGTGTCTGAGTTTGTTGCTCTGCCCGCTGGCGACGTTTGCCCAGGACGCCAGCTGGCAACAAATCAAAAATGACGCCCGTGGTCAAACGGTGTGGTTCAACGCCTGGGGTGGCGACAATGCAGTTAACCAGTATCTCGACTGGGTTAGCGGCGAGATGAAAACGCACTACAACATTAACCTGAAAATCGTGCGCCTGGCAGACGCCGCCGATGCCGTAAAACGCATCCAGACGGAAGCGGCATCCGGGCGAAAAACCGGCGGCTCTGTCGATTTACTGTGGGTTAACGGCGAAAACTTCCGTACGCTAAAAGAAGCCGGGCTGCTGCAAACCCAGTGGGCGCAAACGCTGCCTAACTGGCGCTATGTTGATACACAAAAACCGGTGACCGAAGATTTCTCCGTTCCAACAGAGGGGGCTGAATCACCGTGGGGCGGTGCCCAACTCACCTTTATTGCCCGGCGCGATCTCACCGCGCAGCCGCCGTTATCTCCGCAGGCACTGTTTAAATTCGCGCAGGCGCACCCTGGCACGGTGACCTATCCACGCCCGCCAGACTTTACCGGAACGGCTTTTCTTGAGCAGTTGCTAATTTCGCTCACCACCAAACCACAGGCATTGAAAGTTGCGCCAGATGCAGCGACATTCGCCGAAGTTACCGCGCCATTGTGGCAGTATCTTGATACCTTGCATCCTGTACTTTGGCGTGAAGGCAAAGATTTTCCTCCCACGCCAGCACGAATGGATGCACTGCTCAATAGCGGCACCCTGCGTTTATCATTGACCTTTAACCCTGCCCACGCGCAGCAAAAAGTGGCGAGCGGCGAATTGCCTAAAAGCAGCTACAGTTTTGGTTTCTCACAGGGCATGCTCGGCAACGTGCACTTTGTTGCCATTCCGGCGAATGCCCACGCCAGTGCCGGAGCAAAAGTCGTGGCAAACTTCCTGCTTTCTCCTGAAGCACAACTGCGCAAAGCTGACCCGGCTATCTGGGGAGATCCTTCGGTGCTTGATCCACAAAAATTGCCTGACGAACAGCGTGATGCGCTGCTGGCGCGGATCCCACAGGGGCTCCCTGCCGTGTTGCCAGAACCGCATGCAGCCTGGGTAAACGCTCTGGAACAAGAATGGCTACGCCGCTACGGTACGCATTAATTCTGCTACTCTGGGCCATCATGGCGGCAGTTTATCTGCCGTTGGCGCCAGCGGCATGGTCTCTGATAACACCGGCGCTTAGTACCACACACTGGCTGGCGCTCTTTGCCGATCCTCAACTCCCGCAGGCGTTACTGGCAACGCTGGTTTCCGTCGGCCTCGCGGCTGGGGGCGCGCTGATTATCGCGCTGCTGGCGATCCTCGCCTTGTGGCCCGGCGCAGGCTGGGTACGTCTGTATACGCGTCTTCCGTGGCTGCTGGCAATTCCGCACGTTGCCTTCGCTACGAGCGTGCTGTTGGTTTTTGCTGAAGGCGGCATACTTTGGCAATGGTTCCCGTTCCTCAGCCCACAGCCGGACCGCTACGGCATTGGACTTGGCGTAACGCTGGCGGTGAAAGAGAGCGCTTTTTTGTTATGGATTCTCTCGGCCCTGCTGAGTGAAAAACAACTTTCTCAGCAGGTTATCGTATTGGATTCGCTGGGTTACAGCCGACTGCAATGCCTGAACTGGCTGGTTCTGCCCGCTATCGGCCCGGCATTAGGTAAAGCTATGCTGGCGATTGTTGCCTGGTCACTCTCCGTTGTTGATGTGGCAATCGTTCTTGGCCCCGGCAATCCGCCAACGCTTGCCGTATTGAGCTGGCAGTGGCTCAGTCAGGGCGACGTCGAACAGCAGGCGAAAGGCGCACTTGCCAGTCTGTTGCTGGTGCTGTTGCTCCTTGTTATCGCGCTGGTGGGTTATCTGCTCTGGCGTGCCTGGCGACATACTATTCCGGCAGTAAACGGTGAACGCCAGCATTTTTCATCTATGACAATCGCACGCCCGCTGGTACAGATTTTGCCCGTCAGCGGTGTGGTATGCGCGCTGGTGCTGGCGCTTATCGCCAGCTATTCCTCGCTAAACAGCGAGGCGCTCAGCAACAGCCTGCAACTGGGGCTCCTTTCCAGCGTGCTGGCGCTTCTGATACTTTTTGCCTGGCTGGAATGGGGTCCACAAACCGGACACCGCTGGGTCTGGCTACCGCTCATTTTGCCTGCGCTACCGCTGGTAACCGGACAATATCTGCTGGCGTTATATGCCGAACAAGATGGACTGATGACGACCATTATCTGGGGCCATCTGCTGTGGGTGATGCCCTGGATGCTATTTGTGCTTAAACCGGCGTGGCAGCGCATTGACCCACGATTAATTTTGATTGCGCAAACCCTGGGCTGGACGCGGGGGCGGATATTCTGGCTGGTGAAATGCCCACAGCTGGCGCGCCCGGCATTGATTGCCTTCGCGGTTGGCTTCTCGGTTAGTATCGCCCAGTATATGCCAACGCTGTGGCTAGGTGCCGGCCGCTATCCCACGTTAACCACCGAAGCGGTGGCATTAAGCAGCGGCGGTAGCAGTGCGATTCTGGCAACACAAGCGTTGTGGCAGCTGCTTTTACCACTGCTCGTTTTCGCACTTGCAGCCTTTCTCGCCGCGTGGATCGGCCGCTTTCGACAAGGACTCCGCTAATGCTTACCGTACGAGGCGTTTCGTTGTACCAGGGCGCGAAAGCGCTGGTGAAAGACGTTAATTTTCAGGTTAACAAAAGTGACATTGTCACAATTATGGGACCTTCCGGCAGCGGGAAATCTTCGCTGTTTTCATGGATGATCGGGGCGTTATCTCCCCAGTTCCAGTCCTCAGGCGAACTGTGGCTTAATGAACGACGCATCGATACGTTACCTACCGCGCAGCGCCAGATTGGCATTTTGTTCCAGGATGCGCTGCTGTTTGACCATTTCAGCGTTGGGCAGAATTTACTGCTGGCCTTACCCGTCAGACTGCAAGGTCCTGCCAGGCGTCATGAGGTAGAAAGTGCCCTCGCACGCGCGGACCTGGCAGGATTTTATTCACGCGATCCGGCTTCGCTCTCCGGTGGGCAGCGTTCGCGGGTCGCCCTGCTCCGCGCGCTGCTGGCGCAGCCCCAGGCGCTGTTACTTGATGAACCCTTTAGCAGGCTGGATGCGTCGCTACGCGATAACTTTCGCCAATGGGTCTTCACCGAGGTGCGTAAATTGGGGATCCCGGTGGTACAGGTGACACATGACGCGCAGGACGTGCCGCCTGCAGGCCGCGTATTTCAGATGGAAAACTGGGCGTGAATGTGGCGATATGCTGCGTTAACGCAAGGTTTTTACGTAACTGGCGGCACAGAATGTCGTCTTCTTTTTTTCAACGTCGGGCTATTCGATGAAACGTGTTTCTCAAATGACCGCGCTGGCACTGGCTTTAGGGCTCGCTTGCGCTTCTTCCTGGGCTGCTGAAACAGCACAGACGCTCACCCTCAACCAGTTACAGCAAAAGCAAGGCGCGGCGATCGATACCCGTCAGAGCGCTTTTTACAACGGCTGGCCACAATCGCTCAATGGTCCTTCAGGACACGAACCTTCCGCACTGAATCTGTCTGCCGCCTGGCTCGACAAGATGAATGATGAACAACTCAGCGCCTGGGTTAAGTCACATCAACTTAAGACCGACGCTCCGGTGGCGCTGTATGGTAGCGATAACGACATGCAGGCCGTTAAATCCCGTCTGCAAAAAGTTGGCTTTAACCAGATTTCAACCCTCAGCGATGCGCTGACAGACCCTGCCCGTCTGCAACGTCTGCCGCACTTCGAACAGTTGGTTTACCCACAGTGGCTGCACGATCTTCAGCAGGGTAAAGACGTGACTGCCAAACCGGCGGGTGACTGGAAAGTGATTGAAGCCGCCTGGGGCGCGCCGAAGTTGTATCTGCTCAGCCACATCCCCGGCGCGGGCTACATTGATACCAATGAAGTTGAAAGCGAACCGCTGTGGAATAAAGTTTCCGATGAGCACCTGAAAGCGATGCTGGCGAAACACGGTATCCGCCACGACACCACGGTAATTTTATACGGCCGCGATGTCTATGCCGCCGCTCGCGTGGCGCAAATTATGCTGTACGCAGGCGTGAAAGACGTTCGTCTGCTCGACGGCGGTTGGCAAACCTGGTCCGACTCAGGTTTACCGGTCGAACGCGGCACTCCGCCAACGGTGAAACCCGAGCCTGATTTCGGCGTGAAAATCCCTGCCCAGCCGCAGCTTATGCTGGATATGGAACAGGCGCGCGGTCTGCTGCATCGCCAGGATGCATCTTTGGTGAGCATTCGTTCATGGCCGGAATTTGTCGGTACCACCAGCGGTTACAGCTACATTAAGCCAAAAGGTGAGATCGCAGGCGCGCGTTGGGGCCACGCGGGCAGCGACTCCACCCACATGGAAGATTTCCATAACCCGGATGGCACCATGCGCAGCGCGGATGACATCGCCGCCATGTGGAAGCAATGGAATATCCTGCCGAATCAACAGGTCTCGTTCTATTGCGGTACCGGCTGGCGTGCTTCAGAAACGTTTATGTATGCCCGCGCGATGGGCTGGAAAAACGTCTCTGTTTACGATGGTGGCTGGTACGAGTGGAGCAGCAATCCGAAAAACCCGGTCGCCAGCGGTGAACGGGGTCCGGATGCCAGCAAGTAAGACTGGCATTATTGCCGGATGCGGCGAGAACGCTTTACCCAGCCTGGATATATCATAGTTGTAGGCCGGATAA
>NZ_SZWU01000060.1:13885-17467 GCF_005280935.1 Citrobacter sp. wls757 | reverse complement strand
CAACGCATTACCTTACGCCTGACGCTGAACGGTTTTCAGCGTCAGATATCCGCTCCAGATCCGGGTGAACGTTGTCATCCAGCACAGCGCGCCAAAGACCCACGCCAGCACGGCAAAATAGTCCGGGAACAGACACCCCAACACAAACAGCAAAATTGTCTCAGTTCCTTCGGTCAGCCCGCCAAGATAATAAAACGATTTATGCGCGTAACCGGGGTTATCGATCTGATGTTTCGCTGCCAGTGCGGCGAAGGCCAGAAAGCTGCTACCGGTGCCAATAAACGCGAACAACAGCCAACTGCCTGCCAGCGCATTCTGCGCCGGAGCGGCAAGAATAAAACCAAACGGCACAAGGGCGTAAAATAAAAAATCGAGCGAGATATCGAGAAATCCCCCCGCGTCGGAGAGCCCTCTGCGCCGTGCCAGCGCCCCATCCAGTCCGTCAAACAACCGATTGAGCACAATGGCCACCAGCGCCGCCAGATACCAGCCTAACGCCAGAAATGGTAACGCCAGCACGCCAATGGCAAATCCGACCAGCGTAAGTCCGTCCGGGGTAATCGCCGGTTTATCGATAATACCGACGCACCGATGCAACAGCGGTTTTAATCGTGGATGAAGATGGCGGTCAAGCATGCGGGCGTCCTTTAAAACTGTCGCACAGTCCCTGCGAGGGAATATCGAGAGCGGCATTAAAACGCGCCGAGAGATTTTGAAACGCAATCAGCGCGGTCATTTCCGTAATGGCATCATCGGTAAAATGCTGCTTCATCTGCACTTTCAGCGCATCGTCAACCTGTGGAGGCGTTGCGGTAACCGCATCGGCATAGGCCAGCGCTACGCGTTCTTCAGCGCTAAACAGCGTCGAATCTTGCCAGGTGGCAACCTGCATGACTTTATCCAGCGCGCCACAGCGTTCTGCCAGCCGTAAACTATTCGCATCAACACAGAAAGCGCAGTGGCAGACCTGAGAAACGCGGGTCATCAACAGCGCACGCATCACCGGCGTTAAGCGCGCCTTTTTACGCTCCAGAAACCCGACAAACAGCGCCACCAGCCAGAACAGAAACGGCATCCGCCCCCACCAGCGCGTGGGATGCAGCACATCGCCATAATGTTTTTTCTGCGTGGCAACGAGCGGTTTTAAACTGGAAGGGATACGCGTTAACGGCTTTACCCACGACTGAGGTTCGTTCAACGGTGACTCCTGAATACTTTAGATAAAACAAAGATAACGATAGTATGTCATTTTCTGCTGTTAGATCTTGATGAATATGATGAAAACCCTCGACGTGGTCGCCGCTATCATTGAACGTGATGGCAAAATTTTACTGGCTCAGCGTCCGCTGCATGCGGATCAGTCAGGCATGTGGGAGTTTGCCGGCGGTAAGGTTGAGCCGGGAGAAAGTCAGCCCGAGGCGCTGATCCGCGAACTGCGTGAAGAGTTGGGTATTGAGGCAGTCGTGGGGCGCTACATTGCCAGTCATCAACGCGAGGTTTCAGGCCGATTGATTCACCTGCATGCATGGCATGTGCCTTCGTATCAAGGGGAACTTAGAGCGCATGAACATCAGGATATCGTCTGGTGCTCACCCGAAGAGGCGCTGTATTATCCGCTGGCACCCGCCGATATCCCGTTGTTAGAGGCGTTTATCCTTTTACACGCCGCCAGACCAGCGGATTCGTGCTGATCGTTTTATCATCGCGCTGGCACTGCAACAGAACGCCATCGGCTTTAATCACCGCCCCTTCAGAGTAGTTTTGATCCTGATAAATACAGCACTGGCTACAGGGCTGAGCCCGCTGACCGCTGGAACTGAACACTTCCGGCGGTACATTCACCTGCACATCCGGGCGATAAAGCTGATTTGCCAGCGTCGCGCTGGACACCAGTACCAACGCTCCTGCCATGATTAAACGGCGCATTGTCTTTCCTTTTTAACTGACATTTATGCTCAGTATAACGGTATAGATCGGCAGAAACTTTAGTCCCTTCCATCATCGTTTTTGGTTATGACCCACGGCGCAATATTAATTTACTTAGCGGGGTTAATTTTTTCTTGCGTCACGTCACACTGCTGATGGTATAGTCAAAAACTGCACAACACATAACATAAATATCAAAAATATAACCATATCAATACATAAGAGGTTCTTATATCTATGGATCAGACATGTTCTCTGGAGTCATTTCTCAACCATGTGCAAAAGCGCGACCCGAATCAAACCGAGTTCGCGCAAGCCGTTCGTGAGGTAATGACGACGCTGTGGCCCTTTCTTGAGCAGAACCCGCGTTATCGTCAGATGTCGTTGCTGGAACGTCTGGTTGAACCGGAGCGCGTGATCCAGTTCCGCGTAGTTTGGCTGGACGATCGCAATCAGGTGCAGGTCAACCGCGCGTGGCGCGTACAGTTTAGCTCTGCCATTGGCCCGTACAAAGGCGGTATGCGTTTCCACCCTTCCGTGAACCTGTCGATCCTGAAATTCCTGGGTTTCGAGCAGACCTTTAAGAACGCCCTCACCACGCTGCCAATGGGCGGTGGTAAAGGCGGGAGCGATTTCGATCCGAAAGGTAAAAGCGAAGGCGAAATCATGCGTTTCTGCCAGGCACTGATGACCGAACTGTTCCGCCATTTAGGTCCTGATACCGACGTCCCGGCGGGCGATATCGGCGTGGGTGGTCGTGAAGTCGGCTTTATGGCCGGGATGATGAAAAAACTGTCCAACAACAGCGCCTGCGTCTTTACCGGTAAAGGTCTCTCTTTTGGCGGCAGCCTGATCCGCCCGGAAGCCACCGGCTACGGTCTGGTGTACTTCACCGAAGCAATGCTCAAACGCCATGGTCTGGGCTTTGAAGGCATGCGCGTGGCGGTTTCTGGCTCCGGCAACGTGGCGCAATTCGCCATTGAGAAAGCCATGGAGTTTGGCGCGCGAGTAGTTACCGCCTCCGATTCCAGCGGTACCGTGGTCGACGAAAGCGGATTTACTAAAGAAAAGCTGGCGCGTCTGTGCGCGATCAAAGACAGCCGTGACGGTCGCGTGGCGGATTACGCCCGTGAGTTTGGCCTGACCTATCTGGAAGGCAAACAGCCGTGGTCGGTTCCGGTCGATATCGCCCTGCCGTGCGCCACTCAGAATGAACTGGATGTCGATGCAGCGCGCGTACTGATCGCCAACGGCGTGAAAGCAGTCGCCGAAGGGGCAAACATGCCGACCACTATCGAGGCCACCGATCTGTTCCTCGAGGCGGGCGTACTGTTCGCACCGGGTAAAGCCGCCAACGCCGGTGGCGTAGCGACATCCGGTCTGGAAATGGCGCAAAACGCCGCTCGTCTGGGCTGGAAAGCGGAGAAAGTGGATGCGCGCCTGCACCACATCATGCTGGATATTCACCATGCCTGCGTTGAATACGGCGGCGAAAGCAAGCAGACCAACTACGTACGTGGCGCCAACATCGCGGGCTTCGTGAAGGTTGCCGACGCGATGCTGGGTCAGGGCGTGATTTAATATTGTCTCTGCAGGCCAGTAGGCCGGATTAGGCTCGGGTGCCGCATCCGGCTAAGCCTGATGCGCTATGCTTAT
>NZ_SZWU01000060.1:11293-13840 GCF_005280935.1 Citrobacter sp. wls757 | reverse complement strand
CCCGCCTCTTCAGATGGCGGGCTTTTTTTCGCCGGACGTTTACGCGGCGCGCTTTTTTTCTTATCGCTACCACTACCGCCCGGCGCGGCAATTCCACGAAAGCGTCGTACCGGTGTGCTGCGCGCCTGATCGATAAGCTGATACAGCGTCCCCACCAGCGGCTGCATGAAATCCTGATAGCGGCACTGCTTTTCGCTGATTTGGGTCAGGATAGATTCCCAGTGCGCTGTCATGTCCGGGCGCGTCGCCATTTCTGGCAGCGAGTGGAACAGCGCTTTTCCCGCGTCGGTCGAATGGATATAACGTCCTTTTTTCACCAGGAACCCGCGCTTAAACAGCAGCTCGATAATTCCGGCGCGCGTTGCTTCCGTACCTAAACCATCCGTTGCGCGCAGGATCTTTTTCAGATCTTTATCCTGCACGAATCGCGCAATCCCGGTCATCGCTGACAGCAGAGTTGCATCAGTAAAGTGCCGCGGGGGCTGGGTCTGACGTTCAACTACTTCGCCTTTTTCGCACAGCAGTTCGTCATCTTTTGCCACCACCGGCAGCGGCGTCCCGTCATTATCTTCGTCGCGCTCTTTGTTGCCGAGCAGCGTGCGCCATCCGGCTTCCGCCAGAAAACGCGCTTTGGCGACAAACTTGCCTTTGGCGATGTCCAGCTCAATGACGCACTTCCTGAATACTGCATCTGCGCAAAATTGCATCAGATACTGACGGGCAATCAGGTTGTAAATTTTCGCTTCGTTGTCATTCAGGTTGATGGACGAACTACGCGCGGTAGGAATGATGGCGTGGTGCGCATCCACTTTTTTGTCGTCCCAACAGCGATTTCGCGTATCGGGATTGACTGCCGGCTGCGGGAGCAGATCCGGCGCATGGACGCTAATCGCGTTCAGTACCGCGTGACGTCCGGCAAAGTGTTCTTCCGGCAGATAACGGCTATCCGAACGCGGATAGGTAATCAACTTATGGGTTTCATACAGCTTCTGGCAGATATCCAGAACGTTTTGCGCACTTAAACCGAAGCGCTTCGCCGCTTCAATCTGCAACGCCGACAGCGAGAACGGCAACGGCGCTGATTCTGATTCCCGTTTATCGTTATAGCTGGTGACTATCGCCGGTTGACCGTTAATGCGGTTCACCACGTGTTCAGCCAGCGTGCGGTTCAGCAAGCGCCCTTCTTCATCCTGATACGGCTCACACGCTTCGCTCGGCTGCCAGATAGCGGTAAACCGCTCATCGGCGGGCGTTACGATATGCGCTTTCACTTCGAAGAAGTCTTTGGCGACGAAGTTCTCTATCTCTTCATCGCGACGCACAACCAGCCCGAGCACCGGCGTTTGTACGCGCCCGACCGAAAGTACGCCCTGATAGCCCGCGTTACGTCCAAGAATGGTGTAAGCGCGCGTCATATTGATACCGTACAACCAGTCCGCACGCGCTCGCGCCAGTGCCGACACGCACAGCGGGATAAACTCACTGTTGGCGCGCAGCCGCTCAATAGCCCGCTCAACGGCCTGCGGGTTGAGGTCGTTAATCAGGCAACGCTGCACCTTCTGGCGCTTTTCAGGTGCCAGTTGCAGGTAATCCAGCACTTCATCCACCAGCAGTTGCCCTTCACGATCGGGGTCACCGGCGTGAATAACTTCGCTGGCTTCATGCAAAAAGCGCTTAATGACGTTGAGCTGTTTGGTCACCGAGGAGCGCGGTTGCAGTTGCCACTTTTCAGGGACAATCGGCAGATCGACCAGACTCCAGCGAGCATAACGACTGTCGTAGGCATCCGGCTGCGCCTGTTCAAGCAGGTGACCAATACACCAGGTCACCACTTGTCCATTTCCGCATTCGATAAAACCATCGCCTTTGCGATGCGGCTTCGGCAGCACATCGGCGATAGCACGCGCCAGACTTGGTTTTTCGGCAATAAACAACCGCATCGAGTTAACGAATCTCAACCATGGCGCGACCGCCACGAGCTTCCACTAACTCACCAATGGCGGTGAGATCGATACCGAACTGCGCCGCTGCCGCTTTCACTTCGGCTTCAGCTTCCGGCGTTACCGCCAGCAGTAGACCACCGGAAGTTTGCGGATCGCACAGCAGATCGCGTACCGATTGCGGCATTTCACCCATCAGGTGTCCGTAGCTGGCAAAGTTACGTTGGGTACCACCCGGCACCGCGCCCTGCGCGATGTATTCTTCAACGCCAGGCAGCTTAGGAATATCCTGGTAGACGATCTGTGCCTGAACGCCTGCGCCCTGGCACATCTCACTCAGATGCCCCAGCAGACCAAAACCGGTAACATCGGTCATGGCTTTCACGCCGTCAATATCGGCGAATGCCGCACCGGCAATGTTCATCCGGCACATCACTTCTGTCGCCAGTCCTTTATGTTCTTCCTTCAGCAGTGATTTTTTCTCTGCGGTTGTCAGAACACCTATGCCCAGAGGCTTGGTCAGGAACAACTTACACCCTGCCTCAGCGGTGCTGTTTTTCTTCACGCGTTCGGTCGGCACAACGCCGGTTACCGCAAGGCCGAAGAT
>NZ_SZWU01000060.1:8122-11243 GCF_005280935.1 Citrobacter sp. wls757 | reverse complement strand
GGGCATCAATAGAGTGGCCGCCCGCCAGCGCAATACCCGCCTGACGGCAGGCAAAGCGTCCGCCTTCGGTGACTTCGCGGGCGATTTCCGGTGCCAGTTTATCCAGCGGCCAGCCCAGAATAGCAATTGCCATAATCGGTTTGCCGCCCATGGCGAAAATATCGCTGATGGCGTTAGTCGCGGCGATGCGTCCAAAATCAAACGGATTATCGACAATCGGCATAAAGAAATCGGTGGTGCTGATAACGCTGGTGCCGTTTCCCAGATCGTATACGGCCGCGTCGTCGCGGGTTTCATTACCCACCAGTAAGTTCGGATCAACAAACTTCGCCTGCTCGCTGTGCAGGATGGTTTCCAGCACTTTTGGGGAAATTTTACAACCGCAACCGGCTCCGTGGCTGTATTGCGTTAAACGAATAGCTTGCTCGCTCATGGACATCTCCTGTCATTGCAATCCGGATATGGTAGCGCTCATTCCTTGATGTGGTAAGAGTGACTGTCTGAATTCGGGTGTCTTTGCTCAGAATCCAGACAGTTTTGCCGTTGATATCAGAAATAACGGACGAATGCGCTCGGATCGGCAAGGTTAATCGTCGTGGATGCTTTTAGCTGCGGTGTGCCCAGATAGAGAAAACCGACGATTTTATCTTGCGGGCGACAGTCGAATGCTTCGCGAACGACCGCACTTTCGGTTAATGCACCACTGCGCCAGATACCGCCAAAGCCCTGGGCAATTGCGGCCATCTGCATAGCCATTACCGCACAACCGGCAGACATTTCTTGTTCCCACAGAGGAACCTTGTCGTTTTCTTCACATTTCGCCACCACGGTAATAATCAGCGGTGCGCGAAACGGTGCGCTGCGCGCTTTTTCCTGGGCTTTCTCGTCACTG
Organism: Citrobacter sp. wls757; assembly: GCF_005280935.1. Classification (NCBI taxonomy): domain Bacteria; kingdom Pseudomonadati; phylum Pseudomonadota; class Gammaproteobacteria; order Enterobacterales; family Enterobacteriaceae; genus Citrobacter; species Citrobacter sp. wls757. Next base: position 10,351 of record NZ_SZWU01000060.1, on the reverse strand, counting down.
CCTGCGGCAATCGCCCCTTTTTCAAGCACCGCGCTAAAACGCTCACGCCCTTCGCCCTCAATGACAAAGAATTGCCACGGTTGCAGCGTTTTGTGGTCTGGCGCGCGCATTCCCGCACGCAGAATGTTTTGCAGCTGCTCTCCTGTCGGGGCCGGCTCGACGAGACGAGAGGCGCTACGACGGGTAATCAGTAATTCGAGTGCATCCATTTGCTTAACTCCAACAATGAGATTTGTTCACAAAATTAACACGTGAGCGGATTTTGTTACAGCACAGGCGGTGATTCCTGCTGACAAGTGCCTGTCGGGTCATTACGATAGCCTCATCTTATCGCCTTTCTCCGGAATTTCGGGGTGGCGTGTTGTTAATCGGTAGGGAGAATACATGCGAACCCTGTGGCGATTTATTGCCGGATTTTTTAAATGGACATGGCGATTACTCAATTTCGTCCGTGAATTTGTGCTTAACCTGTTCTTCATCTTCTTGGTGCTGGTGGGCGTGGGCATCTGGATGCAGGTCAGCAGCAGCAATACCAGTGAACACGCTGAGCGAGGCGCACTGCTGCTGGATATCTCGGGGGTGATTGTCGATAAGCCTTCGAGCACCAGTCGCTTAAGCGTTATTGGTCGTCAGCTGTTTGGCGCCAGTTCCGATCGTCTGCAGGAAAACTCCCTGTTCGATATCGTGAATACTATTCGCCAGGCAAAAGATGATCGCAACATCACCGGCATTGTGATGGATCTGAAAAATTTTGCCGGGGCCGACCAGCCTTCCATGCAGTATATCGGTAAAGCGCTGCGGGAATTCCGCGACAGCGGCAAACCGGTCTTTGCCGTGGGCGATAACTTCAGCCAGGGGCAGTACTACCTCGCCAGTTTCGCCAATAAAATTTATCTCTCTCCGCAGGGTTCCGTTGATCTGCACGGCTTTGCCACCAACGGTTTGTACTACAAGTCCCTGCTCGACAAGCTGAAAGTTTCCACGCACGTGTTCCGTGTCGGGACTTATAAGTCTGCCGTAGAACCGTTCATTCGTGATGATATGTCTCCTGCCGCGCGCGAGGCCGACAGCCGCTGGATCGGCGAGCTGTGGCAGAACTATCTCGACACGGTCGCTGCCAACCGCCAGATCCCTGCTCAGCAGGTGTTCCCGGGCGCACAGGCCATGCTGGACGGTTTGACAAAAGTCGATGGTGATACCGCGAAGTATGCGCTCGACAACAAACTGGTGGATGCACTCGCTTCCAGCGCTGAAGTCGAAAAAATGCTGACCAAACAGTTTGGCTGGAGCAAAGCGGATAAAAATTATCGCGCCGTCAGCTATTACGATTACTCGCTGAAAACGCCAGCGGATACTGGGGACAGCATTGGCGTCGTCTTCGCGAATGGCGCAATTATGGACGGTGAAGAAACCCCTGGGAATGTGGGCGGTGACACGACTGCCGCGCAGATCCGCGAAGCGCGTCTTGATCCGAAAGTGAAAGCAATTGTGCTGCGCGTGAACAGCCCTGGCGGCAGCGTCAGCGCTTCCGAAGTCATTCGCGCTGAGCTGGCTGCGGCAAAAGCAGCAGGCAAGCCGGTTGTCGTGTCCATGGGGGGCATGGCGGCATCCGGCGGGTACTGGATCTCCACCCCAGCAAGCTACATTGTGGCGAACCCCAGCACGCTGACCGGTTCAATCGGGATCTTTGGCGTGATCAACACTGTGGAAAACAGTCTGGATTCCATTGGTGTACACACCGACGGCGTGGCGACATCCCCACTGGCGGATATCTCCATCACCAAAGCGTTACCACCTGAAGTGCAGCAAATGATGCAACTGAGCATCGAGAACGGCTATAAGCGCTTTATCACGCTGGTCGCAGATGCGCGTAAGACAACGCCTGAGCAGATTGACAAAATCGCGCAGGGCCACGTCTGGACCGGCCAGGATGCGAAAGCCAACGGTCTGGTAGACAGTCTGGGTGATTTTGATGACGCCGTGGCGAAAGCGGCTGAGCTGGCCAAACTGAAGCAATGGCACATTGAGTATTATCAGGACGAACCGACATTCGTTGATATGGTGATGGATAGCATGTCCGGTTCCGTTCGTGCCATGCTGCCTGAAGCTATCCAGGCGATGCTCCCGGCGCCGCTCGCTTCTGCGGCGAGTACGGTTAAAGCGGAGAGCGATAAGCTGGCCGCGTTTAACGATCCGCAAAACCGCTATGCGTTTTGCCTGACCTGCGCC
>NZ_SZWU01000060.1:0-8068 GCF_005280935.1 Citrobacter sp. wls757 | reverse complement strand
GCCCCTGTCGGGGCAGCATTTTTTACGCATTCTGATGTCGCGTACTGCGACAATCTCCAGGCGTACAGCCAAACTCCCGACTAAACAAACGAATAAAGTGCGCACAGTCGCTAAATCCCAGACGCAGCGCAATCTCCGTGACGCTCTCTCCAGAATTCATCAGCAGCCAGTGGGCATAACGCAAACGCGCACGTCGGATAAACTCTCCCGGCGACTGGGCGAATTCGGCGTTAAACAACCGGGTAAGCTGTCGCGGACTCAGGTTGACTTCAGCGGCCAGCCAGCGGGTCGATATGGGCTTTACCAGCCCTTGCTCAATTAAAAAGACCGCTTTGCGTAACCGACTGTCGCTCACGTGGGTAAAACCTATCGCTCTGGAGACCGCCACTGACGTGCTGTCTATGCGGTTGGGGACGGACATCTGGAAGATGGCTTTTGTCGCCCTGTCGGGACCACAGTGGCGGCGAATAAGCTCTGTTGCCAGCCCTATCGTCGAAATGCCCCCCGGACATGTCAGAATCCCTTTTTCCTCATGAAAATCGACCCCGCTACGGGCAGCCAACTGAGGAAATTGCGTTTTAAAATCATTCAGATGCCAGGGGTGGATCGCCGCCGTCAGCCCATTGAGGAATCCTTCTTGCGCCAAAACAAAGCTCCCCGTGCAGATACCTACCAGCGGAATGTTGAGTTGATGTGCAAGATGCAGGTAACGTCGCGCAGCCCGATCGGCTTTCGCCATACTGCGCAGCAAGCCGCCAATCACCACCACATAATCAAATTGTTCCGGTGCGACGAATGCGCTATCCGGTATCATCGCCATTCCTGAGCTGCTGAGAACAGGTCGGTCTGGTGTAGCGCTCATCAGACGCCAGGAGCAGCGAATTTTCTGGCTATCATCCCCCATATCCGCCGCATGACGTAACGCATCGGTTAACCCCGCCAGCGCCAGCAGAGGAAATTCCGGCCACAGAAGAATGCCGACATTCAACTGTGGTCTGCGCGGTGTCTCTATCTGACTCGCATCGATAGCCGTAATGATGTCTCCATCCGCCCACTCGCCTGGCTGAAAAATTCGCAGGTCTTTCTTCACTTCAGGCTCCATGCGTATTGTCATTAGGACGAAACATGATAACGGCAATCGCTATATCCAAAAAGCAAGGCTGCTACTGTAGGGCCGAGGGAGCAAAACCACACTGAACAAACGGGACAAGGCACTGAACATAAATGACATATTGATCGGATGGCAGGTATGCGTCATTTGCACTGTATTTTTTCAGGGGGGACTTTATACTGCGCCTGTTTATGCACAACTTAACCTGTGACGCCCATGCAAAAGAAATCGATTTACGTTGCCTATACCGGCGGTACCATTGGTATGCAGCGCTCAGAACAGGGTTATATTCCTGTTTCCGGTCATCTCCAGCGTCAGCTGGCACTGATGCCTGAATTCCACCGCCCAGAGATGCCAGACTTCACCATCCACGAATACGTCCCGCTGATGGATTCCTCAGACATGACGCCAGAAGACTGGCAGCATATTGCTGAAGACATTAAAGCGCACTACGACGATTACGATGGTTTTGTCATACTGCACGGCACTGACACCATGGCGTTTACGGCTTCGGCGCTCTCATTTATGCTGGAGAATCTGGGCAAGCCAGTCATTGTGACAGGGTCACAAATCCCATTAGCAGAGCTACGTTCTGACGGACAAATCAATTTGCTGAATGCGTTGTACGTTGCAGCAAATTATCCGATCAATGAAGTGACCCTGTTTTTCAACAACCGACTGTTTCGCGGTAACCGGACCACTAAAGCGCATGCTGATGGTTTTGACGCGTTTGCCTCACCCAACCTTGCACCACTGCTGGAAGCCGGGATCCACATTCGTCGGCTGGGAACACCGCCCGCACCTCACGGCACAGGTGAGTTGATTGTCCATCCTATCACTCCGCAACCGATTGGCGTGGTCACTATTTATCCTGGGATCTCCGCTGATGTAGTACGCAACTTCCTGCGCCAGCCGGTAAAAGCATTAATTTTGCGCTCCTACGGCGTGGGCAATGCGCCGCAGAATAAAGAGTTCCTGAAAGAACTTGAAGATGCGAGCTCGCGTGGCATTGTGGTGGTGAACCTTACGCAGTGTATGTCCGGCAAGGTGAACATGGGGGGCTACGCGACAGGGAATGCGCTGGCGCATGCTGGCGTGATTGGCGGCGCGGATATGACCGTCGAAGCCACTCTCACCAAACTGCACTATTTGCTGAGTCAGGGACTGGATACGCAGACAATTCGTGAAGCAATGACGCAAAATCTGCGTGGTGAACTCACGCCTGACGATTAAAGGAGTCTATGCCCATGGCCCGAGCCTTACTGTTGGTCGATTTACAAAATGACTTTTGTGCCGGTGGTGCCCTCGCGGTCCCACAAGGTGACAGCACAATCGATATCGCCAACCGCCTGATTGACTGGTGTGCCATACGCGGCGACACGGTCGTTGCCAGTCTGGACTGGCACCCGGCTAATCACGGTAGTTTTGCCAGCCAGCATCAGGTCGAGCCCTACAGCCAGGGACAACTCGATGGCCTGGCGCAGACGTTCTGGCCCGATCATTGCGTACAAAACAGCGAAGGTGCTGCCCTGCATCCGCTGCTGAACCAGCGTGCGATAACTCAAACATTCACTAAAGGTGAGAACCCGCTGGTCGACAGCTACAGTGCTTTTTTTGATAACGGTCGTCGTCAGGCAACCGCGCTGAATGCATGGCTACTCGAACACCGCATTGCCGAGCTCATCATCATGGGTCTGGCTACCGACTATTGCGTCAAATTCACCGTACTGGATGCGCTCGATCTTGGCTACACCGTCAGCGTTATAACCGACGGCTGCCGTGGCGTTAATATTCACCCCCAGGACAGTGCAAACGCCTTTATGGAAATGGCAGTTGCGGGCGCAACGCTGTATACGTTGGACGACTGGCTGGAAACCCAGCGCTAATGCTTTAAAACGTTATATCCGGTCGATTGAAACTGCACATTTTTGCAAATTTATAGGCCGGATTAATACGCATCTCCCTTTCAACCAGCACTCCTCTAACCAATACAACCTACCAAAATTGGTTTGCCGCTGCGCCAGCATGGCGTGAACCCCTTCGCATTTTTCCTGTTATGAAACTGTTAACCTGCGGGTGCTGTTTTTTTCGCCACGCCATTTCCGTGGCATGTTTGCTTGTTTAAATGTCAAAGAGGAACACCGATGAAACTATTGCCTTTGTTGGCAGCATTACCCCTGCTCTGCGCCAGCGTTGTTTCCGCCAGTTCACTGATGTCAGTTGGCTACTTTAATGGTGGTGGCGACGTCACTGCCGGTCCCGGTGGCGACATCAATAAACTGGATGTTCGCCAGATAACCCATCTCAACTATTCGTTTGGCCTTGTCTACAACAACGAAAAAGACGAGACCAATGACGCCTTAAAAGACGCCAGCAAACTGCATCAGATTTGGCTTTCACAGAAAGTGCAGGATGATTTGCTGAAAATTCCACAACTGCGTAAACAAAATCCAAACCTAAAAGTTTTGCTTTCCGTCGGCGGTTGGGGAGCGCGTGGATTCTCTGGCGCGGCAGCAACGAAGGAAACACGCGCAGTGTTTATTCAGTCTGCGCAGGAGATAATTGCGAAATATGGTCTGGATGGCATCGATCTCGACTGGGAATATCCAGTTAACGGCGCCTGGGGACTGGTTGAAAGTCAACCGGCTGACCGCGCTAACTTCACCGCGCTGCTAACAGAACTGCGCGCCGCATTGGGGCATAAAAAACTGCTGACCATCGCCGTGGGCGCGAATGCGGAAAGTCCGAAAAGCTGGGTGGATGTAAAAGCCATTGCCCCATCGCTCGACTACATCAACCTGATGACCTATGACATGGCTTACGGCACCCAGTATTTCAACTCGAACCTGTATGATTCGACGCAATGGCCGACGGTCGCCGCGGCGGATAAGTACAGCGCCGATTTTGTGGTCAATAACTATCTCGCAGCCGGTCTGAAACCGAGTCAAATGAATCTGGGCATTGGCTTTTATGGACGCGTACCAAAACGCGCCGTTGAGCCAGGTATTGACTGGAGCAAACCTGACGCGCAGAAAAACCCGGCTACCCAACCCTATTTCGAGTCAGCTCAAATTGAGTTGTTCAAATCACTGGGCGTCGACCTGAGCAAAGACACCTACGTGAAGTACAACGATATTGTGGCGAAGTTGATCAACGATCCGCAAAAACGCTTTAGTCAACATTGGGATGATGAAGCGAAAGTGCCGTGGCTGTCGGTACAGTCTGCGGATGGAAAAAAACTCTTTGCCCTCTCCTATGAAAACCCGCGTTCGGTGGCGATCAAAGCCGACTACATCAAAAGCAAAGGGTTGGCAGGCGCCATGTTCTGGGAGTACGGCGCAGATGACAATAATCAGTTGGCGAAGCAGTTAGCCGATTCGTTAGGCATCAAACACTGATCCCAACGCCTGACACAATAGGTTATGATTAGCGCATTCTGCTGCGCCAGCTTTTGGCGCAGCTCTTCATTTTCTACTGGAGGCATGCGCTTTTATGGCTTTTATCCCTAAAAATTACGCCCGTCTGGAAGTCGGTTACCGGGAAAAGGCGCTTAAACTCTTTCCCTGGGTCTGCGGACGCTGTTCCCGTGAGTTCGTGTATTCAAATTTGCGCGAGTTGACGGTACACCATATCGATCACGATCACTCAAATAACCCGGAAGATGGTAGCAACTGGGAAATGTTGTGCCTGTACTGCCACGATCACGAGCATTCCAAATATACGGAAGCGGACCAGTATGGTTCAACGGTGGTTGCAGGAGAAGATGCGCAAAAGGCCGTGGGCGAAGCGAAATACAACCCGTTCGCCGATCTGAAAGCGATGATGAACAAGAAATAACATCAACTGCAGGCCCGACACAGATGTTTGCCGGGCCTGGGTAATCAGGATTTAAACGTCGCAATCGGTTCTGGCGTAATACCAAACTCAACCTTCAACTGCTGCTTGCTCTTCATCACCATCTCACCGTTGGTATCAATCGTCATATGCTGCGCGTCAATATTGTTTCGCGCCTGCCATAACATCACCAGTTGTAAGCTATTCTCTTTTTGTTCTGCCGTTAGCGCTATGCCATCCGGCCATTTTCCGAGTTCAACGGCAGTCGATAAGCGCTGATAAACTTCCGGCGTCATGCTGTTGATCATCTCATCAAGATTCATGTTAAATCCACTCTCCGTAGAATAATTTGCTGAATCGTTTCTTCAACCCTTGGTTTGCTCACCGTTTTCACCATCGGTGAAGTTCAAAGACGCTGAGTTAACGCAGTACCGTTCACCGGTAGGTTTCGGACCATCCGGGAAGACGTGTCCCAGGTGTGCATCACAGTTTCCGCAGCGGATTTCAATGCGCTGCATGCCGTGTGACGTATCTTTTATGTAACGGATAGCCTCATCGCTGACAGGCTCGTAAAAGCTGGGCCAGCCGCAGCCTGAGTCATATTTTGTCTCGGAACGAAATAGCGGATTGTCGCAGATCAAACAGTGGTAGATGCCGTCACGTTTGTTATGTAGCAAACGTCCGGTAAATGGCGGTTCTGTCCCGTGATTCTGCGTCACATAGAACTGCATTTCGGTTAAATTTTTTTTCAGTTCTTCTGGAGAAGGTTGATTAGCCATTTGCTCACATCTCGCTTTATCTAAACTCACATCGCGAGACAGATTCTAACAAAACATTAACACCGGAGTGCGAACTTTTGTTCTAAACTTGATCCTTGCGAAATGGCAGCCTGCAATTCGTGATCAGAATCACGTTTTTATCTTGATTGCCCTTTAAAATTCGGGCCGCCGACCCCATGTGGTTTCAAGCCCAAAGGAAGAGTGAGGCGAGTCAGTTGCGCAAAGCTTAGGCAGCAGATTGATTTGTCGCAATGATTGACACGATTCCGCTTGACGCTGCGTAAGGTTTTTGTAATTTTACAGGCAACCTTTTATTCACTAACAAATAGCTGGTGGAATATATGACTATCAAAGTAGGTATCAACGGTTTTGGCCGTATCGGTCGCATTGTTTTCCGTGCTGCTCAAGAACGCTCTGACATCGAGATCGTTGCAATCAACGACCTGTTAGACGCTGACTACATGGCTTACATGCTGAAATATGACTCCACTCACGGCCGTTTCAACGGTACCGTTGAAGTGAAAGACGGTCATCTGATCGTAAACGGTAAAAAAATCCGTGTTACCGCTGAACGTGATCCGGCTAACCTGAAATGGGACGAAGTTGGTGTTGACGTAGTAGCTGAAGCTACTGGCCTGTTCCTGACAGATGAAACCGCTCGTAAGCACATCACTGCTGGCGCGAAAAAAGTGGTTCTGACTGGTCCGTCCAAAGATAACACTCCGATGTTTGTTAAAGGCGCTAACTTTGACAAATACGAAGGTCAGGACATCGTTTCTAACGCTTCCTGCACCACTAACTGCCTGGCTCCGCTGGCTAAAGTTATCAACGACAACTTCGGCATCATCGAAGGTCTGATGACTACTGTTCACGCGACCACCGCTACTCAGAAAACTGTTGATGGCCCGTCTCACAAAGACTGGCGCGGCGGCCGCGGCGCATCCCAGAACATCATCCCGTCCTCTACCGGTGCAGCTAAAGCTGTAGGTAAAGTACTGCCAGAACTGAACGGCAAACTGACTGGTATGGCGTTCCGCGTTCCTACCCCGAACGTATCCGTTGTTGACCTGACCGTTCGTCTGGAAAAAGCTGCTTCTTACGAAGAAATTAAGAAAGCAATCAAAGCTGCTTCCGAAGGCCCGATGAAAGGCGTTCTGGGTTACACCGAAGACGACGTAGTATCTACCGATTTCAACGGTGAAGTTTGCACTTCCGTGTTCGATGCTAAAGCTGGTATCGCACTGAACGACAACTTCGTGAAACTGGTATCCTGGTACGACAACGAAACCGGCTACTCCAACAAAGTTCTGGACCTGATTGCTCACATCTCCAAATAAGTTGAGATGAAACAGTAATCTGTAAGAGCGACTCAGGTCGCTCTTTTTTTTGCCTGAAGAAAGGATTGCGTAATGATTAATAAAATTTTTGCACTTCCGGTAATCGAACAAATTACCCCTGTCCTCTCCCGCCGTCAGCTTGATGAGCTTGAGGTTCTTGTTGTCGATCACCCACAGGTTAAAGCTTCTTTCGCGCTGCAGGGCGCACATCTTCTTTCCTGGAAACCAAATGGTGAAGAGGAAGTCCTGTGGTTAAGTAATAATACCCCGTTTAAAACCGGCGTAGCGCTGCGTGGCGGCGTACCAATTTGCTGGCCGTGGTTTGGTCCGGCTGCTAAGCAGGGCCTGCCTTCGCATGGTTTTGCCCGCAACCTGCCATGGACGCTGAAAGCGCACAACGAAGACGACAATGGCGTGGTGCTAACGTTTGAACTGCAGAGCAACGCTGAAACGCGTCAGCTATGGCCGCACGAGTTCTGCCTGCTGGCCCGCTTCAAAGTGGGAGTCACCTGTGAAATGGAGCTGGAAGCTCATGGTGAGTTTGAAACCACCTCGGCACTGCATACCTATTTCAACGTTGGTGATATTGCGGCAGTGAAAGTCAGTGGTCTTGGCGATCGCCTGATCGATAAAGTGAATGATGCTAAAGAAGATGTGCTGGCTGATGGTATCCAGACCTTCCCGGACCGCACCGATCGCGTTTATCTGAATCCGGAAGCGTGCAGTGTGATTCATGATGATGCGTTGAATCGCAATATAGATGTTGTCCATCACCACCACCTGAATGTCGTGGGCTGGAACCCTGGCCCGGCGCTGTCCGTCAGCATGGGCGACATGCCGGATGATGGCTACAAAACGTTTGTTTGTGTAGAAACGGCTTACGCGACCGCTCCGCAGAAAACCACCGAAGAAAAACCATCTCGCCTCGCGCAAACTATTCGTGTAGCTAAACGCTAACACAGCTCTGCGCACCATGCCGGATGCGGCTAACGCCTTATCCGGCCTAC
>NZ_SZWU01000059.1:0-2247 GCF_005280935.1 Citrobacter sp. wls757 | reverse complement strand
AAAGGGCTGGCCGAAAGGCTGGCCCTTTTTTTATTGATGCTGCCCATAATATGTCGAAATATTGTGGGGTGTGGTTAATAAATAAATTATCCGATATTTTGGCGGGAACTGAAGTTCAGAAAGCATTGTTTATTGTTGTTACGGTTGTAATGGTGGATGCAGTGCGGTTGATTACATATTGATGGTGATTATATTAAAAATAATTATATTGATATGGTTGCATCGCCTTGTTTTTACGACATATTAGAAACGGATCACAAACGGTAAACATTGTTTTGATAGTATGTGGTCTGTAATTTCGAAACCCAATGCATCTATTTTTACCAAGATTATTGTTTGGGTGATTATGCTGGGTTTGGTCCTATAACTGGCTAGTGCTCGATAAGGATTTTAGTACCTAACTGGTGCTAAAGCATGCGAGGAATGTCAGGCAGCAACAATAAAAATCATGAGTAATATTTGATGTTCTCTATTTAAAGGATAATACTAATGAAAGTATGCTTTTCTTTTCTAATAATAATACTGCTCTCAATTTCATCTTCTACTGTATCTGCAAAAAACTACCCATGTTCTAAATCTAAAGGTGGAGTATCGCATTGCACCGCTGACGGAAAATTTGTCTGTAATGATGGTAGTATTAGTCGCTCTAAGAAAAAGTGTTCTTAAAGTATCGTCTCGTGAGGCGTACTAGATGGGGTGAAGCCAAATGTCTGATTCGTTCACAGCTTTTACCCCACAAGCTGACCTTCACAAAAACTAAAGGTAAGAAGAACCGTATAGTACCGATCCATCGGTGGCTGTATGATGAGTTGGCTCCTTTGCAAGGGATAATGTTTCATCCTTGCTGTCAAGAGTTCAAGAAAATGCTCGCACTGACCGATATACAGTTGGCCGAGGGCAGAAGACGAATGTGCTTCGACATACCTTTGCGAGTCATTTTATGATGAATGGGGGAAATATTTTGGTGCTTCAACGTATCCTTGGACATGCGAATATTCAAGAGACTATGCGCTATTCTCACTTTTCCCCTGATCACTTAGAAGATACAGTACTTTATAATCCGTTATCAAATCTTGGTTTGAAAATGAGGGATGAGTGATGATTGATCATTGTGAAGAGTATCAGAAACAGCACCCATTTTATGTTTCTCTGATGAATCAAACAATGCCAGTAGTTAGAAAATTAGTCGAAGATGAAAATATTTCTATATTCAATATTGAAGGCAGAGTGAAAACTATAGATTCACTAAGGGCTAAGTTAACAAGGAAAGTATATGTTAATCCTTTGGAGGAAATTGAAGATTTCTGTGGTATTAGGATTATTTGCTACTACGAGTCTGATTTAAATAAAATCGAAGGTATTATCAGAAAAGAATTTGATGTTACATCTGGATCGGATAAGCAAAAGGAAATTGATGTCGACCGTTTTGGGTATTCCTCTAGGCATTTGATTTGTAAGATTAGGGATGAGTGGCTAAACGTCCCGAACTATCGTAATTTGGGAGGGCTTAAAATGGAGATTCAAGTCCGAACAATGCTAATGCACACATGGGCAGCTATTAGTCATAAGCTCTTATATAAAAGAGAGAAGGATGCACCAAGAGAGATTAAGAGAAGTCTAAGTAAATTAAGTGCTCTTATTGAACTTGCCGATGAGAAATTTGATAGTATAAAAGATTTGAAAATTTCTTATAACGACAGGATTGAAGCGCAAGGAGATGTGATAAATAAAGATGAAGCATTAAATTCAGATAATTTAATAAAACTTGTTAATGAATACTCCCCTGGTCGAAATTTTTCAAATGAGGATATTCCTGAACTTCTTGAAGAAATAAGACAGTATGATTCGACGGTTGACGAATTCGCAAAACGAATCACACAATGCATGCCTTATCTGCATATGATGGAAAAGGAGGAATCGGATATGAAGAATGAAGGTATTCTTCCGATGTGGCATATCGAAGGTTTCTGTAGGAGTATTTTAGATTTAACCTGTGATCACTACTTTACTTCGAGATGGGGTACCGTCCCAGAAGAGGTCATTCCCGTAACACTTAAATATCGTGCCTTAGTTAAAGCATCGGTTGAAAAAGTTTGAGTAACATGACCACATTTTGCCCACACGACATGATTATGGCTGCACGTGACCGCACCAGTGATACATATACCTAACTGTTTACAATGAAAAAGGTATGTTTATCAATAGTGTCATGTAAGAGCGTCTTAACTAAGATTCGCGCAAGCGACA
>NZ_SZWU01000056.1:475-11517 GCF_005280935.1 Citrobacter sp. wls757 | reverse complement strand
CGGATGCGGCTAACGCCTTATCCGGCCTACATCGCTATTGCCGGTCTTGTAGGCCAGATAAGCGTAGCGCCTCAGGCACACCCTTCGCCGGATGCGGCTAGCGCCTTATCCGGCATACATCGCTATTGCCGATCTTGTAGGCCTGATAAGCGTAGCGCATCAGGCACCCCTTCGCCGGATGCGGCTAGCGCCTTATCTGGCCTACATCGCTGTTGCCGGTTTTGTAGGCCTGATAAGCGTAGCGCATCAGGCGCTATCGTTTACTGATTCTCAATCAACAGCGCTTCCAGCAAATCCAGGTCGTGCAGTAGTTTTTGCAGCGTTTCATTGCTGATTTCACGCGTGGCGCGCAGGTGATAAAGCTCCGCGCGTTCTGAACGCAGCGCTGCCAGGCGGAAACGTCGCTCGAGGTTTTCTTCCTGCATCGAGCTTTCCACATCGTTGCGCCCGTCGGCGCGTCGGCGCAGGTTACCAATCACGCGTGAACTCACCTCGGTGAGCAACTGGTTATCGATGTTCTCTTCGGTGTCTGCGGCCAGTCGCTCCTCCATTTTCTGGATCGCGACAATCGCCACTTCTGCCGTGGCGGCGCGGGCAATACGTTCCTCTTTCTGCTGCTGCGAGTGGTCTGCCACTTCCAGATGTTGTAGCAGAATCGGCAGCATCACCACGCCAACAAACAGCGAGAACAGGATCACGCCTGCGGCAAGGAAGATCAGCTCATATCGCGCCGGGAAGCCGCTACCGTCCGGTAACAACAGTGGAATGGAGAGCACACCGGCGAGGGTAATGGCCCCGCGTACACCGGCAAAAGAGGCGATCATGATTTCACGCGTCGTCCAGGATCCAAACTCCATCGGTTTTTTCTTCAGGAAGCGCAGACTGAACTTTTTCATGGTCCACAGCCAGCCAAAACGTACCAGCATTAGCGCCACGTAAATCAGCACGACATCGGTAAACAGCATCCAGATTTCAACATTCGGATCGGCCTCGGCCGCCGCCAAAGAAGACTCCAGAATTCCCGGTAACTGTAGCCCTAACAGTAAGAAAACCATGCCGTTAAACACAAACTCCAGCATCGCCCAGGTACTGTTAGCACGTAAACGCATCGCCAGCGGCGCGCGGCGCATCACCCCGGAACGGGTGATCGTCATCCCGGCAGCGACCGCCGCGAGGATACCGGAAACGCCGATATGTTCCGCAATCAGGTAAGACGCAAACGGCAGCAGGAACAGCAGGACTATTTGCGTTGCCGGCTCGTCACCGCCCCAGCGGCTGAGGAAGCGCAGGGAGCGACCGTACAGCCAACTGACGACAAAACCAGCCAGGATGCCGCCAATCGCCACTTTGAAGAACTCAAGCGTTGCGCCACCAACGGTGAATACCATTGTCCCCATCGCCACGGCGACGGCAAACTTCAGAGAGACCAGACCGGAGGCGTCGTTCATCAACGCTTCGCCCTGCAGGATACCCATGATTTTCTTCGGTATACGTCCCTCTCCCACAATGCCGGAAAGTGCGACGGCATCGGTTGGCGATAGCACAGCAGCCAGAGCAAAGGCTGGGATGAGAGGGATCCCCGGCACCAGCCAGTAAATCATAAATCCAATGCCGACCACCGTGACCAGCACCAGCGCCAACGCCAGGCCGAAAATCTCTCGCCCGTGCTCGAGAAACTCACGCGTTGGCGTCTTCCAACCATCGGCAAAGAGCAGCGGCGGGATGAACAGAACCAGGAACAGCTCAGGATCGAATTCCACATGCAAACCAAACGTCGGCCACGCCAGCAAGGCGCCGATGGCGATCTGCATAAGGGGTAAAGGAAGTTGGAAGGGCAATACGCGAGTAAATACCCCCGACAGCGAGACCACAAGGGTCATGATGAGTATGGTGAAAAAGATTTCCATGCGTTCCCTGTTTGCGATGTTTCTTATGATTGCTAATGAGAGGCGTCGTGCCTCAATTCTATCTAATTGAGAGTAACGCAAAAGACAACGAGTGTGTTCTGAAAATGAAAACGGGCGGCCAAAGCCACCCGTTTTTAGGATCGTCAGGAAATCAGAATCAGATAGCCCAACCGCCGGCGTAGAAGGCCACCAGCGCGATGGCGATCACCACGGTGCCGATGTTCAGTTTGCGCCATTCACCAGAAACGATGCGGCCAATTACCAGGGTAGCAAAGCCAATCATGATGCCGGTAACGATGTTACAGGTCAGCACGATAAATACGGCCGTAACCAGTCCTGCCATTGCGTCGACAAAGTCAGCGAAATCGATTTTCGCAACATTGCTCAGCATCAACAGACCCACATACATCAGCGCAGGTGCCGTTGCGTACACAGGTACAAGATAAGAGAGCGGAGAGAGGAACAGAATCAGCAGGAACAACACGCCAACGGTGATCGCTGTCAGGCCAGTTTTACCGCCTGCCGCCGTACCCGCTGCGGATTCAATGTAAACCGCCGCCGGAGCTGCACCCACCAGACCAGAGAACACGCTGCTCAGGGAGTCAGTGGTCAGCGCCTTGCCACCGTCGATAATCTGTCCGTCTTTATCCAGCAGATTCGCCTGTCCGGCTACCGCGCGGATGGTTCCGGTTGCATCGAAGACAGCGGTCATGACCAGCGCCAACACGCTCGGCAGGACAATCGGGTTCAGTGCCCCCATGATATCCAGGCTGCCGATCAGCGAATTGCCGTTTTCATCACTCAGAGACGGCATGGCAAAAATGCCGGAGAAATGCACGGCCGGGTCGAAAATCAGACCAACCACGGAAATACCGATAATGGTCAGCAGAATGCCACCCGGTACTTTCAGTTTTTCGAGGCCAATAATCACCGCCAGACCAATCAACGACATAATGACCGGGAAGGTATCGAAGTCACCCAGCGCAACCGGCAGGCCGTCCAGCGGGTTCTTAATTACCAGACCGACACCGTTTGCCGCAATCAGCAGCAGGAACAGGCCGATACCAATCCCCGTACCATGCGCAACGCCCTGCGGCAGATTGCGCAGGATCCAGCTACGGATACCGGTCGCGGAAATGATGGTAAACAGGACACCCATCAGGAACACCGCACCCAGCGCAACGGGCACGCTAATATGTTGGCCCAGCACCAGGCTGAATGCGGTAAATGCGGTCAGAGAAATGGCGCAACCAATTGCCAGCGGCAGGTTTGCCCACAAGCCCATCACAATAGAACCGACGCCCGCGACCAGACAGGTCGCCACAAATACAGCAGCAGGTGGGAACCCGGCTTTACCCAGCATCCCCGGAACCACGATAACGGAGTAGACCATGGCCAGGAAGGTCGTTAATCCGGCAACGACTTCCTGACGAACGGTACTGCCGCGGAGCGAAATTTTAAACCAGGCGTCGAGTGAACCGCCGGTACGCGCTGAAGGCGTAGACATAGAAAACATCCCCTGAGAGTTTATTTTTTCGTCATTATGCGTGCTGGACAATCCACTGCCTGCTAAACGTTTTCTCCATGTGCCAGGTTTGCGTCAATAGGGGTGTCGCAAAAAAGCAAACGTTTAGCTCCGCGCATAAAAAACGGGTGGTAAAAAAAAGCAAACGATTATCTAGCGATCATACGCTGGTTTTCAACTGAACTTTGCCGCTTTTTACTCATTTCTTCTTATAACGCGCAAGAAATAACCAGTCGATGCGCAAACGTTATCGTCAATGCGCAATTTGGCAACAAATTGCGCGGAGTTATTACAACATCGGCGTGTTTATTTCACGCAACTCGCGCAAGAAAACGGGTGAAGATGCGGAAAATTTTTTGGCTAAAAAATCACCAATTCACTGGCAAATGGAGGGAGGTGGCTTACACTTACATTATCAACACAGGCCGGAACCTCCCCTAATGTGCTCGACTGAGGGGTGTTGATGTCGGGGGAAACCCTCCCGTGAACCAGCGGGATAGAGTGAAAGACAAAGACCGGAACCAAACTAAAGCGCCCTCTGTGGCGCTTTAGTTTTATACCCTTCATACCCGTCACATATTTTAAACCAATTAATCATCTTCCAGCAGGCGCGCTCCGGTCCCCTGCTCGCCAAGCTGATCGCCTGGGTTACGCAACGGGCAATCGCTGCGTGACAAGCATCCGCAACCAATACACCCATCCAGCTCATCGCGTAGCGCCACCAAAGTATGGATGCGTCGGTCCAGTTCTTCACGCCATTGCGAAGAGAGCTGCTTCCACTCTTTGGCACTAAGCGAATGCCCCTCAGGTAATACCCCTAACGCGTCACCGATCGTGGCCAGCGGGATCCCGATGCGTTGAGCAATCTTGATTATCGCGACGTAACGCAACACATCACGTTTGTATCGGCGCTGATTGCCGCTGTTGCGCATACTGCTGATTAATCCTTTGCTTTCATAGAAATGCAGGGTCGATACCGCCACGCCGCTACGTTTGGCGACTTCACCTGGTGTGAGCAGCGCTTTTATCCGGGGTAATTTCTTTTCCATAAATCGCTTTACCTCAAGTTAACTTGAGGAATTATACTCGCCCACAGACAAAACGACGAATCGAATACTGAGAAAGAGGCAGCCCTATGTCCCATCAGCAGATTATTCAGACCCTTATTGAATGGATTGATGAACATATCGATCAACCGCTGAACATTGAGGCGGTGGCGAAAAAATCAGGTTACTCGAAGTGGTATTTACAAAGAATGTTCCGCACGGTGACGCGCCAGACCTTGGGTGACTACATCCGCCAGCGTCGACTTTTGCTGGCCGCCGTTGAACTACGGACAACTGAGCGACCTATTTTTGATATCGCGATGGATCTTGGTTATGTGTCGCAACAAACCTTCTCGCGTGTGTTTCGCCGCGAATTTGATCGTACTCCCAGCGACTACCGCCATCGTCTGTAATATTATTGCCCGCTCTGCGTCAGTATGGCGGGCGACCGTTGTATCCAGTGCATGAACTCCTGCGGCGGCAGCGCCTTCGCAAAATACCAGCCCTGACAATACTGTACGCCGCGTTCAAGCAGCCATTCGATTTGCTCCTTCGTTTCCACCCCTTCCGCAATCGTCTTCAGGTGTAAGCTTTGTGCCATCTCAATAATATGTTCGGCAATCAAGTGACTGGTGCTGTTAGTGGACAACGTGCTAATAAACGATTTGTCGATCTTCAGGATATCGACATTCAGCGCTGACAAATTATGCAGATTGGAATATCCCGTGCCAAAATCATCAAATGCCACTTCATAACCCGCCTTACGGAACGCCTGGATTACGGGGGTCATTTTATGTACATCTATGAACCCACGCTCGGTCACTTCGACTTTAATTTGCTGGGCCGCCACGGAGTACTCACGATTTTTGTCGTTAATCAGAGCAATCAATCGGGATGAATGAAAGTCAGAAGCGGAAAGGTTAATCGATATAGAAAGCTGAGGATGCGCCGAAAGAAAATACCCCAAATCGTTGAACACCTCTTCAACGACATAATCCGTGATCCGCTCAATCATTCCCTCTTTTTCAGCCAGCGGAATAAACTCCGTCGGGCTCATCACCTCACCTTTACAGCCCGGCCAGCGCAGCAGAGCTTCAGCACCAACACACTGCCCATTTTTAATATCAATAATCGGCTGGTAATGCAGGCAAAGCTGACGTTTTTTGATCGCGCGTTTTAATAAGCGCCGGGGAGATAAGTATTCCTGGCGCGTGCGCCACCACATTAGCAGTATCAGGATGCTGCAGATAATCCCGAAGGGAATGGTTAATGCCGCCTCGTGATAGAAAATCTGACTTACGCGGTTGTCTGAGGTCGACACAATAATCGCAATTGGACGTTTTTCTGAATGCACGATGGTGTAGAAGCGATCGTCTTGTTGAAAGGTCGAGGCTTCACCGCGTATGAGCGGTGCGAATTGCGCAATATTTGCCGCTTCGCTGGCAGAGAAAAACGTATCCGTTACTGTGTCATACACGCCCCAGGAGAGATCCGGATCATCTGACATGACTTCGCTGTAGGACAATGGATTGATGACTGCGACGTAGTTTCCGCGTTGCATGTACGTCATTCTGTAGCCAGCGAAAAAAGGGGTATCGCGGTAGTAATAGATGGCGATATCCGGCGTACGTTTATAATCGGCTGTCGGCATAATATAAGTAACAGGCGGCGCCATCGACGTAGAGCACAAAAAGTGATCGCCCTGCGCATAAATTAGCTCACTGATATATAAACGACCGCGAATAATATTTAGCATACTTTTCTGATGTGCCGGGGTACACATCTTACCCTGATACAACTGGGCCATATCACGCGCCAAATCAGCTTGTAGGATCACCAATTCTGTTTTATTTAACACCAGTTGAGCAAAAGAGCGGAGTTGGCTATGGGTTTCGGTCATCGCCCGGATGTGCGCAAACCATATCGCCAGCACCACGGGGAACAATACCACCATGAATGTTCCCAGGAACTTCAGCATCTTGCGTCGCGCACTGTGATTCATGTCAGCCCTATTTCCCTGTTTCGTATATGCCAGAACCCATCAAGGCAGGATGCTATAAACACCGACTGATTAAGTTGCATGAATCTATCAGTATTAGCAACAGACTTCTCTATGTAAAAGTCTGATAATAGTTGATGATGATATTATTTTTCCGTAAGGCAAACTTAAAGTTATGCTTATTTCATAACGTTATTATCCCCACGGAGTAATTTTTTATGAGCATTATCCTGGCTGCATTTAAGAAATTCATTAATTTTTTTTAACGTTTAATTTAGGATAAATATAACAAGTAGACTAAATGCATGTTTAAAACATGGTTATTTATTATCAACTCTTCATTAAACAAAACCACACACTTGAAGTGGTTATAAGCCTACAAAAATAACGGCCAATACTGGTGAACAAACGACCAGATGTGATATAGTTCACAAAAATCATGTAACAGAAACAATGTTTCATTCATGTTATTGCCCGTCGATAGCCAGAGTATCACACCCTCGGTGAACACCCCCGCGCTGTCCTGGGCATCCAGACTTTCTGAGGACGTTTTTCATGGCGACAATAACAACTGGCGTGGTTCTTCTGCGGTGGCAACTACTCAGCGCGGTGCTGATGTTTTTAGCCAGTACGCTCAATATCCGTTTTCGTAAATCAGATTATATTGGCCTGGCCGTCATTAGCAGCGGTTTGGGGCTGGTTTTTGCCTGCTGGTTTGCGACTGGATTGCTCGGCATAACCCTGGTGGATATGTCCGCTATCTGGAAGAACATTGAAACCGTAATGGTTGACGTGATGAGCCACACACCGCCAGATTGGCCTATGGTGTTGAACTGATAACAAAATTGCATATGGCTACCCCAGTCTTGAGGTAGCCATTATTTTCAGCGTAGCGCAGTGGGATTAGAACGGAATATCGTCGTCGAAATCCATCGGCGGCTCGTTAGACGGCGCTGCCGGAGCTGACTGTTGCGGACGAGACTGCGCGCCGCCGCTGAACTGGTTGCCACCCTGCGGCTGCTGAGGTTGACCCCAACCGCCCTGCTGCTGACCGCCACCTGCCGGAGCACCACCACCCTGACGACCACCCAGCATTTGCATGGTGCCGCCAACGTTAACCACAACTTCTGTGGTGTACTTTTCTACGCCGGACTGATCGGTCCATTTGCGGGTACGCAGCTGACCTTCGATATAGACCTGAGAACCTTTACGCAGATATTCGCTGGCCACTTCCGCCAGTTTGCCAAACAGCACAACACGGTGCCATTCAGTCTGCTCTTTCATTTCACCGGTCGCTTTATCACGCCAGGATTCGGAAGTAGCCAGCGTAATGTTGGCAACTGCGCCACCATTCGGCATATAGCGTACTTCCGGGTCCTGGCCCAGATTACCGACGAGAATCACCTTGTTTACGCCTCTGCTGGCCATGATCGTGTCTCCTGAAAAACGTTACTGAATAAGTGTAAGCGCGGGATTGTAGCATTTCCAATAGCGCTTTTACTACGTTGCGAAGTTGATTCCAGTAAACAACCCCAGCCAGACATTGTTGCACAGACGTCTGCGTTTTGCATTCCAATACTGTATATCCATTCAGGTCAGGTTGTGTCATAATTAACCGTTTGTGATCGCCGGTAGCACCATGCAGCCAGGCAAAAAAGCGTTTAATCCGGGAAAGATGAATGGATAAGATCGAAGTTCGGGGCGCCCGCACCCATAATCTCAAAAACATCAACCTCGTCATCCCGCGCGACAAGCTGATTGTCGTCACCGGGCTTTCGGGCTCAGGCAAATCTTCGCTCGCTTTCGACACCTTATATGCCGAAGGGCAGCGTCGTTACGTTGAATCCCTTTCCGCGTACGCGCGTCAATTTCTGTCGCTGATGGAAAAACCGGACGTCGACCACATTGAGGGGCTCTCTCCTGCCATCTCAATTGAACAAAAATCGACGTCCCATAACCCGCGATCCACGGTAGGTACAATTACCGAAATTCACGACTATCTGCGTCTGCTGTTTGCCCGCGTTGGCGAGCCGCGCTGTCCGGATCACGACGTTCCCCTGGCAGCGCAGACCGTAAGCCAGATGGTGGATAACGTCCTGTCGCAGCCGGAAGGTAAGCGTCTGATGCTGCTGGCGCCGGTGATTAAAGAGCGTAAAGGCGAGCACACCAAAACGCTGGAAAATCTGGCAGGCCAGGGCTATATCCGCGCCCGTATCGACGGTGAAGTCTGTGACCTTTCCGATCCGCCCAAGCTTGAGCTGCAAAAGAAACACACCATTGAAGTGGTGATTGACCGCTTTAAAGTCCGTGACGATCTCACCCAACGACTGGCGGAATCCTTTGAAACCGCGCTGGAACTGTCCGGCGGCACGGCGGTCGTTGCCGATATGGACGACCCTAAAGCGGAGGAACTGCTGTTCTCCGCCAACTTCGCCTGCCCTATCTGCGGCTATAGCATGCGCGAACTGGAACCGCGGCTGTTCTCGTTTAACAACCCGGCGGGCGCGTGTCCAACCTGTGACGGTCTCGGCGTGCAGCAATATTTCGATCCTGATCGGGTGATCCAAAACCCGGAACTGTCGCTGGCCGGTGGTGCTATCCGCGGTTGGGATCGCCGTAACTTCTATTACTTCCAGATGCTTAAGTCTCTGGCGGAACACTATAAATTCGACGTTGAAGCCCCGTGGGCCAGCCTGAACCCTACTGTGCATAAAGTCGTACTGTACGGTTCCGGTAAAGAGAATATCGAATTTAAATACATGAACGATCGCGGTGATACGTCCGTACGTCGCCATCCGTTCGAAGGCGTATTGCACAATATGGAGCGCCGCTATAAAGAGACGGAATCCAGCGCAGTACGTGAAGAATTAGCCAAGTTCATCAGTAACCGTCCTTGCGCTAGCTGTGAAGGGACGCGTTTACGCCGGGAAGCCCGTCACGTATTTGTTGAAAATACGCCGCTGCCTGCGATTTCTGACATGAGCATCGGTCATGCAATGGATTTCTTCAACAATCTGAAGCTTGCGGGTCAGCGGGCGAAGATTGCCGAGAAAATTCTTAAAGAGATTGGCGATCGTCTGAAGTTCCTGGTCAACGTCGGCCTCAACTACCTGACGCTATCGCGGTCGGCGGAAACACTCTCCGGTGGTGAGGCCCAGCGTATTCGCCTGGCAAGCCAGATCGGCGCGGGTCTGGTTGGTGTAATGTACGTACTGGATGAACCGTCTATCGGTTTGCATCAACGCGATAACGAGCGTCTGCTGGGTACGCTTATCCACCTGCGTAATCTGGGAAATACCGTCATTGTGGTCGAGCACGATGAAGATGCGATTCGCGCCGCTGACCACGTTATCGATATCGGCCCGGGCGCGGGTGTTCACGGCGGTCAGGTCGTCGCCGAAGGGACGCTCGACGACATCATGGCAGTGCCTGAGTCGCTGACCGGCCAGTACATGAGCGGTAAACGCAAGATTGAAGTGCCTAAACAGCGCGTTGCGGCTGACCCAGAGAAAGTGCTTAAACTCACCGGCGCACGCGGTAACAACCTGAAAGATGTCACCCTGACGCTGCCGGTAGGTTTATTTACCTGCATTACCGGTGTTTCCGGTTCGGGTAAATCGACGCTGATTAACGACACACTATTCCCGATTGCACAGACGGCGCTAAACGGTGCGACGCTGGCTGAACCTGCGCCGTATCGCGACGTTCAAGGCCTGGAGCATTTCGACAAAGTGATCGACATTGACCAAAGCCCGATTGGCCGTACGCCGCGCTCTAACCCGGCAACCTACACCGGGGTGTTTACGCCAGTGCGCGAACTGTTTGCCGGTGTACCAGAGTCACGTGCACGCGGTTACACGCCGGGGCGTTTCAGCTTTAACGTCCGTGGCGGACGCTGTGAAGCCTGTCAGGGCGACGGCGTGATCAAAGTCGAAATGCACTTCCTGCCGGATATCTACGTGCCGTGCGATCAGTGCAAAGGCAAGCGCTATAACCGCGAAACGTTAGAAATTAAGTACAAAGGCAAGACTATCCACGAAGTGCTGGATATGACGATTGAAGAAGCACGTGAGTTCTTCGATGCCGTTCCGGCGCTGGCGCGTAAGCTGCAAACGCTGATGGACGTTGGCCTGACGTACATTCGACTGGGTCAGTCCGCTACCACGCTCTCGGGCGGTGAAGCACAGCGCGTGAAGCTGGCGCGCGAACTGTCCAAACGCGGTACCGGGCAAACGCTGTATATTCTCGATGAGCCGACCACCGGTCTGCATTTTGCGGATATTCAGCAACTGTTGGACGTGCTGCATCAACTCCGGGATCAGGGCAACACCATCGTGGTGATTGAGCACAATCTGGACGTGATTAAGACCGCAGACTGGATTGTCGATCTCGGTCCGGAAGGCGGTAGCGGCGGCGGCGAAATCCTTGTCTCCGGCACACCAGAAACGGTCGCTGAGTGTGAAGCCTCACACACGGCCCGCTTCCTCAAACCGCTGTTGTAATTACGCAACACTTGTCTGGCCTACAGAATATGCATAAAGCTTGTAGGCCGGATAAGGCGCTTA
>NZ_SZWU01000056.1:0-465 GCF_005280935.1 Citrobacter sp. wls757 | reverse complement strand
GCCTACGAAACTACAGACCAGGTATAAAGCTTGTAGGCCGGATAAGGCGCTTACACCGCATCCGGCTACGGTTGTGCCTGATGGCGCTACGCTTATCAGGCCTACGAAACTACAGACCAGGCATAAAGCTTGTCGGCCGGATAAGGCACTTGCGCCGCATCCGGCAACCGTTGTGCCTGATGGCGCTGCGCTTATCAGGCCTACGAAACTACAGAACAGTTTAAAGCTTGTAGGCCGGATAAGGCGCTTGCGCCGCATCCGGCTACGGTTGTGCCTGATGGCGCTACGCTTATCAGGCCTACGAAACTACAGACCAGGCATAATTGCTTGTAGGCCGGATAAGGCGCTTGCGCCGCATCCGGCAACCGTTGTGTCTGATGGCGCTGCGCTTATCAGCGCCTACGAAACTACAGAATACGCATAAAGCCTGCAGGCCGGATAAGGCGCTTGCGCCGCATCCGGCTA
>NZ_SZWU01000055.1:0-1288 GCF_005280935.1 Citrobacter sp. wls757 | reverse complement strand
TGTAGATACTGTTATCGCCTGCAAGCCTTTTCAGGTTCCGCGGTTACGGATAGCAGGCACGATCAGTCACAGCGCCGTCAGGCGCTGTTTTTTCCTGATTCATCTTCCCTTCAGGCTGTTATCACCCCATGTCTCGACGCATCGAACGGCTCACCTGATTTCAGTACCCCGTAAGACACATGCGCCAGCTTGCGCATCATTGCGCCTATTATCACTTTCCCTTTTTTACCGTTTCCTGCCAGACGGTCGCGGAACGCCCGCCCCCATTCCGTTTTACTTATTGCCACCATCGCTGGCATGTACAGAGCCCTGCGCAGGGATACATGGCCGCTTTTACTCATCCGACTCATTCCCCTCACGCTGCTGCCTGATTCATGCTGGCGCGGTGTCAGACCGGCAAAGGCGGCGAACTGTCTCGCCTGACTGAACCTGTCCTTCAGTCCCACATAAGCCAGCAGCACCGCCGACGTCTTTTCCCCGATACCCGGGATACTTTCCAGCAGCTTCCTGCGGTGTTTCATGTCCGGGTCGTCATCCGTCAGGTCCTTTATCTGCTTTTCGATGCGTTTAATTTCGGCATGAAGCCACAGCAGATGAGCGTCGATACTCGGACGCTGTACCTCACGTGCTGTCTCAAGGCGATTCAGTTCCTGCGTACGCATATCCGTCAGTGACTGATGGCGCAGCACCAGTGCCCGTAACGCCCGTTCAACCGGATGCGGAGCTTCCCAGACTGCCGGGCGCTTCTGACGGCAAAACTCTGCCAGCATGCGGGCATCAACGGCATCGGTTTTGCTGCGCAGCCCCTCGCTCTGTGCGAAGGCTTTGCCGAGGGCAGGATTGATGATGGAGACGGTGAATCCGGCATCACTGAGATGGGCGGCCACGTCTTCCATATACGTACTGGTGGCTTCCATACAGATATGCGCCGGCGCCACGTTATGGCTGTTGAGCCAGTGGAGGAGTTCATTGTGGCCCTTC
The DNA here is from genome assembly GCF_005280935.1 of Citrobacter sp. wls757. Classification (NCBI taxonomy): domain Bacteria; kingdom Pseudomonadati; phylum Pseudomonadota; class Gammaproteobacteria; order Enterobacterales; family Enterobacteriaceae; genus Citrobacter; species Citrobacter sp. wls757. The sequence goes on along the minus strand of NZ_SZWU01000055.1, from coordinate 307 downwards.
AGGGTGTTCGCAAATTTTTTACTGCGGTGACGGCCATCGGGACGCAGCACATCGACATCCAGCTTGGCTTTAGAGACGTCAATACCGATAAAATGAAGTTCCTGTTCCATAGTGAGACCAACCTTGTGAATGCGGATTACCGGGAAAACCGGTCCATGATACTGTCCGGTTTGTCACTTGTGGAGAACGGCAGTCCGCTGCATAAATCTACAATACAGGTTGTTAACCTAAGGCCGGATACGGCATGCGGACGGCATGGCAGGGAGAACTGGCCGGCCCTCTCTGCACAGAGAGGATAATACAAGGC
>NZ_SZWU01000058.1:60444-81148 GCF_005280935.1 Citrobacter sp. wls757 | reverse complement strand
TGAAAAGGCTTGCAGGCGATAACAGTATCTACAACGATTCTCCCCGTAGCCGGATAAGGCTAAGCTACCACCCGGCTTTTTACTTTCATTCGAAATTAAATTTGTGCTACAGGTCACATTGTTATTAGAATGTTTCTGGTTGCAGTAATCGCCAGGAGCCTATCTTTATGACCATCAAAGTTATCGTCACCGATATGGACGGAACTTTTCTCGACGACGCCAAGAAATACGATCGTGCACGTTTTATGGCGCAGTATCAGGAACTGAAAAAACGAAATATCGAATTTGTCGTGGCCAGCGGCAACCAGTATTACCAGTTGATCTCCTTTTTCCCGGAGCTCAAAGAGGAAATTTCTTTTGTCGCTGAGAACGGGGCTTTGGTCTTTGAACATGGCAAGCAACTGTTTCACGGCGAGCTTACCCGCCACGAATCCCGTATTGTCATTGGTGAACTGCTAAAAGATAAGCAGCTCAACTTTGTGGCTTGCGGGCTGCAAAGCGCTTACGTTAGCGAAAATGCGCCAGAGTCCTTTGTCGCATTGATGTCAAAACACTACCATCGCCTGAAACCCGTAAAGGATTATCAGGATATCGACGATGTGCTGTTCAAGTTCTCGCTAAATTTACCGGACCAACAAATCCCATTGGTTATCGATCACCTGCATGCTGCGCTGGACGGCATCATGAAGCCCGTCACCAGCGGCTTCGGGTTTATCGATCTGATCATTCCGGGCCTACATAAAGCCAACGGGATCAGCCGCCTGCTTAAACGCTGGAACCTGTCACCGCAAAACGTAGTCGCCATTGGCGATAGCGGAAACGACGCGGAAATGCTGAAAATGGCGCACTACTCTTTCGCCATGGCCAACGCGGCAGAGAATATCAAAGCGATTGCTCGCTATCAGACCGACGACAATAACCATCAGGGCGCGCTGAACGTAATTCAGGCTGTGCTGGATAACACCTCCCCTTTTAACGTCTAATCCTGCCAACCGGGGTATCCCTCATCCCGGTTTTCACTCTTTTTCTATTTTGCTCACTCCATCAAGTTTTAAACTTGCGTTAACTAAATTTTAACTTATATTATCATCTGCAAGTTAGTTTGGTTTCGAATGAAAGTTAATGCGAGGTGGATATGGCTTTTACTTTTACCAGCGACACGCTGCCTGCCGATCACAAAGCGGCAATCCGGCAGATGAAAAGCAACTGCGGGCACAGCTTGGGGATGTTCAGTTAATCTTCAATCAGTTGAGCGATGCTATCGCCACCCGCGTGGCGGAAATCAACGCCCTCAAAGCGCAAGGTGCCCCAGTGTGGCCAGTGATATCTTATGCAGATATCAAAGCGGGCCACGTAAGTGCAGAGCAGCGTGAAGATATTAAGCGTCGCGGATGCGCAGTCATTAAAGGTCATTTCCCTCGCGAACAGGCTCTCGGATGGGACAGCTCAATGCTGGACTATCTGGACCGCAACCACTTTGACGACGTCTATAAAGGACCCGGCGATAATTTCTTCGGTACTCTGAGCGCATCACGGCCTGAAATCTACCCCATCTACTGGTCCCAGGCGCAGATGCAGGCCCGCCAGAGTGAAGAAATGGCCAATGCACAGTCGTTCCTCAATCGTTTGTGGACCTTTACAAGCGAAGGTAAACAATGGTTTAACCCGGATATCAGCGTTATTTACCCTGACCGCATTCGCCGTCGACCGCCGGGAACCACGTCTAAAGGGCTGGGCGCGCATACGGATTCCGGCGCGCTGGAACGCTGGCTTCTTCCGGCATATCAGCAGGTCTTTGCTCATGTTTTCAATGGCAAGCTGGAAGATTACGATCCGTGGCAGGCGGCGCATCGCACTGAGGTAGAAGAGTACACGGTGGATAACACCACCAAATGTTCGGTATTCCGTACCTTCCAGGGCTGGACTGCACTGTCCGATATGCTGCCAGGTCAGGGATTGTTGCATGTGGTCCCGATCCCTGAAGCGATGGCGTATGTGCTGTTACGCCCATTGCTTGACGATGTGCCGGAAGATGAACTTTGCGGCGTCGCGCCCGGCCGGGTGCTGCCGATTTCCACGCAATGGCATCCTCTGCTGATTGAAGCGTTAACCAGCATTCCACAACTGGACGCCGGAGACTCCGTCTGGTGGCATTGTGATGTGATTCACTCCGTCGCACCGGTGGAAAATCAGCAGGGTTGGGGTAACGTGATGTACATTCCTGCCGCACCGATGTGCGAAAAGAATCTGGCCTACGCCCACAAAGTGAAGGCCGCGCTGGAAAAAGGTGCGTCGCCGGGTGATTTTCCACGGGAGGATTATGAAACTAACTGGGAAGGACGCTTCACGCTGGAGGATTTGAATATCCACGGCAAACGCGCGCTGGGGATTGTTTAATTTTATATACCCTTATCCCTAAGTATCCCGTGTTACAGGTGCAACCATCACACCTGTAACACGAGAACGACGGGATAATTATTCGACGCCTTTACTACGCAGGTAATCTTCGTAGTTACCGGTGAAGTCGATTACGCGTTCCGGCGTAATTTCAATCACGCGGGTTGCCAGCGAGCTGACGAACTCACGGTCGTGAGAAACGAAGATCAGCGTGCCCTGGTACATTTCCAGCGCCATGTTCAGCGACTCGATAGATTCCATATCCAGGTGGTTGGTCGGTTCATCCATAACCAGAATATTCGGTTTCTGCATCATCAGCTTACCGAACAGCATGCGTCCTTTTTCACCACCGGAGAGGACTTTTGCAGGTTTCTTGATATCGTCCTGGCTGAACAGCAGACGACCAAGGAAGCTACGTACTACCTGCTCATCATCGCCTTCCTGCTTCCACTGACTCATCCATTCGAAAACGGTCAGATCGTTTTCGAACTCGTATTCATGATCCTGCGCGTAGTAACCGACCTGGGCGTTTTCAGACCACTTAACGGTACCGTTGTCCGGCTGTAAGTCGCCAACCAACGTTTTCAGCATAGTGGATTTACCCACGCCGTTGGCACCAATGATGGCAACCTTCTCCCCTACTTCCAGCAGCAGGTTGAAGTTTTTAAACAGCGGGCCTTCATCAAAACCTTTCGCCAGCGCTTCCACTTCCAGCGCGTTACGGAACAGTTTCTTATCCTGTTCGAAGCGGATGAACGGGTTCTGACGGCTGGACGCTTTCACTTCGTCGAGCTTAATCTTATCAATCTGACGCGCACGAGAAGTCGCCTGTCGAGATTTAGACGCGTTGGCGCTAAAGCGGCTGACGAAGGATTGCAGATCGGCAATCTGTGCTTTCTTCTTGGCGTTATCGGCCAGCAGACGTTCACGCGCCTGGGTTGCCGCCGTCATGTATTCGTCGTAGTTACCCGGATAAACACGCAGTTCGCCGTAGTCCAGATCCGCCATATGCGTACAGACCATGTTCAGGAAGTGACGGTCGTGCGAAATGATGATCATGGTGCTGTCACGCTCGTTCAGCGTCTGCTCCAGCCAGCGGATGGTGTCGATATCCAGGTTGTTCGTTGGTTCGTCGAGCAGCAGAATGTCCGGGTTAGAGAACAGCGCCTGTGCCAGAAGCACACGCAGCTTCCAGCCAGGCGCGACTTCGCTCATCGGGCCGTAATGCTGTTCTACCGGAATACCTACGCCCAGCAGCAGTTCACCCGCACGCGCTTCCGCAGAGTAGCCGTCCATTTCGCCATACTGAACTTCGAGGTCAGCAACTTTATAGCCGTCTTCTTCGCTCATCTCGGCCAGAGCGTAAATGCGATCGCGCTCCTGCTTCACTTCCCACAGTTCAGCGTGACCCATGATCACGGTGTCAAGCACGGTGAACTCTTCAAAGGCGAACTGATCCTGGCGCAGCTTACCAATACGCTCGTTAGGATCGAGGGAAACGTTGCCCAGCGTCGGTTCGAGATCGCCGCCGAGAATTTTCATAAAAGTGGATTTACCGCTACCGTTCGCGCCAATCAGGCCGTAACGGTTGCCGCCGCCAAATTTGACGGAAATATTTTCAAACAGCGGCTTACTGCCGAACTGCATGGTGACGTTGCTGGAAACTAACACTGGCGTATCCTGAAAGAGAAAGAAATATGTGACAAACCGCTTATTATGCCATAAGTCTGCAAGAAGATCGCGTCTTCATGCGGAAGGGAAAAAGTGAAACCAAAAGGAAAAAAATGTGATTTAGTACACATCCGAATTCCTTGTTGCTCAGATTGCACATATAATGCGTGCCCAACACTACATAAATCTCAACCCACTAGCCTGCCTGGCACTGAATCTCGCATACATGAATATGAATATGAAATTAACAACGCTTTTCGCGGCGGCACTCGCAATAGTTGGTTTTTGTAATACCGCTTCAGCCGTCACGTACCCGCTGCCGACTGATGGTAGCCGTTTGATTGGCCAAAACCAGGTCATTACTATTCCTGAAGGCAACACCCAACCGCTGGAGTATTTTGCGGCAGAGTATCAGATGGGTCTGTCTAACATGCTGGAAGCCAACCCGGGCGTGGATACCTTCCTGCCGAAAGGCGGCACCGTGCTGAACATTCCTCAGCAGTTGATCCTGCCGGATACCGTGCATGAAGGTATTGTTATCAACAGCGCTGAAATGCGTCTGTACTACTACCCGAAAGGCACCAACACCGTAATTGTTCTGCCGATCGGTATCGGCCAGCTGGGCAAAGACACGCCAATCAACTGGACAACCAAAGTAGAACGTAAAAAAGCGGGCCCAACCTGGACGCCAACGGCGAAAATGCATGCGGAATACCGCGCTGCGGGCGAGCCGCTGCCAGCCGTTGTTCCGGCAGGTCCGGATAACCCGATGGGACTGTACGCGCTGTATATCGGTCGCCTGTATGCCATCCACGGCACCAATGCTAACTTCGGCGTAGGCTTACGCGTCAGCCACGGTTGCGTGCGTCTGCGTAACGACGACATCAAATTCCTGTTTGAAAATGTGCCAGTCGGCACCCGTGTACAGTTTATTGATGAGCCGGTAAAAGCCACTACCGAACCAGACGGCAGCCGTTACATCGAAGTACATAACCCACTGTCTACGACTGAAGCACAGTTCGAAGGCGGAGAAATCGTACCGATTACCCTGACCAAGAGCATTACCAGCATCACCGGCCAGTCTGACGTCGATCAAGCCGTCGTTGAGCAGGCGGTACAGAACCGTTCAGGTATGCCGGTTCGCCTGAACTAAGCACATACCTAAAACGAAAAAGGCGGATGATTCATCCGCCTTTTTTATTACCTCAATGCCGCTATTACATTAATAACAACAAACCATACCCCACCAGCGCCGCCCATATCAGCATCGGTACCGAATACCAATGAAAACGCCACCAGATCCGTCGGTCGTTTGCCATCCGTAACGCAATGAGATTCGCCAGCGATCCCGGCAACAGACCAAAGCCGCCCACATTAACCGCCCAGGCCAGCAGCAGCGTCGGCGGGACATAGTTCAGCAGCAAAATCGTACTCGGCACATTACTGATAAACTGCGACAGGCCAATAGCCGTCAACCAAAGTCCCGGCGCTGAGAGCGTGCCAATCTGGTGGGTAATCCCCTGCAAGGCCGGGAGCTGCGTCAACAAATGCACATCAATGAACATCGCCATAAACACTAACAGCAACGTCCAGTCCACGCTGAGGATCACGCGACGCGCCAGCACCATGAACCCTGCCGCCACAATCGCCAGACCCCACAGCTCTTGCTTTAACTCCAGCGCCGCCAGGAAGATGATATACAGCGCCAGACAGCTCCATACCAGGCGTGGTTGCCAGTCAGACGCGCGCGTACCGGTATGATAGTGCAACGCTTTATGCGGGAAACTGAACCAGCACAGCACCACCAGCGTCAGCATCATGGCCCCCGCAAGCGGCGCCATTTGCCAGGTAAACGCGGTAAACGATAAGCCTGAGCGTCCCCACATCAGAATGTTTTGCGGATTACCTATTGGCGTGAGCAACGATCCGGCGTTTACCGCCAGCGCCTCAAAGATAATCAGGCGATTCACCGGAATGGCACATAATTTTTTCAGGGTGATGGTCAGCGGAACAACAATAAACAATGCAACGTCGTTGGTCAGAAACGTCGACAACAACGCCGCCGCCAGCACCATAAATATCGCCAGTTGGCGCTCTGTTTTGAAGCGGCGGGTCATCTTGCGCCCTAACACATCGAAATAACCGCTTAGCTCCACGCCTTTGGTCAGTAACATCAGCCCGCTAAGCGTGATAATCGTGTGCCAGTCAATCGCCCCTGGCCAGGACCGGGGCGTAAATGGCGTGAACAGACTCAGTACAACCCCAACGATGATTAACAGCTGGAAAAAACGATCGCGCTGTAAGGCACGTAATAAAGGAAAACTCATTCAGAGCCAGTTCCTTGCTGTTGCGTAAACCGGCTAAAAGCCTCCAGCGTTTCCTTACTGACGTGATGCTCCATCCCCTCCGCGTCGCGACGGGCAATTTCCGGGCTGATGCCTAACATCAACAGGAAATTTTCCACAATCTGATGACGTTCCCGGCTCTCCTGGGCTAGTCGTTCACCTTCTGCGGTTAAAAACACCCCACGCCACGGGATCATTTCAATCAATCCGACTGAGGCAAGGCGCTTAAGCATTTTAGCAACCGTCGGCTGGGAAACCCCAAGTCGCGCGGCCATATCCACCTGGCGCGCTTCACCCACCTCAATAATGAGATCGGAAATCAGCTCTACGTAGTCATCAATCAGTTCGCGGCGATGCGCCTCCCGGACCTGACGAAATCCTTCAACGTGTTCTTCGACATTCACCAATTGCGTCACTTTTTTTGTTGTTGGCATACCTGCGCGACGACTCATTCTGCTTCCTCGTTACTGTGACGCGTTAACGGCATCTGATTAGAGAGCGCTCATTGTAAACCAGAGTTGCGTGGGCACAAAAAATTAACGTTTTAGCAATAGCTATATAATATAGCCTATGCTATATCTGTATATAATAAAGACATCCCTCAAGGACTGATGGGATTGTGAAGTCAGGAGGTTTACATGAATGAATTTAAGAGGTGTATACGCGTGTTTAGTCACTCTCCCTTTAAAGTACGGTTGATGCTGATCTCTATGCTGTGTGACATGATTAACAGCAAACCAGAGCAGGATAAACCTTCAGAAAAATAATGCGGTGTCGCGGTACGCCGCTTCATTTTCCTGCCGTCATTCGGGTACGGTGGTGGTTTTCGTCTCAATAACCCTTCTTTTTGTCAGTTTTGCCACGTCCCTCGCAAAACAATTTCTTTGTAGTAGTTGACCTTCTCTTGCGCACACTCTATCTTTTCGCAGCCCTGCGTATATTGCGGCTCGCGGATGCGGACCCTATCCCTCTTCTCGCTCTCTCAGGCAGGCAATGACCCTTAGCGCCAGGGTAAGCACATGGCGTTTTTGTAACAGTGGCATATGAATTTAACCCTCAAAGATTCAATCATTGCTCGTAGCCGGGCAATTAGTCCGTGGACTGGCCTCTATTTCTTACAGTCTCTGCTAATAAACCTTGCTCTGGGCTATCCGCTTAGCCTGCTCTATAGCGTTGCTTTCACCTGTATATTGATGCTGCTGTGGCGTAGCGCGCCGCGCGCGCAGAAGGCACTGATTAGCATTTGCTCACTCATTGCGGCAATGTACTTTCCGTTCGGCCAGGCTTACGGCTCACCGAACTTCAATACCTTACTGGCGCTGCACTCAACCAATATGGAAGAGTCAACCGAGATCCTGACCATCTTCCCCTGGTACAGTTATCTGGTTGGAGTGTTTATTTTTGCCCTTGGCGTTATCGCCGTACGCCGTAAAAAAGATGTGCAGCAGCGCAGCTGGAATAAGTTCGACAGCATTTGTTTGCTGTTTAGCGTTGTCGCATTCTTTGTTACCCCGGTACAAAACCTGGCCTGGGGCGGCGTGTTTAAGCTGAAAGATACCGGCTATCCGGTTTTCCGTTTCGCCAAGGACGTTATCGTCAATAACAACGAAGTGCTCGACGAACAAGAGCGCATGGCGAAACTGTCGAGCGTAAAAGACAGCTGGACGGTAACCGCCGTGAAGCCGAAGTATCACACCTACGTCGTGGTTATCGGCGAAAGCGCCCGCCGCGATGCGTTAGGCGCATTTGGCGGTCACTGGGATAACACCCCGTTTGCCAGCTCCGTTAACGGCTATCTGTTCACAGATTACATTGCGGCCAGCGGTTCAACGCAAAAATCGCTCGGCTTAACGCTTAATCGGGTAGTGGATAATAAACCCCAGTTCCAGGATAACTTTGTCACCCTGGCTAACCGCGCGGGCTTTCAGACATGGTGGTTTTCCAATCAGGGACAGATTGGTGAATACGATACGGCCATCGCCAGCATTGCGAAGCGCGCTGATGAGGTTCAGTTCCTCAAAAGCGGTGACTTCGAAGCGGATAAAAACACCCGTGACGAAGCGCTGTTGAAGATGACTGCCCAGGTGCTGGCAACCGAGCGCACCCAGCCACAGCTCATCGTGCTGCATTTAATGGGCTCGCATCCGCAGGCCTGTGACCGAACGCAGGGTAAATACGAGACTTTCGTCCAGTCAAAAGAGACATCTTGTTATCTGTACACCATGACGCAGACGGATGACCTGCTGCGCCAGCTTTACGAGCAGTTACGTAACAGCGGTAATAGCTTCTCGATGGTCTATTTCTCCGATCATGGCCTCGCGTTTAAAGAGCGGGGAAAAGAGGTGCAGTACCTGGCGCATGACGATCAGTTCCAGCAGAATTTCCAGGTGCCTTTCATGGTGCTGTCGAGCGATGATAAAGCGCATCGGGTGATTAAAGCCCGTCGCTCCGCCAATGATTTCCTCAGCTTTTTCTCGCAGTGGACGGGGATAAGCGCAAAAGAAATCACCAACAACTACCGCTTTATCTCAGAGAAAAAAGCCGGGCCGGTGTACATCACCAACTTCAAACTGCAGAAGGTGGATTACAACCATCTGGGTACCGATATTTTCTCAACCAAATAATACGTTGTCGGCCGGATAAGGCATTTTGCTACCGATGCCTGATGCGCTGCGCTTATCAGGCCTACAACGACATTCCTTCCTGCATTACACGCAAAAAAAATCCGCCCCAAGAGGCGGATTTTTCATATCACCGAAGTGATTAGAAGCGGTAACCCACGCCAGCAATCCAGGTGCCAACGTCAACGCTACGAATACGGCTCTGCTCGTAGGAGAAGTCCAGAGCAACGTTTTCGATCGGGTTGAACTGCAGACCAGCACCGTAAGAGAAACCGTAGTCGCTGGTGCTGTGGTTGTCAGCCGGAGATGCTGCGTTCTGGAATTTACCGTAACCAACACCCACTACACCGTAGATGCTTGCCCAGTCGTTCAGACGGTAAGCCGGACCAGCAGTGATGCCGTAGTACTGGGTTTTGTTGTAGTCGCCAGAAGCATCGGTACGATCTTTTTCAGTGTAAGTGAAGGAACCGATAACACCCAGCGGGTTGTTGTCCTGCTCGTAGCGATACTTCAGGTTGAAACCGTTCATTTTGTTCGCTGCGCCCTGAGCATCGCTCTGAGCGTAACCACCGGTAACGGTAGAAGTAGCAGCTACAGCAGTACCTGCGGAGAAAGCCAGAACAGCGGCCAGTGCTGAAAGACATGCAATTTTTTTCATAACCACCTCAAATGTGCTTCAAGTAAATCTTAAGTTTTAAATATACCAAAAATTGATGGGAAACTCTTTGCGATTCGCGATGTCTAACGGGGTCTTTCATGTAACAGAACATTTCAAAAACCCGCTATCTCTTTCAATTAACATCACTTTTTCAACTGAAAATACCATTATTGCGCGCACAATATGGCACATTCATCCAGAACATTCCTAATCACACAGATTATTAATCCATCATTTTCATGCCATTGTACGGAACTGAGCAATTTTTTTTTCAACGAATACTCAACCAGTTGAGCGTAATTCCATTACACTCGCTGTTTTACTTTTCTATACATAAAATCATCTGCGTCGTAACAATGCTGAAGCGTGGCACAGATGGAGACGTGTAATCATCATTTGACAGGAGAAAGGATGCCGGGGTTGTCACGTAAAGCGCCAGTCTGGTTGCCTATTTTGGTTTTGCTTATTGCTATGTCCTCCATTCAAAGCGGAGCATCACTGGCAAAATCTTTGTTCCCACTCGTCGGTGCGCCGGGCGTTACCGCGCTGCGCCTTGCGCTGGGTACGCTCATTCTTATCGCTTTCTTTAAGCCCTGGCGTTTACGATTCGCTAAAGAACAACGCCTGCCGCTACTGTTTTATGGCCTGTCTCTGGGCGGGATGAACTACCTTTTCTACCTGTCAATCCAAACTGTCCCACTGGGAATCGCCGTGGCGCTGGAATTTACCGGCCCGCTCGCGGTAGCGCTGTTTTCATCCCGACGCCCGGTGGATTTCATTTGGGTTGCGTTGGCAGTACTCGGGCTCTGGTTCCTGCTGCCTCTGGGTCAGGACGTTTCTCACGTAGATTTAACCGGCGCAGCGCTGGCGCTGGGGGCTGGCGCCTGCTGGGCCATCTATATTCTTACCGGGCAGCGAGCCGGGGCGGAACACGGTCCGGCAACCGTCGCAGTAGGGTCATTCATTGCAGCACTGGTATTTGTTCCAATCGGCGCACTCCAGGCCGGAGATGCCCTGTGGCACTGGTCCATTCTGCCGTTAGGCCTGGCCATTGCAGTTCTCTCTACTGCGCTTCCCTATTCACTGGAGATGATTGCATTGACGCGCCTGCCTACGCGTACTTTCGGTACATTGATGAGCATGGAACCCGCGCTGGCAGCGGTTTCCGGAATGATCTTCCTCGGTGAAACGTTGACGCTTATCCAGACGCTCGCTCTGGGCGCCATTATTGTCGCATCAATGGGCTCTACGCTCACTATTCGTAAAGAGCCACAAATAAAACAAGTCGACGTGAATTAACCACGTATTATTCTGCATGGTTTGCATAATCATGCAGAATATCCAATTGTAAATCTGCGTGATAATAATTCTAATAAATAAAATTTTCTCATCCGCATATTTCATTTAATCTTAAAATTAACATAAAAATAACACTACGCAAGTAACAAAACCCTCATCACATTGATTTTATTTGATATTTTATATTCACCCTCGTCTTCACTATTAAAGTGATAGGCAACACCGGAAACAAAAATCCAAATTTAGCGCTATACTTAATTCCGTTGAAGAGTTGGGACATAAATATCAAGAGGATATGAAAATATGAGTACCGCGAAACTGGTAAAAACAAAAGCATCCGCCCTCCTTTATACCCGCAACGATGTGTCTGATAGCGAAAAGAAAGCGACCGTAGAACTGCTGAATCAGCAAGTAATCCAGTTCATTGACCTGTCATTGATCACCAAACAGGCTCACTGGAACATGCGCGGTGCAAACTTCATTGCAGTACATGAAATGCTGGATGGCTTCCGTACAGCTCTGACCGATCACCTCGACACCATGGCTGAACGCGCCGTACAGTTGGGCGGTGTGGCACTGGGCACAACTCAGGTTATTAACAGCAAAACGCCTCTGAAAAGTTACCCGCTGGATATCCATAGCGTACAGGACCACTTAAAAGAGCTGGCCGAACGTTATGCCGTAGTTGCAAACAGCGTACGTAAAGCTATCAGCGAAGCAAAAGACGAAGATACCGCGGATATCTTTACCGCAGCTTCTCGCGACCTCGATAAATTCCTGTGGTTTATCGAAGCCAACATTGAGTAACAGCAGACATAAGAATTACCTATATAACCCTCGCTCCGGCGGGGGTTTTGCACATCTATGGTGCATAACATTGATCATTCGTCACTCCAAAGTAAATTATTTGTAATAATCACCTCACACAATCGTTAACGAAAGATTGTTTTATCAACAATTTTTACGCTAAATAGTCATACCGTTTGCACCGTGACTGGTTCGCACCAAATGAGTGCCCCAAAACAGTGCAGATTATTCGCTATGCCCTACTTATTGTGCAGAGAAACGAGACACCCTCTTGTTAAAACAATGAGTTGCAAAATTGGCACGATTTTTTCATTAAGCCATATGTTCTCGCAGGGGATCGCCCCGTGGATATAAAAGGAAATCCTATGAAGTCTGTATTAAAAGTTTCACTGGCTGCACTTACCCTGGCTTTTGCGGTGTCCTCCCATGCCGCAGACAAGAAACTGGTTGTCGCAACCGACACCGCGTTTGTACCGTTTGAATTCAAACAGGGTGACAAATACGTTGGTTTTGATGTGGATCTGTGGGCTGCCGTGGCCAAAGAACTGAAACTGGATTATGAACTGAAACCGATGGATTTCAGCGGCATCATCCCGGCACTGCAAACCAAAAATATCGACCTGGCACTGGCAGGTATCACCATCACCGAAGAGCGTAAAAAAGCGATCGACTTCTCCGACGGCTACTACAAAAGCGGTCTGTTAGTGATGGTGAAAGCGAATAACAACGACGTCAAAAGCGTAAAAGATCTGGATGGTAAAGTCGTTGCAGTTAAGAGCGGCACCGGTTCCGTTGATTACGCGAAAGCGAATATCAAAACCAAAGACCTGCGTCAGTTCCCGAATATCGATAACGCATATATGGAACTGGGCACCAACCGCGCAGACGCTGTACTGCACGACACACCAAACATTCTTTACTTCATCAAAACAGCTGGCAATGGTCAGTTCAAAGCTGTAGGCGAATCGCTGGAAGCCCAGCAGTACGGTATCGCCTTCCCGAAAGGCAGCGACGACCTGCGTGAGAAAGTGAACGGCGCGCTGAAAACGCTGAAAGAGAACGGTACTTACAACGAAATCTACAAAAAATGGTTCGGTACTGAACCTAAATAATAACCGGCAGCGTTGCCCGGTAGCGTGATGCTTACCGGGCCTACGCCTGGATTTTTGAGACCTGTAGGCCGGATAAGCACAGCACATCCGGCAAAACGGGCATTTGAATATTTACACCACGGTAACAGGAACGACATATGCAGTTTGACTGGAGTGCCATCTGGCCCGCCATCCCGCTTTTGATTGAAGGCGCCAAAATGACCCTGTGGATCTCGGTCCTCGGTCTGGCTGGCGGTCTGATAATCGGACTTGCAGCAGGGTTTGCGCGCACTTTCGGCGGTTGGATCGCCAACCACGTAGCGCTGGTGTTTATCGAAGTCATTCGCGGTACGCCAATCGTTGTGCAGGTAATGTTTATTTACTTCGCTCTGCCAATGGCATTTAACGATTTACGCATTGACCCCTTTAGCGCCGCCGTTGTCACCATCATGATCAACTCCGGGGCCTATATTGCGGAAATCACCCGCGGTGCCGTGCTCTCAATCCATAAAGGGTTCAGCGAAGCCGGTTTGGCGCTTGGACTTTCACGCACAGAGACTATCCGCCACGTTATTTTACCTCTCGCACTGCGTCGTATGCTGCCGCCGCTGGGCAACCAGTGGATCATCAGCATTAAAGATACCTCGCTGTTTATTGTCATTGGCGTCGCTGAACTGACCCGTCAGGGCCAGGAAATCATTGCCGGTAACTTCCGCGCACTGGAAATCTGGAGCGCCGTTGCGGTGTTCTATCTGATCATTACGCTGGTGCTGAGCTTCATTCTGCGTCGTCTGGAAAGAAGGATGAAAATCCTGTGATTGAATTTAAAAACGTTTCTAAGCACTTTGGTCCAACCCAGGTGCTGCACAATATTGACCTGAACATTCAGCAGGGTGAAGTCGTGGTGATTATCGGGCCGTCAGGATCCGGTAAATCTACCCTGCTGCGCTGCATTAACAAGCTGGAAGAGATAACCTCCGGCGATCTGATCGTCGATGGTCTGAAAGTAAACGATCCGAAGGTAGACGAGCGCTTAATCCGTCAGGAAGCCGGAATGGTGTTTCAGCAGTTCTACCTGTTCCCACATCTGACGGCACTGGAAAACGTCATGTTCGGACCGCAGCGCGTACGCGGGGCGAATAAAGAACAGGCCGAGAAACTGGCGAAAGAGCTGCTGGCAAAAGTGGGTCTGGCCGAACGTGCACATCACTACCCTTCTGAACTGTCCGGTGGTCAACAACAGCGTGTGGCTATCGCCCGTGCGCTGGCAGTAAAACCGAAAATGATGCTGTTTGATGAGCCAACCTCAGCACTCGACCCTGAACTGCGCCATGAAGTTCTGAAAGTGATGCAGGACCTGGCGGAAGAAGGGATGACCATGGTGATTGTGACCCACGAAATCGGCTTTGCCGAAAAAGTGGCTTCACGCCTGATTTTCATTGATAAGGGACGAATTGCCGAAGACGGTAATCCGCAGGCCCTGATTGAAAATCCACCCAGCCAACGCTTACAGGAATTCTTGCAGCACGTTTCCTGATAGCTCAACCTCCCTTCGCCCGAAGGGAGGTTTTTCACCAGAATCCTCTCATTTCAAGTCCCTCCCGCCCTGACATCTATACTTATCCTTTTGAATTTATTTTCTCATGGGAGGAGTCATGCGCTGGATCCTGTTCATCTTTGTTTGTCTGTTGAGTCTTCCGACTCAGGCAGTGACGATACCTGGCGTCACCACGCCAACGTCAACCAACGCACAAACCGCCCCGGCAAAGGAGCCAGATGTTGAACAGAAGAAAGCGGCCTACGGCGCACTGGCTGATGTGCTGGAAAATGACACCTCTCGGAAAGAACTGATCGATCAGTTACGCAAAGTGGCGACAACTCCTCCAGCCGAACCGGTGCCAACCATTGTCCCACCCACGTTAACGGAAGAAAAAACGGTGCTGGAAAACGTCACCGATGTCACCCGGCACTACGGTGAGGCGCTCTCCAGCCGCTTTGCCCAGCTTTATCGCAATATTACCGATGCACCGCACAAGACCTTTAACCCGCAAACGTTCACCAATGCCCTGACTCATTTTTTAATGCTGGCGGCGTCAGTGTTCGGGTTTTACTGGCTGATCCGCCTGTGCGCGCTGCCGCTGTATCGCAAAATGGGGCAATGGGCGCGGCGGAAAAACCGCGAACGCAGCAACTGGCTGCAGCTTCCGGCGATGATCGTCGGGTCATTCATTATTGATTTGCTTCTGCTGGCGCTGACATTGTTTGTCGGGCAGATACTGAGCGACAGAATGAACGCCGGCAGTCGCACCATCGCCTTTCAGCAAAGCCTGTTTCTCAATGCCTTTGCCCTGATTGAATTCTTCAAAGCCATTCTGCGTCTGATATTTTGCCCAACGGTGGCCGAACTGCGCCCGTTTAACATCCAGGATGCCGGTGCGCGCTACTGGAATCGGCGTTTGAGTTCATTAAGCAGTTTGATTGGTTACGGGCTTATAGTTGCCGTTCCCATTATCTCCAATCAGGTCAATGTGCAGGTCGGCGCGATGGCCAACGTCATCATCATGCTGTGTATCACGCTATGGGCGCTGTACCTGATTTTCAGAAATAAGAAAGAGATAACGCTGCATTTACAGAATCTGGCAGAAAGATCGTTAGCTTTTTTCAGCCTGTTTATCCGCGCCTTTGCGTTGGTATGGCACTGGCTGGCCAGCGCCTACTTCATTGTGCTGTTTTTCTTTTCGCTGTTTGATCCGGGCAACAGTCTGAAATTCATGATGGGCGCTACGCTGCGCAGCCTGGTAATCATTGGAATTGCCGCCTTTGTTTCCGGCATGTTTTCCCGCTGGATAGCCAAAACTATTACCCTTTCGCCACACACCCAGCGCAGCTATCCGGAACTCCAAAAGCGGCTGAATGGCTGGCTGTCGACGGCGTTAAGCGTGGCCAGGATCCTAACGGTGTGCGTTGCGGTGATGCTGCTATTGAATGCCTGGGGACTGTTCGACTTCTGGAACTGGCTGCATTACGGTGCAGGAGAAAAAACGGTGGATATTCTGATCCGTATCGCGCTGATTTTATTCTTCTCCGCCATCGGCTGGACGATCCTTGCCAGCCTGATTGAAAATCGTCTGGCCTCCGATATACACGGCCGTCCGCTACCCAGCGCTCGTACCCGCACCCTGTTGACGCTGTTTCGCAACGCGCTGGCGGTGATCATCAGCACGATCACCATCATGATTGTGCTGTCCGAAATTGGCGTTAATATCGCCCCTTTACTGGCCGGGGCCGGGGCGCTGGGGCTGGCAATCTCTTTCGGCTCGCAAACGCTGGTAAAAGATATTATTACCGGGATTTTTATTCAGTTTGAAAATGGCATGAACACCGGCGACCTGGTGACCATCGGCCCACTCACCGGTACGGTTGAACGAATGTCCATTCGTTCTGTGGGCGTGCGTCAGGATACCGGGGCGTACCATATCATTCCCTGGTCATCAATAACGACCTTCGCCAACTTTGTGCGTGGAATTGGATCGGTCGTCGCCAATTACGACGTAGACCGCCATGAGGATGCGGATAAAGCAAATCAGGCGTTGAAAGACGCGGTTGCTGCGGTGATGGAAAAAGATGATATTCGCGGGCTGATTATCGGCGAGCCGTCGTTTGCCGGGATTGTAGGATTAACCAATACGGCATTCACGCTACGGGTCTCGTTTACCACCATGCCGCTGAAGCAGTGGACGGTACGTTTTGCGCTCGACAGCCAGGTGAAGAAATACTTCGATCTGGCCAACATACGCGCCCCTGTACAGACGTATCAAGTGTTACCTGCACCAGGGAATGGCCCTGCGTCGGCGGCAAGCGAACCGCTACCGCCAACCGAGCCAACGCTTTAGCGTTTACGCGCCATAAAACGACGACGCTGATCGTTATCCATAAAGGTCCAGGCAATAAAGCGACTCTGCTTTTGTCCCTGGGCCATCTCTTTCTTGACCACTTTCACCGCGCCCGCATCCGTTAATGCATGGTACAGCGGAGGCAAGTTCTCACCGCGCGACACCAGCGTGGTGAACCACATCACCTGGCGACCAAAGGCCTGGCTTTCAGCAATCATTTTCTTGATGAACGCCACTTCACCGCCTTCACACCACAGCTCCTGCTGCTGTCCGCCAAAGTTCAGCGCATCGTCTTTGTCCTGTCCCAGATTACGGCGTTTGCGCTCGCTTCCGGCACGGGCTGAGGCCGCAGAATCATGGAATGGCGGGTTACATAATGTGGCTTCATACTGCTCATTTTTGTGAATGATGCCGTTGAAGATTGCCGTTGCATCTTTCTGGCGACGCAGACGAATAGCACGGGTTAATCCCGGATTGGCGTTGACGATCGCCTGAGCGCTGTTAAACGCTTCGCTACTGGTTTCACTACCCGTGAATCGCCAGCCATATTCATGCACGCCGATCAGTGGATAAATACAGTTTGCCCCCACTCCCACGTCCAGCACGCTCGCATTTGCCGGAATGGTTCCGCTGGTTTCACCCAACAGGTCGGCCAAATGGTGTATGTAGTCAGCACGACCAGGCACCGGCGGGCACAGAAAACCATCTGGAATATCCCAGTTTTTTACCGCATAAAAATGCGCCAGCAGTGCTTTATTGAGCGCCTTTACTGCCTGCGGATTCGCGAAATCAACACTCTGCTCACCGCCGGGCGTGAGGGTGAGAAATTGCGTCAGCTCGGGCGTAACCTGGCATAAAGTCGCAAGATCATAACGGCCATTGTGGCGGTTGCGTGGGTGTAATCCCGGTTTCTGGGCGGACATAGCATTCTCCTTTTAACAGCGGCGTAAGATACCCGCATAACGCCACGCGGTAAACACACACAACAAGGAAATTTGATTTTTTACACCGGTTTGACGCCTTGCTGATTGTTCAAAAAACAGACAGTTCATCACCAATTTTTTGCGGTAAATGTCATCCGCTGACGACCTAAACTTATCAGGCACACCTGTTGTTTTTCAGAGGACATCACCATGAAGAAATGCCTCACATTACTTGCTGCTACCGTACTTTCCGGCATGACATTTGCCTCCTTTGCTGCACAGCCCAACACTAGCCCTGCAACCGGTCAGCTACATGCTTCCGGCACCGTATCCGCTACCGGCGCCTCTAATCTGAGCGACCTGGAAGACAAGCTGGCGGAGAAAGCGAAAGAGCAAGGCGCAAAAGGCTTTGTCGTTAATTCTGCAGGCGGTAAAAATCAGATGTACGGCACCGCAACCATCTATAAGTAACCCCTTCTCAGCCCAACTGCATTCATCCCGAATGCAGTTTTCTGCGCGCTGTTCACTTCATTGCAGTTCAATTTGTAATCAATATGTTGGCATTTTGAATCCAATGTAAATAAATGTATTTATTTTTGAATTAATGAATGCTAAAACGTCGCACTGATTAGTAATGCTTATCAAAATCATTATCAATTACATATTCATTTCCGCGAGGCCTGCAGGGTATAACATCCATAGAGATGTCCCTTCGCGCGAGTGAAACCGTCCACTCAAAAAATAATAAGTCACTCATTAACATGGATAAAAATCGCAACTTGCCGTCCAGTAGCTTTCACTCACTGACTTTTTTTGCCGGTCTGTGCATTGGCCTGTCCCCTATAGCTCAGGCTGTCGCTGCGGACGACCAGGATAAAAAACAAGAAGACACTCTGATCGTTGAAGCGGCCAAACCTTCGCTGTACGCCCCAACACAGTCTGCCGACCCTAAATTCTCCCGTCCGGTGGCGGATACAACCCGCACCATGACGGTGATTTCTGAGCAGGTGATTAAGGATCAAGGCGCAACAAATCTGACCGACGCGCTGAAAAACGTCCCGGGCGTTGGCGCATTTTTCGCCGGTGAGAACGGTAACTCCAGCACCGGTGACGCGGTTTACATGCGTGGTGCGGATACCTCGAACAGTATTTATATCGACGGTATCCGTGATATTGGCAGCGTCACGCGCGACACCTTCAATACCGAACAGGTGGAAGTAATCAAAGGTCCTTCCGGTACCGACTATGGACGTAGCGCACCGACTGGCTCTATCAATATGATCAGCAAGCAGCCACGCACCGACTCAGGAATCGATGCATCGGCCAGCATCGGTAGCGCCTGGTTCCGCCGTGGTACGCTGGACATTAACCAGGTCATCGGCGAGACCACCGCCGCACGTTTAAACCTGATGGGTGAAAAAACGCATGATGCTGGTCGCGATAATGTTAAGAATGAACGTTACGGTGTGGCCCCCTCTCTCGCTTTTGGCTTAGGGACTGAGAACCGACTGTACCTGAACTATCTGCATGTCACCCAACACAACACACCGGATGGCGGCATCCCTACCATTGGCCTACCGGGATACTCCGCACCTTCTGCGGGGACTTCTGCACTGAATCATTCAGGCAAAGTGGACACGCATAATTTCTACGGTACCAACTCGGATTATGACGATTCGACAACCGATACCGCGACGATGCGTTTTGAACATGACCTGAACGACAGCACCACTATTCGCAACACCACCCGCTGGTCGCGCATTAAACAGGATTATCTGATGACGGCGGTGATGGGCGGCGCGTCTAACATCACCCAACCCACCAGCAGCGTCGACAGCTGGACCTGGTCACGCCTGGCAAATACCAAGGATGTCAGCAATAAGATCTTGACCAACCAGACCAACCTGACCTCAACGTTCTACACGGGATCCATCGGTCACGACATCAGCACCGGCGTGGAGCTGACGCGCGAAACACAAACCAACTATGGCGTGGCGCCGATCACCCCACCACCGGTGAATATCTATCACCCCGACAGCAATGTGAATATCGGCGGATTGTCTCGTAATGGCGCCAACGCTAACGGGCAAACAGATACCTTCGGTGTATACGCTTTTGATACGCTACAAATTACCCGTGAATTCGAACTGAACGGTGGTATTCGCCTCGACAATTACCGCACTGAATATGACAGCGCCAC
Organism: Citrobacter sp. wls757; assembly: GCF_005280935.1. Lineage (NCBI taxonomy): Bacteria > Pseudomonadati > Pseudomonadota > Gammaproteobacteria > Enterobacterales > Enterobacteriaceae > Citrobacter > Citrobacter sp. wls757. The sequence continues at coordinate 61,243 of NZ_SZWU01000058.1, read as the reverse complement.
CGCTTGTGGCGCTTCCGGTCGCGGCGCAGTCGCGTGCCCGACAGGCGTGGCCAAAGGTTCCCCGGTCACCACTGTGGATACAGCCAAATCAGGCAATCTGGTGAACTGGAAAGCTGGCGCGCTGTATCACCTGACCGATAACGGTAACGTGTACATCAACTATGCCGTTTCTCAGCAACCACCGGGCGGCAGCAACTTTGCTCTTGCTCAGGGCGGCAGCGGTAACAGTGCGAACCGTACCGATTTCAAACCGCAGAAAGCGAAAACCAGCGAGATCGGCACCAAATGGGAGGTGCTGGATAAGCGCCTGCTGTTAACCGCCGCGATTTTCCGCACAGATATTGAGAATGAAGTTGAGCAGAACGACGACGGTACCTATTCCCAGTACGGAGAGAAACGCGTTGAAGGCTACGAGCTCTCGGTAGCAGGTAACATCACTCCCGCATGGCAGATTATTGGGGGTTACACCCAGCAACGCGCGACCATCCACAGCGGTAAAAACGTTGCTCAAGATGGATCCTCTTCCCTGCCATATACACCGGAACATGCATTCACGCTGTGGAACCAGTATCAGGCTACCGATGATATCTCCGTTGGCGCAGGCGCTCGCTACGTGGGCAGTATGCATCGCGGTTCCGACGGTGCGGTGGGTACGCCATCCTACACTGAAGGTTACTGGGTCGCTGACGCCAAACTGGGCTATCGCGTGAATCGCAATCTCGATTTCCAGCTAAACGTCTATAACCTGTTCGACACCGATTATGTATCCTCCATAAACAAGAGTGGATACCGCTATCAT
>NZ_SZWU01000058.1:57494-60366 GCF_005280935.1 Citrobacter sp. wls757 | reverse complement strand
GTGGGGCGTAAGCCCCACTTTCAGGAGAAACACTGATGATGTACCACATTCCCGGCGTTCTGTCGGCGCAGGATGTAGCCTGGTTTCGCGAACAACTGGACGCTGCCGACTGGGTTGATGGCCGCGCAACCACCGGCGCTCAGGGGGCGCAGGTTAAAAACAACCAGCAGGTGAATACGCAAAGTGAACGCTACGGCGTTTTACAACAGGCGGTACAGACTGCGATAAATAACAGCGCGCTTTTCTTCGCCGCAGCACTACCGAAAACGCTCTCCACACCGCTGTTTAATCGCTACCAGGACAACGAGACCTACGGTTTTCACGTTGACGGTGCGGTGCGTAGCCATCCGCAAAACGGCTGGATGCGCACGGACCTTTCCGCAACTTTATTCCTGAGTAACCCGAATGATTATGAAGGGGGAGAACTGCTGGTCAATGATACTTACGGCCAGCATGCGGTGAAGCTTCCGGCAGGCGATCTGGTGCTTTACCCTTCCAGCAGCCTACATTGCGTCACGCCAGTGACCCATGGCGTTCGTGTAGCGTCTTTTATGTGGATACAGTCGATGGTCCGTGACGACAAAAATCGCGCCATGCTTTTTGAACTGGATAAAAACATTCAATCCCTGAAGGTTCGCCATGGGGAGAGCAGCGAGATCCTGTCATTACTCAATCTCTACCATAACCTGCTGCGCGAATGGTCTGAAATCTGATACTGCTGGCGCGTGGTCGTTTTTCAGCCATCACCTTCGCTATACTTAGTCTGTAGACATCAGCAGGAGGTACACATGGCATCCGGATGGGCAAATGACGACGCGGTTAACGAACAGATCAACAATACTATTGAAGATGCTGTTGCCCGCGCTCGCGGTGAGTTACCGACGGGGGAAAGTCTGTATGAATGCGAAGAATGCGGCAATCCTATCCCTCAGGCCAGACGTGAGGCCGTGCCAGGGGTACGCTTATGCATCACCTGCCAACAGGATAAAGATTCACATAACTCAGCATTTTCAGGATATAATCGCAGGGGTTCGAAAGACAGCCAGCTACGTTGACTTATCTTTACCAAAAGTTTCAGCGCATACGATTTCCTTTACGAGCATGCTTTTTTGCACCCTGTGTAGCAAAATGTGCCGTTGTCGCCTTCTCTGTAAAGCGCAATGACAAGAACTGTAAATCCCTTACTCGAATTTATTAATATTCAATAAGTTATTTGTCATTCAATTTTTTTGATTGATGTCGTCAATTCTATTCGATTTTCTCTCACCAAAAAAAACGTGATACTTATCACATCGACGGAACAACGTCTTCTTAAAGAACACTGACTAACAGAACAACCCTGCGAGAGATTAATCATGAAAAATATCAAATTTGCTGTTGCCGCCATCGCCCTGTCCACCCTGTCATTTGGCGTTTTCGCTGCCGAGCCGGTTTCCTCTACTCAGGCGCAAAACATGAACAAAATTGGTGTGGTATCTGCTGACGGCGCCACTACGCTGGACGGCCTGGAAGCCAAACTGGCTGAGAAAGCGAATGCAGCTGGCGCAACTGGCTACAGCATCACTTCCGCTATCGGCAAAGACAAAATGAGCGGCACCGCGGTTATCTATAAATAACCGAAAGATTACCTGTACGACCCAATGCTCCAACCCTCATTGACCCTGTTTGTTACCCTTTGTTTGCCCGTCCGCCACTGGACGGGCTTTTTTTTGCCTATTTTTCCAGCCGCTGGCAGAATTCCTGCAACACGGCGTCTGGCATCCCAATTTGCAGTGCCGCCTCACAAATCGCTTGCCAGCTTCCGGCATCCAGCGGAATACCGTGTTCCAGCCGTTCCTCGCGAGTATTCACCTCCCACTCCCCAGGCAACAGGATCGGGGCATCTTCAGCATGCGGGGACGCTTTCACCCACTCAGCAAATGCCGCGACCTGGTTGTCGCAGTCCGGCGCGCCGAACAGTTGTGGATTCATAATGATGGTGGTCATACAGTTAATGATGGCGTCCGCGCTGGTCTGCAGGCTCTCTTCATGTGTGGTTTTACCGCCAGAAAGCGCACCGCCCATAATTTCGCACATCGCCGCCAGCGCATACCCCTTGTGCTCGGCAAAGGTCAGCAACGACCCCAGCGGAGAAACCTGCATTACCGCAGGATCGGTAGTGGGAACACCCGCCACATCAATCAGGCATCCTGGAGCCACCGGCTCGCCTTTATGCCATGCCACACGGGTTTTGCCAAACGCGATGGCGCTAGTTGCATAGTCCAGCAACAGTGGGAAGGTATTTTTACGTGGAAACACGACGCAGAAAGGATTGGTGCCAAAACGGCTATCGCGCCCATGAAACGGTGCGACCATCGGGATCCCCACCACATTCACAAAGTGTACCGAGACAAAACCTGCCGCCGCACATTGCTCCGCCCAGTAGCCAATACGGCCGATATGGTGCGAATTATGTAATGCCACGGCAGCGATTCCGTACTGACGCGCTTTTTCGATTCCAAGCGTGATTGCCTCGTGCGCCGCCACCTGACCAAACGCACAGTCGCCGTCAAGCGTAATCACCGCCCCCGCATCCTTTACCACTTTGGCATGACGGTTGATCTGCAGATGCCCCTGCGAGAATGAACGAATATAGCTTGGGATCATACCGATGCCATGGGAGTCGTGACCGGCGAGGTTAGAGGCTATCAGATGGTCGGCCACCAGCCGCGCCTCCTGATCATTGCTTCCCATCTGATGAAAAACGGCCTGGATAAAGGCGTGCAGCGTTGGCACATGGAAGCGATGTCCACTGTTCATTGTTATCTCCTGTTGTGTCGCGTGTTTGTTGTGTTTCTTATTTTTCAACAAACTATGCTGCGCCACGGTGCGC
>NZ_SZWU01000058.1:46909-57380 GCF_005280935.1 Citrobacter sp. wls757 | reverse complement strand
TTTGCTCGACGCGGGCAAGTCCTTCAGCCAGTGAGGCGGACTCACCGGTTGCCACCAGGCAGCAGGCCATCTGGATTTTCAACGATGCCGGAACAGGCTCACTGCCAGCCAGACAACGCTCAATCCAGCGCGCGGTGGTTTCCGGATCTTTTGCTACCGGTAGCGGTACCGGCTCGTCAGGCATCTCGCTCTGTCGGTCTTGTAGCACTCGCACACCGGATGAATCTATCAGGCTTATCTGCGGGCAGCGCTGCGGGTTGGCATACACTTCGCCCTCGGTACCATGCATCAACAAGCCGCGCCCACCGATATCGCCGAAGAACTTCGCCACGCGCGAAACATATTCCGGGTGGGACACGCTGGAAAGACGCAGCGCGGCATCTTCAGCAAACGGCGTGGCTAATTTAGCCAGCGTGTGCGCACTGTTACGCACCCCCATGCGCCAGCGCATCGCCAGCTGTTTCTCCAGCGGAGGGCACAGCGCGCTCACCGGGATGAACACCGGCTCATGACCATCCAGCTTTGCCTGCGCCTGCCCGGCATGCAGCGTTGGCGTAATCCCCATCAGTTCGAAAATGGTTTCAGTCAGTACGCGGGTTGGATCCTCGCTGACGCCGTGCACCACCACCGGAAAACCGAGTTTATGCAGTAAAATCGCCAGCAGCGGAGTCAAATTCGCCTGCTTGCGCGCGCCATTGTAGCTGGGAATGACAATCGGCATGGGTTTGGTTACCGGCGGAGTCAGGCGAATGGTGTGGTTTTGCATCGCTTCGTAAAAGCCCAGCATCTCCGCTTCACCTTCGCCCTTGATACGTAGCGCAATCAGTACCCCGCCCATCTCAAGGTCAGGTACGTCGCCGTTCATCATATGGGTATACAGTCCGCGAGCAGTATCCTTATCCAGGTCACGCGCGTGATTTTTTCCTCGCCCAATCTCTTTAATGATTTTGCGGTAATCCATCGATAACTCCTTGCCTGTTGCTCGCATCGTTAACGCCGACGGCGGCGCGTGGGTTTCGCTTTTTCTTTTGGTTTTACTATAACGTCTGGCACAGCAGGTTGCTCTATCGGAAATATGGGTAACGCGTTTAGTAAACGCTTGCCATAGCTTTTGGTCAATAAACGCTTGTCATAAATAACCACTTCTCCCCAGCAGCCATGGCTACGGATGAGTCGCCCAACCTGCTGGATCAAATTGAACGACGCCGCAGGCAGGCTCTGCACCTCGAAGGGGTAGCGGTTCAGACTTTTCAACCACTCGCCCTCAGTGATCACCACCGGGCTGTCGATAGGCGGAAAAGCAATTTTGTGAATATGCACCTGAGTCAGCAGGTCGCCTTTCAAGTCCAGACCTTCAGCAAAAGATTGCAGCCCAACCAGCACACTGCGCTCGCCGTTGGTCACCCGTTTGCGGTGCAACTCCACCAGACGGTAGCGCGGCTGATCGCCCTGCACCAGCAACAGCAGGCGCAGATCGGTAACATGCTCAAGAAAACGCTGCATCGCGCGACCGCTGGCAAAGAGTACCAGCATGCCCTGATGCTTTTTACTCTCCAGCTGTTCGCGAAAATAGGCGGCCATTTCCGCGATATGCTGCTCTTCGTTATCAATTAACGGTTCGTAGCGCATCTGCGGAATGACTATTTTGCCCTGTTCAACGTGATTAAACGGTGAATCCAGCGCGACAAACCGGTCCCCTGCTTTTTCTTTCAGACCGCTCATCTCCTGCAAACGCGAGAAGCTGTTGAGCGAGCGCAGCGTTGCGGAAGTGACAATAATATGCGGGACGCTACGCCACAGCAGTCGTTCGAGCTGATCGCTCACACGGATCCCCACGCAGTGGAACCAGACGTGGATCTGCCCGTCACGCACCTCGCGCGTCGCCCATTTACTCACCGGCGCGCCTGACGATTGCGCGAGCGATGCCAGCCGCCACAGTTTGCTTTGCGCCTCAAACATGCCCAGCGCCCGGTTCATCTGCAAAATAACCCGATGCAGACGCACGATATCGTGAGTGCCGGTTTTTTCGCTGAGATCGTTGAGGAACAGTTCCGCCAGACCGCGCAGCATTTCTGTTAGCTTTGCCAGACGCTGACAAATCTCCATCACTTCCGTAGGCAATTCGCCCATCGCGAAGCGGTGTTCTGCCTCCTGGGTAGCGGGCATATACAGATTAAGAATGTTATTGAGCGATGAAATCAGCTCATACAGTTCCTCACAGTGACCGTTCAGACGCTCGGCATTTGCCAGTGGCGGCGTGGTCTTCGGGCGAAACTGCTCCAGGCAGGTAGCCACTAATTTGCAAAATAGATCCAACTGAAGTCGATACCAGGGGGCGCTGATTTCTGCGCTCATCTCCAGCGCATCGCGCGCGACATCCGGCAAATGGTGGCCTTCATCAAGTACCAGCAGTAGGTTTTTCGGCTCCGGCAAAACGGCTTCGCTTTCCATGGCCGCCATTACCAGCGCATGATTAGCCACGACCACTTCAGCTTCCTGAATCTCCCGGCGGGCGACAAAAAAAGGGCATTCACGATAGTAGTGACAGTTGCGATTCAGACAGCTGGCTTTATCGGTGCTCAGACGCTGCCAGAGTCCGTCGTCGATAGCGATATCGGTGTGGTCGCGCAGCCCGTCCCACTTGTAGCTGTCGAGATCGCCTTTTAGCCTGGCGCAGCGCTTTTGTTCTTCCTGGTTGTTGGGCGTCAGGTCATCGTCGAGAAAAGCCAGCAGATCCTGCTGATTGGGTTCAGTGCTGGCCAGCGCCGCTAAGTTACGCGGGCAGACATAGCGTCCGCGACCAAACGCAGCGGTAAAACGCAGGTCGGGGATAATTTTGCGCAGCAGCGGTAAATCTTTGCTGTAGATCTGGTCCTGCAAAGCGACGTTGGCGGTACTGACCACCAGCGTTTTTTGTTCTTCACGCGCGATGGCAATACCGGGAATCAGATACGACAGGGTTTTCCCCACTCCGGTCGGTGCTTCAATCGCCAGATGCCGCCCTTCTTCCCCGGAGAGCGTTTTCGCGACGTCAGCAATCATCTGCCGCTGCGGCGCACGGGGGATAAAGTCGGGGATCTGTTCCTGAAGCGCCTTGTACCAGGCGGCGATTTGCGCTTTTAGCGCGGCGGTAAGTGCCATGAGAAAACCTGAAATACTGTATAAACAGCCACTATTGTGGCACTTTCTATCCCGTGTCGCAAAAAGAAAAGCCCGACCTTTCGGCCGGGCTCGCAATTACTGCGCTGCAGACGGTTTGCGCGGACGGCGCGGTGGACGAGGTTTATCACCTGCCGGTTTGCCTTCGCCATTACGCGGCTTCGCTTTTGGCGCACCGCCATCCTGACGACGCGGCTGCTGTCCGCGCCCTGCTCCTCCCTGCCCACGACCACCGCCGCCGCCACGCTGCTGACGACCGTTCTGGATCGGCTCAGCTTTAATGGACGGGTCTGGCTCATAGCCTGGCGTTGCAATACGCGGGATCTCTTTTTTCAGCAACTTCTCGATGTCACGCAACAGCTTGTGTTCATCGACGCACACCAGAGACAACGCTTCGCCGGTAGCGGCCGCACGACCGGTACGACCAATGCGGTGCACGTAGTCTTCCGGGACGTTTGGCAGCTCGTAGTTCACCACGTGCGGTAACTCTTCAATGTCCAGACCTCGCGCGGCAATATCGGTCGCTACCAGCACGCGAATATCACCGGATTTAAAATCAGCCAGCGCACGCGTACGCGCACCCTGAGATTTATTACCGTGGATAGCCGCACTGCGGATGCCGTCTTTATTCAGTTGCTCTGCCAGATGGTTCGCGCCATGTTTGGTACGGGTAAACACCAGCACCTGCTGCCAGTTGCCCTGACCAATCATCTGCGACAGTAGTTCGCGTTTACGTTTTTTATCAACGAAATGAACGTGCTGAGTAACCTGCTCTGACGCGGTATTACGACGCGCCACTTCGATTTCCAGCGGGTTGTGCAACAGTTTTTCGGCCAGCGATTTAATGTCATCAGAGAACGTTGCCGAGAACAGCAGGTTCTGACGTTTTGCCGGCAGTTTTGCCAGAACGCGACGAATATCGTGAATAAAGCCCATATCCAGCATGCGGTCAGCTTCATCCAGTACCAGGATCTCAACCTGATCCAGTTTCACCGCATTCTGGTGTTCCAGATCGAGCAAACGACCCGGAGTGGCAATCAGCACATCTACGCCGCCACGCAGCTTCATCATCTGCGGGTTAATGCTGACGCCGCCGAAGACCACCAGCGAGCGAATATTCAGATACTTACTGTAATCACGGACGTTTTCGCCAATCTGGGCCGCCAGTTCGCGGGTTGGCGTGAGGATCAGCGCACGAACCGGACGACGGCTTTTACCATGCGGCTGATTGGTGATCAGGTGCTGCAACAGCGGCAAGGTAAAACCTGCCGTTTTCCCCGTACCGGTCTGGGCGCTGGCCATCAGATCGCGGCCTTCCAGCACGGCAGGAATAGCCTGCTGCTGAATAGGGGTAGGTTCACGGTAACCCTGCTCGGCAACGGCACGTAAAATTTCAGGGTTTAAACCAAGGGAATCAAAAGACATAACAACTCCGAACCGCCCTGACCGTTACCGGTGTCGTTTTCAGGGAGATACATACAATAGAGATGACAAAAACCACAATGTCATGAAGGGGCGGAGTGTAGCAGTTTTTGTGATGTGCCGCATAAATTATCCCTTCACTGGAAAATAACGCTCCGGACTGGACAAGGCTGCACATCAGTCATAATCTTAATCAATCGATTGATTAAGATCAGAGTCGTGCCATGAATACACCCACCATGACAACCAAAGGTGAACAGGCGAAGAACCAGCTCATTGCCGCCGCATTGGCGCAATTCGGTGAGTATGGTCTGCACGCCACGACGCGTGATATCGCTGCACAGGCCAGGCAAAACATTGCGGCTATCACCTACTATTTTGGCTCAAAAGAGGATTTATATCTCGCCTGCGCCCAGTGGATTGCGGATTTTATCGGTGCACAGTTTCGCCCGCACGCTGAAGAGGCCAAGCGTTTATTCGCCCAGCCTAAGCCGGACCGTGGCGCGATGCGCGAACTGATCCTGCGCGCCTGCAAAAATATGATCATGCTGTTAACTCAGGACGACACCGTTAACCTGAGCAAATTTATCTCGCGCGAACAGCTTTCCCCCACCGCGGCTTATCAACTGGTGCACGACCAGGTTATCAATCCGCTGCATACACATCTGACGCGCCTGATTGCCGCCTATACGGGCGGCGATGCCAATGATACCCAAATGATTCTGCACACCCACGCCATACTCGGCGAGGTGCTGGCTTTTCGTCTGGGGAAAGAAACCATTCTGTTGCGTACAGGCTGGTCACAATTTGATGAGGATAAAACCTCGCTGATTGACCAAACGATCACCTGTCACATCGATCTTATTCTGCAAGGTTTAACGCAAAGGAGTCTGGAGTCATGAAAAAACCTGTCGTTCTCGGGCTGGTTATCGCGGCCCTCGTTGCCGTGATTGCCGGTGGAACGTGGTGGTATCAGAGTCGGCAAGATAACGGCCTGACGCTATACGGCAATGTCGATATCCGTAGCGTCAACCTGAGTTTTCGTGTCGGCGGCAGGCTGGCCTCGCTGGCGGTTGACGAAGGCGATGCGATTACCGCCGGTCAGGTGCTGGGTGAACTGGACCGCGCACCGTATGAAAACGCATTGATGCAGGCAAAAGCCAACGTTGCCGCCGCACAGGCACAATACGATCTGATGCTGGCAGGGTATCGCGAAGAAGAGATCGCGCAAACCGCGGCGGCAGTCAAACAGGCACAGGCCGCCTATGATTACGCGCAGAACTTTTACAATCGGCAGGTCGGATTGTGGAAAAGCCGCACCATTTCAGCCAACGATCTGGAAAACGCCCGTTCATCTCGCGATCAGGCGTTAGCTTCGCTGAAATCCGCACAGGATAAACTCACGCAATATCGCAGCGGTAATCGTGTGCAGGACATCGAGCAGGCAAAAGCCACGCTCGAACAAGCTCAGGCCGAGCTGGCACAGGCAGAGCTGAATTTGCATGACACCACGCTGACCTCGCCGTCTGACGGCACGCTTCTCACCCGTGCAGTTGAACCCGGCAGCATGCTGAACGAAGGGGGCACGGTACTGACGCTGTCGCTCACGCGTCCGGTTTGGGTTCGTGCTTACGTTGACGAACGAAATCTGAGCCAGGCGCAGCCAGGACGTGAGATCCTGCTTTATACCGATGGCCGCCCGGACAAACCGTATCACGGCAAAATCGGCTTCGTTTCTCCTACCGCCGAATTTACCCCGAAAACGGTCGAGACTCCTGACCTGCGTACCGACCTGGTTTATCGCCTGCGAATTGTGGTGACCGACGCGGACGATGCGCTGCGTCAGGGAATGCCGGTAACGATAAAGTTTGGCGATGAGGCACGGCATGAATGACGCCGTCATTACGCTTAAAGGGCTGACGAAAAACTTTGCCGGAATGGAAAAACCGGCCGTCGCCCCGCTCGACTGTACCGTTCATGCGGGCTACGTGACCGGGCTTGTCGGGCCGGACGGCGCGGGCAAAACTACGTTGATGCGAATGCTGGCGGGATTATTAAAACCTGATGCCGGAAGTGCTGAAGTGATTGGTTTTGACCCCATCAAAGACGACAGCGCACTACATGCGGTGCTGGGCTATATGCCGCAGAAATTTGGTCTGTACGAAGATTTAACCGTCATGGAGAACCTCAATCTCTATGCCGACTTACGCAGCGTCACCGGTGAAGCGCGAGAAAAAACCTTTGCCCGACTCCTGGAATTCACCTCGCTGGGACCATTTACCGGACGACTGGCTGGCAAGCTTTCTGGCGGCATGAAGCAGAAGCTCGGGCTTGCCTGTACGCTGGTTGGCGAACCTAAAGTGTTGCTGCTGGATGAGCCAGGCGTAGGTGTCGACCCCATTTCCCGTCGCGAACTGTGGCAAATGGTCCACGAGCTGGCCGGGGACGGCATGCTGATCCTCTGGAGTACGTCGTATCTGGATGAAGCAGAGCAATGCCGTGATGTGCTGCTGATGAACGAAGGTGAACTGTTATACCAGGGCGATCCCACCCAGCTTACGCAAACCATGGCAGGTCGCAGCTTCCTGATGAGCAGTCCACAGGAAAACAACCGCCGACTGCTGCAACGCGCGTTAAAACTGCCGCTGGTCAGCGACGGAATGATTCAGGGCAAATCCGTCCGTTTAATCCTGAAAAAAGAGGCTACTGCTCAGCAGATCCAAAACGCTGACGGCATGCCGGAGATAACCATCAACGAAACCGCACCCCGCTTCGAAGATGCCTTTATCGATTTACTCGGCGGAGCCGGAACATCGGAATCCCCGCTGGGCGCTATCCTGCATACCGTGGAAGGCACGCCTGGCGAAACGGTGATCGAAGCCAAAGCACTGACCAAGAAATTTGGCGATTTTGCCGCTACCGACCACGTAGACTTTGCCGTGCAGCGCGGCGAGATTTTTGGTCTGTTAGGACCCAACGGCGCTGGCAAATCCACCACCTTTAAAATGATGTGCGGCCTGCTGGTCCCCACTTCCGGCAAAGCGCTGGTGCTGGATATGGACCTGAAAGTTAGCTCCGGTAAAGCGCGTCAGCATCTGGGCTATATGGCGCAGAAATTCTCCCTGTACGGTAACCTGACGGTTGAACAGAATCTGCGCTTTTTCTCCGGCGTCTACGGCCTGCGCGGTCGGGCGCAGAAAGAGAAAATCGAGCGTATGAGCGAAGCATTTGGCCTGAAGAGTATCGCTTCCCATGCCACCGATGAACTGCCGCTGGGATTTAAGCAGCGTCTGGCGCTGGCCTGCTCGCTGATGCATGAACCCGACATTCTGTTCCTTGATGAACCCACTTCCGGGGTCGATCCCCTCACCCGTCGTGAGTTCTGGTTGCATATCAACAGCATGGTGGAAAAAGGCGTCACGGTGATGGTGACCACCCACTTTATGGATGAGGCAGAATACTGCGATCGCATCGGGCTGGTGTATCGCGGCAAACTGATAGCCAGCGGTACGCCAGACGACCTGAAGGCTCAGGTTGCCGACAGCGACACGCCGGACCCGACCATGGAACAGGCGTTCATCACGCTAATCAATGACTGGGATAAGGAGCATACGCATGAGTAACTCCGCTCTCTCCTGGCGTCGCGTCCGCGCGCTGTGCGTGAAAGAGACGCGCCAGATCGTCCGCGATCCCAGCAGTTGGCTGATTGCTGTGGTGATCCCGCTTCTGCTGCTGTTTATCTTCGGCTACGGGATCAACCTCGACTCCAGCAAGCTGCGGGTAGGGATTTTGCTCGAACAGCAGAGTGAAGAGGCGCTGGATTTTACCCATACCATGACCGGTTCACCGTATATTGACGCCACCATCAGCGATAATCGTCAGGAACTGATTGAGAAAATGCAGGCCGGGCGCATTCGCGGTCTGGTGGTGATCCCAGTGGATTTTGCCCAGCAGATGGCGCGACCTAACGATGTCGCCCCGATCCAGGTTATCACCGACGGCAGCGAACCGAATACCGCCAACTTTGTGCAGGGTTATGTCGAAGGCATCTGGCAAATCTGGCAGCAACAGCGGGCAGAAGACCGCGGGGAATCGTTCAAACCTTTGATCGACGTGCAAACCCGCTACTGGTTTAACCCGGCGGCCATCAGCCAGCACTTTATTATTCCCGGAGCGGTAACCATCATCATGACGGTGATTGGCGCCATCCTCACCTCATTAGTGGTGGCGCGCGAATGGGAGCGCGGCACCATGGAAGCGCTGCTGTCGACAGAAGTCACCCGCGTCGAACTCCTACTGTGCAAACTGATCCCGTATTACTTTCTGGGCATGCTGGCGATGCTGCTGTGTATGCTGGTGTCGGTGTTTATTCTTGGCGTGCCCTACCGTGGCTCGTTGCTGATCCTGTTTTTCATTACCAGCCTGTTTCTGCTCAGTACGCTCGGCATGGGGTTGCTTATTTCCACCATCACTCGCAACCAGTTTAACGCCGCGCAGGTTGCGCTGAATGCCGCCTTCCTGCCCTCGATTATGCTGTCGGGTTTTATCTTCCAGATAGACAGCATGCCCGCGATCATCCGGGCGGTAACCTACATTATTCCGGCACGTTATTTCGTCAGTACCCTGCAAAGCCTGTTTCTGGCGGGAAATATTCCGGTGGTGCTGATTATCAACGTGCTGTTTTTAATCGCTTCGGCGGTGATGTTTATTGGCCTGACGTGGCTTAAAACCAAACGTCGGCTGGATTAAATTCGTGTATGGATAATTGTAGCCGTAGGCCGGATAAGGCGTTCACGTCGCCATCCGGCATTATGCCTGATGCGCTTAGCTTATCAGGCCTACAAACTGGACTGAGAGGACAGGCATGTTTCATCGCTTATGGACATTAATTCGCAAAGAGCTGCAATCGCTGTTACGCGAACCGCAGACGCGAGCCATTCTGATTTTACCGGTGCTGATTCAGGTTATCCTGTTCCCGTTCGCGGCAACGCTGGAAGTCACCAACGCCACTATCGCTATCTATAACGAAGACAACGGTAAACATTCGGTTGAGCTAACCCAGCGCTTCGCCCGCGCCAGCGCCTTTACGCATGTTCTGCTGTTGAAAAGCCCGCAGGAGATCCAGCCCACCATCGACACGCAAAAAGCCCTGCTGTTGGTGCGTTTCCCGGCCAATTTTTCGCGTAATCTGGATACCTTCCAGCAGGCTCCCATGCAGATTATCCTCGACGGACGTAACTCCAACAGCGCGCAAATTGCCGCGAATTACCTGCAGCAAATCGTTAAGGAGTATCAGCAGGAGCTGATGGACGGCAAGCCGAAACCGAACAACAGCGAGCTGGTAGTACGTAACTGGTATAACCCGAATCTGGATTACAAATGGTTTGTGGTTCCGTCGCTGATCGCCATGATCACCACCATCGGCGTAATGATCGTCACCTCGCTCTCGGTTGCCCGCGAGCGCGAGCAAGGCACACTGGATCAACTGCTGGTTTCCCCGCTTACCACCTGGCAGATTTTCATCGGCAAAGCGGTGCCTGCGTTAATTGTGGCAACTTTTCAGGCCACCATTGTGCTGGCGATCGGCATCTGGGCTTATCACATCCCGTTTGCCGGTTCATTGGGGCTGTTCTATTTCACAATGGTGATTTACGGGCTGTCGCTGGTCGGCTTTGGTCTGCTGATTTCGTCACTGTGCGCCACCCAGCAGCAGGCGTTTATCGGGGTGTTTGTGTTTATGATGCCGGCGATTTTACTCTCGGGCTATGTCTCACCTGTCGAAAACATGCCGGTCTGGTTGCAGAATCTGACGTGGATAAACCCGATCCGCCATTTTACGGACATCACGAAACAGATTTACCTGAAAGATGCGAGTCTGCAGATTGTCTGG
>NZ_SZWU01000058.1:46783-46888 GCF_005280935.1 Citrobacter sp. wls757 | reverse complement strand
CCGCTATTAGTGATAGCGGCCACGACCGGATCAGCGGCGTATGCGATGTTTAGACGCAAGGTGATGTAGCTTTTTGTCTTTCGCCAGCAGCGAGACCACGGCGGG
>NZ_SZWU01000058.1:39221-46771 GCF_005280935.1 Citrobacter sp. wls757 | reverse complement strand
GCGGGTCCGGCAAGGATGACCAGCCCCGCCAGTGCCAGCAAGACGTTGTTTTGCAGCACGCGTGACAGCAGCCACAGCACGATCATGGCGGCACCGAAATACCACGTCGTGGTCAACTCTTCCAGCACATCAGCCACGTCGCGCCAGCGCTGTTCGTGGTGACGTTGCAATGCAAGCATCAATAAAACGGTAACGCCGTACACGACGCACAATCCCAGGCCGACATGCACCAGTCTGCCGCTCATCCAGCCCATTACCAGCAACGCCACTACCAGTAAATGCAACACTATCTGCCAGCAACTTAGACCCGTTGCGACACGAACACGTTGTTGCCACCTCATGGCTATTCTCCTGAAGGATTTTCGACTAATTGTTCAGAGTACCGGACTTTACGGAAAATTCCGTAACACCGTATCTTTTTGTGACGACGACTACACTATTTTATTTAGGAAGTGACGCCAACGGGAGGTCCATGAGCGGATCGAGAGTTCAATTTTCATTCAATGTGCTCACCATTAATACTCACAAAGGGTTTACCGCCTTCAACAGGCGTTTTATTTTGCCTGAGCTACGGGAAGCCGTCAGAACCGTCGGCGCAGACATTGTGTGTCTGCAGGAAGTCATGGGCGCGCACGAAGCGCATTCGCTGCACATTGAGAACTGGCCGGATACCAGCCACTACGAATTTCTGGCAGACACGATGTGGAGCGACTTCGCCTACGGGCGTAACGCCGTGTACCCGCAGGGACATCACGGTAATGCAGTGCTGTCGCGGTATCCCATTGAGCATTATGAAAACCGTGATGTGTCAGTCGGCGCGAGTGAAAAGCGCGGAGTCCTTTACTGCCGCATCGTACCGCCAATGCTCTCCCACCCCATTCATGTGATGTGTGTGCATCTCGGCCTACGTGAAGCTCACCGCCAGGCCCAGCTCTCGATGCTGGCAGACTGGGTTAACGCCCTGCCCAACGCGGAGCCCGTAGTAATTGCCGGAGATTTTAATGACTGGCGGCAAACGGCCAATCGCCCGTTGAAAGCCAAAGCTGGCCTTGACGAGATTTTTACCCGTGCCCACGGTCGCCCGGCGCGAACGTTTCCAGTGCAGTTTCCCCTGCTGCGCCTGGACAGGATCTATGTGAAAAACGCGAATGCCAGTACCCCGACGACGCTTGCGCTGCATCACTGGCGACATTTGTCCGATCATGCCCCCCTGAGTGCGGAGATTCATTTATGAAATATGGCTGGCATGAAGGCAATCAAATTCAACTGCTGGAAAACGGCGATCAATTCTACCCCGCCGTCTTTGACGCCATTGAGCAGGCACAGCAAAAAATTATCCTTGAGACTTTTATCTGGTTTGAAGATGCGGTAGGAAAACAGCTGCATGCCGCGTTGCTCGAAGCCGCCCGACGAGGAATCAAAGCAGAGGTGCTGCTGGATGGCTACGGCTCGCCGGATCTGAGCGACAGTTTTGTTGAAGAGCTGACCGTAGCCGGTGTTGTTTTCCGCTACTACGATCCGCGTCCGCGTCTTTTTGGAATGCGCACCAATCTCTTTCGCCGTATGCATCGAAAAATAGTGGTAATTGATGACCGTGTTGCCTTTGTCGGCGGCATCAATTACTCCGCTGAACATATGTCGGATTACGGCCCGGAGGCCAAGCAGGATTACGCCGTGCGCGTTGAAGGTCCAGTCGTTGCTGACATTCTGAACTTTGTACTGGAAAACCTGCCCGGGCAAAGCGCCGTACGGCGCTGGTGGCGACGTCATCACCGGGCAATCGACAATCATCGCCCCGGCGAAGCGCAGGCGCTGTTTGTCTGGCGCGATAACGAAGAGCATCGCGATGATATTGAACGCCATTATCTTAAAATGCTGACCCAGGCCCGACGGGAAGTGATCATTGCCAATGCCTATTTCTTTCCCGGTTATCGCCTGCTGCATGCCCTGCGTAAAGCAGCACGACGCGGCGTTCGGGTAAAACTCATTGTGCAGGGTGAACCGGATATGCCGATTGTGAAAGTGGGTGCCCGCCTGCTGTACAACTATCTGGTTAAAGGTGGTGTCCATGTCTACGAATACCGCCGTAAACCTCTGCATGGCAAAGTGGCGCTGATGGACGATCACTGGGCGACGGTGGGCTCCAGCAATCTTGATCCGCTGAGCCTGTCACTGAATCTGGAAGCGAATCTGATTATTCATGACCGCACGTTTAACCAGACCCTGCGCGACAACCTGAACCCTATTATTGCGCAGGACTGCAAACGGGTTGATGAATCCATGCTGCCAAAACGCACCTGGTGGAACCTGACTAAAAGCGTGTTGGCCTTCCACTTTTTACGCCACTTCCCGGCGCTGGTCGGCTGGCTTCCGGCGCATACCCCGCATCTGGCCGAAGTAGAGCCGCCCGCGCAGCCCGCTCTGGAAACTCAGGACCGTATACAAACTGAGGATGCAGGAGGGAAAACCTGATGGCAAAAAATCACCGACGCTGGCGGTTAGCGAAAAAGATCCTCACATGGTTATTTTTTATTGCGGTGATCGTGTTGCTGGTCGTTTATGCCAGCAAAGTCAACTGGCAGGAAGTGTGGACGGTAATTCGCGATTACAACCGGATCGCCCTGCTCAGCGCCGTGGGGTTGGTGATCGTCAGTTATTTACTTTACGGTTGTTATGATCTGCTCGGGCGCTACTACTGCGGGCACAAGCTGGCAAAACGCCAGGTCATGTTGGTGTCGTTTATCTGTTACGCGTTCAACCTGACGTTAAGCACCTGGGTGGGCGGTATTGGGATGCGATATCGGCTCTACTCGCGTCTCGGGTTGCCGGGGGGCACAATAACGCGGATTTTTTCGCTGAGTATTACCACTAACTGGCTGGGCTATATTCTGCTGGGCGGTTTTATATTTACCTTCGGCGTCGTCGAACTGCCCGCTCACTGGTATATCGATGAAGGCACATTGCGCATTTTAGGCATAGCGCTGCTGCTGATTATTGTTGTTTATCTGTGGTTTTGCACCTTCGCTAAACATCGTCACATCACCATCAAGGGCCAAAAGCTGGTTCTCCCCTCCTGGAAATTTGCCCTCGCGCAGATGGCGATATCCGGGACTAACTGGATGGTTATGGGGGCGATTATCTGGTTGTTGCTGGGTCAGAATATTAACTATTTCTTCGTGCTTGGCGTGCTGCTGGTGAGCAGTATTGCCGGGGTTATTGTGCATATTCCGGCAGGGATCGGCGTGCTGGAGGCGGTTTTTATGGCGCTGCTGGAGGGAGAGAATACGTCTCAGGGCACGATCATTGCTGCCCTGCTCGCGTATCGCGTGCTGTACTATTTTATTCCGCTACTGCTGGCGCTGTTGTGTTATTTGCTGTTGGAGAGTCGGGCGAAAAAGCTGCGGGTAAAAAACGAGAAGGCGATGGCGAAATGATGGTGCTTATAGTGCCGGATGCGGCTTAACGCCTTATCCGGCCTACTTTCGATACACAACTGTAGGCCGGATAAGCGCAGCGCCATCCGGCAACAGACAATTAACGACGATTGCCGAAAATACGCAGCAGCATCAGGAACAGGTTGATGAAGTCCAGATACAGCGTTAAGGCCCCAAGAATCGCGTATTTACGCAGATTGGAGCTGTCTCGCAGGTCGATCTGCTCACCGATATTTTTCAGCTTCTGCGTGTCATAGGCGGTCAGACCGACAAACACTATCACCCCGATATAGGTCACCGCCCACATCAGCGCTTCGCTCTTCAGCCAGAAGTTAACCAGCGAAGCCAGCACAATACCGATCAGCGCCATAAACAGCATATTGCCGAAGCCGCTCAGATCGCGCTTGGTGGTGTAGCCATACAAACTCATGATCCCGAACATCCCGCCAGTGACCACGAAGGTGCTGGCGATAGACGAGTAGGTATAGACAATAAAGATGCTTGATAGCGTCAACCCGGTTAATGCCGAATAGAGCATAAACAGCGTGGTCGCCATACCCGCGCTCAGCCTTTGCACCATGCCGGACAGAACAAACACCAGCGCCAGTTGAGCGATGATCAGGCCAAAGAAGGTGATTTTGCTGGAGAAGACAAACATCATCACCGCGGGCGTATTTGCCGCATACCAGGCGATAAACGCCGTCAGCAACAGTCCGCAGGTCATCCAGCCGTACACCTGCGCCATATACGTTTGCAGGCCGGAACGGGCCTGTACAATAGAATCGGATCGTGGGAATCGGTCCATGACAATCTCCTGAATCAGTATGAGCCTACAACAATTGTACTCTACCAGCGTTTTGCTGCTAGCTTATCGCTGTCGCGGGCATCAACCCAGCGCTCACCTTCCGGCGTAGCCTCGCGTTTCCAGAACGGCGCGCGGGTTTTCAGGTAATCCATAATGAACTGCCCGGCATCAAACGCGCTGCTGCGATGCGCGCTGGTTACGCCAACAAAAACGATCTCGTCACCCGGCCACAGTTCGCCAATGCGATGGATCACCGTCACCCGACCCAGCGGCCAGCGCGAACGCGCTTCGTCGATAATCTCCGCCAGCGCTTTTTCGGTCATTCCCGGATAGTGTTCCAGCGTTAACGCCTTAATGCTGTCACCGAGATTGTGATTGCGCACTTTACCGGTGAAAGTGACTACCGCGCCGTCTTCATCGCGCTCTGCCAGCCAGGGATACTCATCCCCGACGCTGAACGGCGCATGGCCAACAACAATTCGCGTTTCAGCCATTTTAGCCTCCGGTTACCGGCGGGAAGAAAGCGACTTCATCACCCGCGTTAAGAGGATGGTCAAAACTGACCAGCGTCTGATTCACCGCCGCCAGCAGCTTGCCGTCTTCCAGCGCCAGCGCCCAGCGATCGCTTTGCGCCGCCAGATGCTTGCGCAGCGCTTCTACCGTTGCAAACTCGGCGGCAACTTCTAACGCATCGGTGTTCACCAGTTCCCGTACCTGAGCAAAGAAAAGAACCTTAATCATGCGCATCCACCTTAAAATCACCCGATTTGCCGCCGCTTTTTGCCAGCAAACGCACCGGACCAATCACCATATCCTTTTGCACCGCTTTGCACATATCGTAGATGGTCAACGCCGCCACGGAGGCTGCCGTTAACGCTTCCATTTCAACGCCGGTTTTACCGGTCAGGCGACACAGCGTTTCAATACGTACGCGATTGTGCTCCGGCTCGGCGTGCAAATTGACTTCGACCTTGCTCAACATCAGTGGGTGACACAGTGGGATAAGATCCCAGGTCCGTTTGGCAGCCTGAATACCGGCAATACGCGCCGTGGCGAAAACATCACCCTTATGGTGACTGCCGTCGATGATCATCGCCAGCGTTTCGCTACGCATGGTTACAAATGCTTCTGCACGCGCCTCGCGTACGGTTTCCGCTTTGGCGGAGACATCCACCATATGCGCTTCGCCAGCGGCGTTAATATGAGTCAGTTGCGACATACTTATTTCTTCAAATGTGGGTGGAAATTACACGGACGCGTACGGGCATCAAGCTGCGGCGCAATGATATTTTCCCAGGCAGTACGACACGCTTTGGTCGATCCCGGCATGGCAAAAATCAGCGTTTTATTGGCCACCCCGGCAATCGCGCGGGATTGCAGCGTCGCGGTGCCAATCTCTTCAAACGACAGCATACGGAATACTTCGCCAAACCCTTCGACTTCTCTGTCGAACAGCGGTTGCAGCGCTTCCGGCGCCTGGTCCCCTTCGGTTAAGCCAGTGCCACCGGTAATGAGCACCACCTGTACATCGTCACTGGCAATCCAGGCAGAAACCTGGGCGCGGATGGCGTAGCGGTTCTCTTTGACAATCGCCTTATCGACAATCTGATGACCCGCTTCTTGCGCCGAGTCACGCAGATAATGGCCGGAGGTGTCATCTTCTTCGCCGCGACGGTTGGAAACAGTAAGAATAGCAATGCGTGTCGGGATAAATTCAGCGCTTACCTGACTCATGAAAAACTCCTTTTAGCGATCAGCCGCCAATGTAAGATAAGTTTTGCGTAATACCGGTATTGTTCTGATGCAGGAAATGGGTCTGCTTTTTCTCCAGCAGCGCGGCTGAAATACGTTCTTCCAGCGCCGGTTGCTGAGCATCGTCTTCCAGCAAATCACGCAGGCTTACGCCGCCTTCACCAAATAAACACAGATGAAGCTTGCCGACAGAGGAAACGCGCAGACGATTACAGGTGGCGCAGAAGTCTTTCTCATAAGGCATGATCAGACCAATTTCGCCAACATAATCAGGATGACAGAAAACCTGAGCCGGGCCGTCGCTACGCTGTCGGATCTGGTGGATCCAGCCGCGACGCAGCAGCTCATCGCGCAGTACCTGTCCTGAAATATGGTGTTTACGGAAGAGAGAGCTGCCCTCGCCCGTTTCCATCAGTTCAATAAAACGCAGTTGGATTGGTCGAGGTTGGATCCACGCCAGGAAGTTGTCCAGTTGATGATGGTTTACGTCGCGCATCAGCACGGTGTTGACTTTCACTTTTTCAAAACCGGCATCAAAGGCAGCATCAATGCCTGCCATCACCTGCTGAAACTTGTCCTGTCCGGTAATGGCGTGAAACTGACGGGCGTCGAGGCTGTCGACGCTGACGTTGAGCGCGGTCAGTCCGGCATCGCGCCAGGCGGCGGCATCGCGCGCCAGACGATAACCATTGGTGGTTACCGCAATCTGGCGAATGGCGTCGTTTTCGCGCACGGCGGCGATAATGTCAGTGAAGTCGCGACGCAGTGAAGGTTCGCCCCCCGTCAGACGCACTTTTTCCGTTCCCAGACTGGCGAACGCACGCGTGACACGGCGAATTTCATCAACGGTTAAAAAGCCGTTATTGGTGACCCCGCCGGGCTTATAGCCATCCGGCAGGCAGTAGGTGCAACGAAAGTTACACACATCGGTAATCGATAAACGTAAGTAGTAAAACTTACGTGCGAAAGCATCGGTAAGTTGAGAGCCCATGTACACCTTTCCAAATACGGGAGACGTAGTCATTTCTTCCTGCGCCCTGGTGACAAACTTTTTCAAGTCTTGTCACGGCCAAAGCACCGTATCATTTGACCCAGGTGCAGAGGCTAGAGTGTTTATACTCATCATACTTCGAGTTGCAGATGCGTTGGCTTACGGCAACTCAAATTTTTAAGAGTACTTTGTGGTTATGCCGATACTAGCGTGTAAATGGCGCTTTTGCCATGTACACTTTCGCTGTATAAATATGTATATAGCGACATGATCGTGCAATTTCGCTACAGAATAAGCAAAAATCACAGTTTTGCATTGATATACATCATCTTGCCATCAGGTGAGTGTCGTCAGAAAGGAGTAGATCGCAGAAAAAAATTACGGAAGATGCCGACTGGATAATTGCTGAAAACACGCTATTTACGTTACTGTAGCGCCGATCAATTGATATCAGGAAAATATATGCGCACTCGCACGCTGGCAGATTTGGACCGCGTTGTCGCTCTCGGCGGAGGGCATGGATTAGGACGCGTTCTCTCCTCTCTTTCCCCATTAGGTTCCCGCCTGA
>NZ_SZWU01000058.1:3590-39110 GCF_005280935.1 Citrobacter sp. wls757 | reverse complement strand
TGCGTAACTGTCTGAACCAGTTAATTACCCAACCCAGCGTTGCATCCGCTATGTTTGAGTATCGTTTTGGCGGTAATGGCGAACTTTCCGGGCATAACCTCGGAAATCTGATGTTAAAGGCGCTCGATCACCTCAGCGTGCGGCCTCTGGAAGCTATCAATTTAATTCGTAGCCTGCTGAAAGTTGACGCACATTTAATTCCGATGTCGGAGCTGCCGGTGGATCTGATGGCCATTGATGACCAGGGACACGAAGTTTATGGCGAAGTGAATATCGATCAGCTCACCGTCCCACCTCAGGAACTGATGCTTTCGCCAAAAGTCCCGACTACACGGGAGGCCGTTGAGGCTATCGCTGAAGCGGATTTAATTTTGATAGGCCCCGGCAGTTTTTACACCAGCCTGATGCCGATTCTTTTACTCGATGAAATGTCACAGGCATTACGTCGCACACCGGCTCCGATGGTCTACATAGGCAATCTTGGGCGCGAATTAAGCCTGCCAGCAGCCAGCCTGACGCTTAGCGATAAGCTGACCATTATTGAACAGTACGTCGGGAAGAAAGTGATTGATGCGGTGGTTGTGGGGCCGAAAGTGGATGCTTCCGCCGTTACCGACCGCGTTGTGATCCAGGAAGTGCTGGAAGCCAGCGATATTCCCTACCGCCATGACCGCCAGCTATTGCATAGTGCGCTGGAGAAAGCGGTGCAGGCGCTGGGCTGAACGGATTTGCCTGATGCGCTTCGCTTATCAGGCCTACAAATCGATTTGCTCCGCCATCCGGCCTACGTACGCAATCTACCCCGTAGGTCGGATAAGGGTTTACCCCGCATCCGACACCGCCTTACGATGCCGCAATAAACAACTCGCGCAACTGATGCAACTGGTCACGGATTGTCGCGGCCTCTTCAAATTCGAGATTCTGCGCGTGTTGCATCATCTGCCCTTCCAGCTCGTGAATCTTCTGCTGCAGCGCTTTTGGCGTCATATCCAGTTCGACAACCTCAGACTTCGCGCCTGCGCGTGACTTCCCTTTGCCTTTCGCTTTGGTCTTCGCAATATTCTGACCCAGCGCCAGAATATCGACCACTTTCTTGTTCAGCCCCTGCGGCGTAATACCGTGTTCTTCGTTATAGAGCTGCTGTTTCTCACGACGACGTTCGGTTTCACCAATCGCTTTAGCCATAGAGGCGGTAATTTTATCACCGTAAAGAATCGCCTTACCGTTGATGTTACGCGCCGCACGACCGATGGTCTGAATAAGCGAACGTTCAGAACGCAGGAACCCTTCTTTGTCTGCGTCCAGAATCGCCACCAGGGAGACCTCAGGCATGTCCAGACCTTCACGTAACAGGTTGATACCCACCAGCACGTCAAACTCGCCCAGACGCAGGTCACGAATGATTTCCATACGTTCCACGGTATCGATGTCAGAGTGCAGATAACGCACCCGTTCACCGTGCTCTTCAAGATACTCGGTGAGATCCTCCGCCATCCGTTTGGTGAGCGTGGTGACCAGCACACGTTCGTTAATCGCCGCACGGGTGCGGATCTCAGATAGCAGATCGTCAACCTGCGTCGCCACCGGGCGCACCTCAATGACCGGATCCAGCAGGCCGGTCGGTCTTACTACCTGATCGACCACATCATCACCGGATTTCTCCAGCTCATAGTTGCCCGGCGTCGCCGAAACATAGATGGTTTGCGGGGCCAGCGCTTCAAACTCTTCAAATTTAAGCGGACGGTTATCCAGCGCAGACGGCAGACGGAATCCGTATTCGACCAGGGTTTCTTTACGCGCCCGGTCACCGCGATACATGCCGCCAATTTGCGGGATAGTCACGTGAGATTCATCCACCACCAGCAGGCCATCGGCAGGCAGGTAATCAAACAGCGTCGGCGGTGGCTCGCCCGGACCACGCCCGGACAGATAGCGGGAATAGTTTTCAATCCCCGAGCAGTAACCCAGCTCGTTCATCATTTCCAGATCGAACTGGGTACGCTGACTTAAGCGCTGTTCTTCCAGCAGTTTGTTATTTGCCAACAGGACTTTTCGCCGCTCTGCCAGCTCAACCTTAATTTCTTCCATCGCCTGTACAATACGTTCGCGCGGCGTCACGTAGTGCGTTTTGGGATAGATGGTAAAGCGCGAAATAGTGGATTCGACCTGTCCGGTAAGTGGGTCAAACAGCGACAAACGTTCGACCTCTTCATCAAACAGTTCCACGCGCAACGCGATGTCGTCAGATTCCGCCGGGAATATGTCGATCACTTCACCGCGCACGCGGAAGGTCCCGCGCTGGAATGCCTGATCGTTACGGGTATATTGCAGCTCCGCCAGACGACGCAGGATCGCGCGCTGGTCGATAATCATCCCCACCGTCAGGTGCAGCATCATTTTCAGGTATAGATCCGGGTCACCCAGACCATAAATCGCGGAAACCGACGCCACGACGACGACATCCCGTCGCTCAAGCAACGCTTTGGTTGCTGACAGACGCATCTGCTCAATGTGTTCGTTAACCGAAGCATCCTTCTCGATGAAGGTGTCAGAACTTGGCACGTAGGCTTCCGGCTGATAATAGTCGTAGTAGGAGACGAAATACTCCACCGCGTTATCCGGGAAGAACTCTTTCATCTCACCGTACAACTGCGCGGCAAGCGTCTTATTGGGGGCCAGCACCATGGTAGGGCGCTGTAAGTCCGCAATCACGTTCGCGATGGTGAATGTTTTCCCCGACCCCGTCACCCCCAGCAGCGTCTGATGCGCCAGACCATCCTCCAGACCTTCTTCCAGGCGACGTATCGCCTCAGGCTGATCGCCAGAGGGTTTAAAAGCGGAATTTAGTTTGAACGGTTTACTCATGAGCAGCTACCTGAAGCAATGGGCGGGCAGGTGTGTAATTTTACTCGCAGCAGTATATTTTGCCAGTAAAATATACTGGATGAAAAAACAGTAACGCGCCAGAATATTTCTGTTACGCCAGCAAAATGGCCGTGACTACAGGCTAAAATTTGTCCGCAGGCAAGATAAAACACCAGCAAAAATGTGTTATCCCCAAACCAATGACTTTTTTAACATTTGTCAAGCTACCCGATGAAAGTTTTGTGGCAACACATGACACTTCTGCGACAGCCATTGCATTTATCTAACACACTGTAATTTAATGACTATTATCTCAAGCCGTCTTTCGCATCAATTTAGTCGCAGGCCGCGTCTTCTCTCGCTTACCTTGTGTTTTCTAACTCTAATACACAAGGTTATCCACAGGAATAGTGGATAACTGCCTCCAGCCCGTACGGACTGTAGCCTGGCAAAAACGTCCTGATGATCTTTTCTGGTGGGATAAAAAAAAATTATCGCTATTTTTTGATATTTATCAGCTAACGAAGCGACCTGGGATGGCCGAGATCTTGCTCGCATTTTCATCATTTTCCTGCCTGCACCATCACAACGCCACCAGGCACTGACAATGTGCACACTGCGGCGCTCATCCACAACAAGCCGGATACCGCAACCCGCTCAATACGCTATTCTGCTGTATTTTCCCCTAATTCCGCTTCTGGCAAGAGATTTGCAGTTTTCTCCCGACCATCAGCCCGCGAGGCGGATATCATCATGAGGGAGAAATCTATGTTGAGTCTTCGTGCAGTGAATCACTATTACGGTAATCAACACTCGCTTTGGGATGTCGATCTCGACCTGTTGCCCGGCAAATGTACCGCCGTGCTGGGTCTTCCAGGGATGGGAAAAACCACGCTGGCCAATTGCATCATCGGCAATTTACCGATTGAGAGCGGAACCATGTTCTGGCATCAGGCTGGCGCACCACCTTGCGATCTGCTTCAGATTCCGGCGGCAAAGCGCATTGCGCTGGGTATTAACTGTGTATCGCAGGAACGGCGAATTTTTTCGCAGCTGACGGTAGAGGAAAATCTGCACATTGCGCGCCAGGCGGTTGAGGAAAGCGAAGCGATGAACAGCAGCGATATTTACCGCCTGTTTCCACAGCTGTTTGTACTGCGTCAGGCCAAAGGGGTGGCATTGTCGGAGGAAAATCAGCACCAGCTTGCACTCGCCAGTGCGCTGGTCACTCGCCCGCGCCTGCTGATCCTCGATGAGCCGACGCGAGGAAGTGGCCAGGCGTATATCCACAAACTGGGGAATCTGATTGTGAGGCTAAGCCAGGAGCTTGGCATCGCCATTATGCTCGCGGAGCAGAGCCTGCCGTTTATTCGTCGGGTCGCCGACTGCTATTGCTTGTTACATCGTGGACGCAACGTGGCTCAAGGGCAAATAACACAATTCAGCGACCCGCTAATCAACGACTGGTGGATGCCGGAGACAAAGCGCTAAGATCGATATAACGACCTGTCGATGCTCGTTCCGGCTCTTCTGCCAGCCAGGGTATTTCCCCCAGTAGCGGAGCCGCAAGCGCACGCTTTAGCGTCGCCATATATTCAGCATGACGCTTGCCAGGAGGCAGCACATCATTGGCAACCCATCCGGCGAGCGTCAGCCCGGCCTGCTGCACCGCCTGGGCGGTCAAAATGGCATGATTGATACAACCGAGCTTAACGCCAACCACCAGAATCACCGGCAGTTGTTCCGCTTTTACCCAGTCAGAAAAACTCAGCGTTGGCGAAAGTGGCGTAAACCATCCGCCTGCGCCTTCCACCAATACCCAGTCAGCCTGTTCTTCAAGCAAGCGTAAACCCGCAGACATCACTGAGGCCTGAATGGGGCGCCCTTCGTCAGCACTGATGATATGCGGTGAGGTAGGTTCGGCGAAGGTATACGGATTGATGGCCGCATAATCCACTGCCACAACGCTGTTGCGCTGTAGAGCCAGCGCATCGCTGTTTCGCAGACCTTCAGCCGTCATTTCACTGCCTGACGCCACCGGCTTATAGCCGACCGTTCGCAACCCCAGCTGTCCCGCCGCCTGAAGCAACGCACAGCTGGCGATAGTTTTACCTACTTCGGTGTCCGTCCCGGTGACAAAAAATGTGTTAGTCACGTTGAATTACTCCCAAAAAAAGATGATAGGTCAGCGGATATTTACCCTGCTGACAGGGCCAGGCGAGCTGTAACTGGCGCAACTGCGAGCGGGTCAGCACACGCTGCTCACGTCCATCATGCAAATGCGTCGCGCCAATGCCCTTTAGCGAGCGCATGGCACTCAGCGCATCGTCAAACCACAGCGTGACGGCATGAGACTGGTATTCAACGTCCCAGCCGCACAGAGCGTTTTCCAGTTGCTCCACAGGCAAAAAACGGTTGGCGTGCTCCCGATCATCAACCGCTCTCCACGCCTGACGAAGTTCCGGCATCGACCCTTGCGCCAGCGTACTAAACGCCACCGCCCCTCCAGGACGCACCACCCGGTATAGCTCGCGTAACGCGCCGCGCAGGTCGTTGCACCACTGCACGGCCAGATTGCTCCAGGCCAGGTCGAAAGTGGCAGCGGCCTGCGGAATGGCTTCGATATCCGCCAGCAGATAGTGATGGGCGACATCGTGACGCTGCGCTTGCGTAAGCATTTGCGCCGACAGATCCAGCGCACAGACCTCGCTCCCCTGCTCCCGCCAGTAACGACTCATACGCCCAGGCCCACAGCCCGCGTCCAAAACCCGTGAGAACGCCCGGCCATTGAGTTGCGCCAGTAACGCATCGGCGCTCTGACGCTGAAGCTCCGCATGTTGCTCATAGTGCGTGGCCGCGCGACCAAACGCAGCGGCAATTGCCTGCTTATTGACCTGCGCCATGCAGCACCTCCAGTAAGTTGTCGATATCCTGGACTTCATGCGCCTGGGTCAGCGTAATCCGCAGCCTGGCCGTCCCAACCGGCACCGTCGGTGGACGAATCGCCGTCACCCAGCATCCCTGTTGCCGTAACGTCTGTGCCAGTTGCAAGGCTTTATGATTGTCGCCAACGATCAGCGGTTGAATAGCGCTGTCTGAATGTGCCAGCGCCAAATCCGTAGTATTCACCCCTGCGCGAAAACGCTGGATCAGCATCGCCAGCTTTTCTCTGCGCTCATCGCCTTCGCGGCTGCGGATCACCGCCAGTGCGGCGCGCAAGGCCTGAGCCTGGGCTGGCGGCATGCTGGTGCTGTAGATCAGATGACGGGCAAACTGCAGCAGATAATCGGCCACGCTATCAGAACACAGGATCGCCGCACCGCTGACGCCGAACCCTTTGCCAAATGTCACCACCAACAGCTCAGGTTTCACCTGCTGTCGGGAGCACGAACCACGCCCTTCCTCACCGCTTACGCCAATCCCATGCGCATCATCCACCAGCAGCCACGCGCCCTGCCGTTTCGCCACCATGTGGATTTCTGCCAGCGGCGCGCTGTCGCCATCCATGCTGAACACGCCTTCGGTGACCACCAGCTGCTGCCCCGGACAGGGGGCTGTCAGCAGACGATCCAGATGTTGCGAGTCGTTATGAGTAAAGCGACGTAACACGGCAGGGCTAAGACTGGCAGCCTCCAGCAGCGAGGCATGGCTGAGCCTGTCGGCAACAATCTTGTCATCTTTTCCCATCAGTGCGGCAATGACCGCCTGATTGGCGGCAAAACCAGAGATGAACAACAGCGCCCGGGAATAGCCGAGCCACTGCGCCAGCTCTTCTTCCAGCGCCTGATGAGCAACGGAATAACCGCTGACATGGCCCGAGCCGCCGCTGCCGACGCCAAAACGCTCAGCGCCCTGCTGCCACGCGCAGATAATCTGCGGATGGTGGCTTAAGCCGAGGTAGTCGTTGCTGGAGAAATTCAGATACTGGCGACCGTCGGCCTGCAGCCAGCGCCCGGCCCCCTGCGTCACTGCATAGCGCTGACGCAACGCATCAGCACGACGACGCGCTGTTAGCGCATCGTCAATTTTTTGCTGCCAGGTCATACGGTTGCCGCGTTGTAGTAATCGTCGGTATCCGGGGTACGCAGCGCCTGCTCCAGACGTTGTTGCTGTTCGTTATCGCCCGCCAGTACCGCCGTTTGCTGCGGGTTAAGACCCAGCTTGCGAAATAACAGCAAATCTTTATCTTCGTTCGGGTTCGGAGTGGTCAGCAGTTTGCAGCCGTAGAAAATCGAGTTGGCCCCGGCCATAAAGCACATCGCCTGGGTTTGTTCGTTCATCTGCTCGCGCCCGGCAGAAAGACGCACGTATGAGGTCGGCATCATGATACGCGCCACGGCGATAGTACGAATAAAATCAAAAGCATCTACGTCGTCGTTATCGGCAAGCGGCGTGCCCTTCACTTTCACCAGCATGTTGATCGGCACACTTTCCGGCGGCGTCGGCAGATTCGCTAATTGTAGCAGCAGACCCGCGCGGTCGGTCACCGTTTCGCCCAGCCCAACAATCCCGCCGGAGCAAACTTTAATGCCCGCCTCGCGCACTTTATCCAGCGTATCCAGGCGCTCCTGGTACGAGCGGGTGGTGATGATATTGCCGTAAAATTCCGGCGAGGTGTCGAGGTTGTGGTTGTAGTAGTCCAGACCCGCATTGGCCAGGCGCTGGGCCTGAGATTCGTCCAGCGTGCCCAGCGTCATACAGGCTTCCAGCCCTAGTTCTTTCACGCCCTGAACCATTTGTTCCAGGTACGGCATATCGCGCTCATGCGGGTTCTTCCACGCCGCGCCCATGCAAAACCGCGTTGAACCGGCCTGCTTCGCCTTACGTGCCGAGTCCAGTACCTGTTCAACCTCCATCAACCGTTCTGTTTCCAGACCGGTTTTATAGCGGGAGCTTTGCGGGCAGTATTTGCAATCTTCCGGGCAAGCACCGGTCTTAATCGACAGCAGCGTACTAACTTGTACCTGCTGCGGATCGAAATGCTGACGATGAACCTGCTGCGCTTCAAACAGCAGATCCAACAGTGGTTTTTCAAATAATTCGGTGACTTGCGACATTGTCCAGCGAGAAGAATGAGCCATATTGGTATACGTTTCGTTGTTAGTTTGGTGTAGACTCGTAAACCTAAATCTTTTTAATTTGGTTTACAAGTCGATTATGACAACGGACGATCTTGCGTTTGACCAACGCCATATCTGGCACCCATACACCTCCATGACCTCCCCGTTGCCGGTTTATCCGGTGGCGCGTGCCGAAGGTTGCGAACTGATCTTAGCCAGCGGTGAGAAACTGATTGACGGCATGTCATCCTGGTGGGCGGCAATCCACGGTTACAATCACCCGCAACTGAACGCCGCGATGAAAACGCAGATTGATGCCATGTCGCATGTAATGTTTGGCGGCATTACCCATGCCCCGGCCATTGCGCTGTGCCGCCAGTTGGTGGCGATGACCCCAGAGGCGCTGGAGTGCGTTTTTCTCGCAGATTCAGGGTCGGTCGCCGTAGAAGTTGCAATGAAAATGGCACTGCAATACTGGCAGGCTAAAGGCGAATCCCGCCAGCGTTTCCTGACATTTCGTAATGGTTACCATGGTGATACCTTCGGCGCGATGTCGGTCTGCGATCCTGACAACTCAATGCACAGTCTGTGGAAGGGATACCTGCCGGAGAACCTGTTTGCCCCAGCCCCACAAAGCCGCATGGGCGGCGAGTGGGACGAACTGGATATGGTGCCTTTTGCCCGTCTGATGGCCGCGCATCGCCACGAAATTGCGGCAGTGATCCTAGAGCCAATCGTACAGGGAGCTGGCGGTATGCGCATGTATCATCCCGAATGGTTAAAACGCATCCGTAAGATGTGCGACCGTGAAGGGATCCTGCTGATTGCCGATGAAATCGCCACCGGATTTGGTCGTACAGGCAAGCTTTTTGCCTGCGAGCATGCCGACATCACTCCGGACATTTTATGCCTGGGCAAAGCGTTAACCGGCGGAACAATGACCCTTTCTGCAACCCTCACCACCCGCCAGGTTGCGGAAACCATCAGCAACGGTGAAGCCGGATGCTTCATGCACGGCCCGACCTTTATGGGCAATCCGTTGGCCTGCGCCGTCGCCTCCGCCAGCCTGTCGTTAATCGAAACCGGCGAGTGGCGCGCACAAGTAGCGGCCATTGAAGCGCAGCTGTGGGCAGAACTCGCCCCGGCGGTAGATTCCTGCTGGGTCGCGGACGTACGCGTGCTCGGCGCCATCGGCGTCATCGAAACCACCCATCCGGTGAATATGGCAGCGTTACAGAAGTTCTTTGTCGAACAGGGCGTGTGGATAAGACCGTTTGGCAAGCTCATCTACCTGATGCCGCCGTACATTATCCAGCCCGATCAGTTACGTCGCCTGACGCAGGCCGTGAACGAGGCTGTGCGCAATGCAACATTTTTTAGCGATTAATCAGCGGTAAGCTCTACGGTTTCTGGCTACACTTTTTGGCTAACGAGAGGAGTCAGCATGAAACTAATCAGTAACGATCTGCGCGATGGCGATAAGCTTGGGCATCGCCACGTCTTTAACGGCATGGGGTATGACGGGGATAATATTTCCCCGCATCTGGCGTGGGATGACGTACCCGCAGGAACCAAAAGCTTTGTCGTGACCTGCTTTGATCCTGATGCGCCAACCGGCTCCGGCTGGTGGCATTGGGTGGTGGTAAATCTGCCGGCTGATACCCGCGTACTCCCACAAGGATTCGGCTCCGGGCTGGTTGCGCTGCCGGATGGGGTGATTCAGACCCGTACAGATTTTGGTAAAGCCGGTTATGGCGGCGCTGCGCCGCCGAAGGGTGAAACCCACCGCTATATCTTTACAGTTCACGCCCTAGATGTGGAGCGTATTGATGTCGATGAAGGTGCCAGCGGCGCGATGGTTGGATTTAACGTCCATTTCCACTCGCTCGCCAGCGCCTCGATTACGGCGATGTTTAGCTAAGCTGTGTTGTGCCGGATATCGGCTTCACCTCATCCGGCCTACAAAGCAGACCGTGGGCCTGATAAGACGCGTCAGCGTCGACATCAGGCAATTTTCTACAGAAATTCAGGCAGCAATTGCAGCAACGTTCCTTGCGCTAACAGCTCGGTCGCGCACTCAATATCCGGGGCAAAAAAGCGATCCTGCGTGTAGTGGGCAACCTGCTCGCGCAGCGCTTGTCGCGCCTGCTCCAGCAACGGACTGGAGGTTAACCCTTCACGCAGGTCAATCCCCTGACACGCCGCCAGCCACTCCACGGCAATCACACCGCGCGTATTTGCTGCCATCTCCCACAGTCTGCGTCCCGCCGCCGGAGCCATAGAAACATGATCTTCCTGGTTGGCGGATGTCGGCAAGCTGTCCACGCTGTGCGGATGCGCCAGCGCTTTGTTCTCGCTCGCCAGCGCGGCGGCGGTTACCTGAGCAATCATAAAGCCGGAGTTAACCCCACCGTTTTTCACCAGGAACGGCGGCAACTGCGACATATGTTTGTCCATCATCAGCGCAATGCGCCGCTCTGATAACGAGCCAATTTCCGCAATTGCCAGCGCCAGATTATCTGCCGCCATCGCCACCGGTTCAGCATGGAAGTTGCCGCCGGAAATCACATCGCCCTCTTCGGCAAACACCAGCGGGTTGTCGGAAACCGCGTTGGCTTCAACCAGCAGAACATCCATCACCTGGCGCATTTGCGTCAGACACGCCCCCATCACCTGTGGCTGACAGCGCAGAGAATACGGGTCCTGTACTTTTTCGCAGTTATGATGCGACTGAGAAAGCGCGCTGGAGTCGGTCAACACATGACGGTATAGCGTTGCGGCATCAATCTGCCCACGCTGCCCTCGCGCGGCATGAATACGGGCGTCAAACGGACGACGGGAGCCCAGCACGGCTTCTGTGGTCAGCGCCCCGCACACCGTCGCAGACGCAAACAGTTCCTGAGCTTCAATTAACCCGCGCAGTGCAAAGGCGGTGGAAGCCTGAGTGCCGTTGAGCAGCGCCAGCCCCTCTTTCGCCTCCAGCGTGATCGGCTCCAGTCCGGCCTTTTTCAGCGCGTCGGTAGCCGGGAGCCATTCCCCCTGCCAGCGCGCTTTACCTTCGCCCAATAGCGTCAACGACATATGTGCCAGCGGCGCCAGGTCGCCCGATGCGCCCACCGACCCTTTCGCCGGGATCAGTGGATACACCTCGGCATTCACCAGCGCAATCAGCGCTTCAATCACGCTCAAACGAATGCCGGAAAAACCACGCGCCAGGCTGTTGATTTTCAGCACCATAATCAGGCGAACCATTGCGTCATCCAGCGCCTCGCCAACGCCTGCCGCATGCGAAAGCACCAGCGAACGCTGTAAATTCTGCAAATCTTCCGTGGCGATACGGGTCTGAGCCAACAGGCCAAAGCCGGTATTAATGCCATACGCCGTACGGCCTTCAGCGACAATATTATTGACGCAGGCGACGCTGGCATTGATTGCATCAATCGCCCCGGCATCCAGGCTCAGTTTGACCGGCTGCTGCCAGATTTCACGTAGCTGGGTAAAACTCAGATGGCCCGGCGTGAGTGTCATGGTGTTCATATCAGCGTTTCTCCTGCGTCGCAGCAATCATTGGCAAATTCAGCCCTTCTTCAACGGCGCACTCCACCGCAATGTCATACCCGGCGTCGGCGTGGCGCATCACCCCGGTAGCCGGATCATTATGTAAGACCCGGGCGATGCGCGCCGCGGCTTCATCGGTACCATCGCAAACAATGACCATCCCGGCATGCTGAGAGAAGCCCATGCCGACCCCGCCGCCGTGATGCAGCGACACCCAGGTCGCACCGCTGGCGGTGTTAAGCAGCGCGTTCAGCAGCGGCCAGTCGGATACGGCGTCTGAACCGTCGCGCATAGCTTCGGTTTCGCGGTTTGGGCTGGCAACAGAACCGGAGTCCAGATGGTCACGGCCAATAACAATCGGCGCGGATACTTCACCGCTGCGCACCATTTCATTAAACGCCAGCCCCAGTTTCTGACGCCACTCCAGGCCGACCCAGCAGATACGCGCTGGTAAACCCTGGAAGTTAATCCGCTCACGCGCCATATCCAACCAGTGATGAAGGTGCTTATCATCAGCCACGATCTCTTTCACTTTGGCATCTGTCTTATAAATATCCTGCGGATCGCCTGACAGTGCCACCCAACGGAACGGGCCTATGCCGCGACAGAACAGGGGGCGAATATAAGCAGGTACGAAGCCGGGGAAATCAAAGGCGTTTTCCACGCCCATCTCTTTGGCCATCTGGCGAATGTTGTTGCCGTAATCAAACGTCGGCACACCCATTTTGCTAAACGCCAGCATCGCCTCAACGTGCGTTGCCATTGAACGTTTCGCCGCCTGCACCGTGCCGTGGGGATCGGACACCGCTTTTGCCTGATACTCTTCCCAACTCCAGCCGCACGGCAGATAACCATGCAGCGGATCGTGGGCGCTGGTCTGGTCGGTGACCATATCCGGGCGCACACCGCGCTTCACCAGTTCCGGCACAACGTCGGCGGCATTAGCACACAGCGCAATGGACACAGCTTTACCCTCGCGGGTGTATTTGTCGATACGCGCCAGCGCATCGTCAAGCGATGTCGCCTGCTCGTCGACATAACGGGTACGCAGACGGAAATCAATTCGGCTTTGCTGGCATTCAATGTTCAGCGAACACGCACCCGCAAGTGTAGCGGCTAGCGGTTGTGCTCCGCCCATGCCGCCCAGCCCGGCGGTCAGCACCCAGCGTCCGCTGAGGTTACCCTGATAATGCTGACGCCCGGCCTCAACGAAAGTTTCATAAGTCCCCTGCACGATGCCCTGGCTGCCGATGTAGATCCAGCTCCCGGCAGTCATCTGGCCGTACATCGCCAGCCCTTTGGCGTCCAGTTCGTTGAAGTGTTCCCAGGTAGCCCAATGCGGCACCAGGTTGGAGTTGGCAATCAGCACGCGCGGTGCGTTGTCGTGAGTTTTGAATACGCCTACCGGTTTACCAGACTGGACCAGCAGAGTTTCATCGGTCTCCAGTTTGGTCAGCGCATTGACGATGGCGTCATAACATTCCCAGTCCCGCGCGGCGCGGCCAATCCCACCGTATACCACCAGCTCATGCGGATTTTCCGCCACATCGGGATCCAGATTATTCATTAACATGCGCAGCGGCGCTTCGGTCAGCCAGCTTTTGGCCGTTAAGGTGGTGCCGCGTGGGGCACGAATATCCTGCTGACGATATTTGCTATGGGACATGACAGAAAACTCCTCGCGAACGTCGGATAGATAAGAAATATATACTTGTCTATACAAGTCATCGCAAGGATGATTTTAACAATTAAGATACATTTTTATTATATTGCGTCAGCAATCACGGTTTTGATATCCCGACATCAGGACATAAACCGTCCTTGCAGGCGATAGCGGGAACCCGGGAACAGCAAGCGGGCATGAGAGACTATGGACGACGCAGACCAGGTCTTACGGCGGATCAGCAGGCAGGGATCGTGTTCTTTGATATTCAGCAGCGCGCACTCTTCAGCGCTGGCACGTACCGCTTCAACAATATGTTCACCTTCCGTCAGCGGGGCGATCAGTGACAGGTATGCGTGCGGCGTGGTCTGACTGTAATCCTGCGCCAGATACTCCGGCACAATTTCGGCATTCACGCAGCGATCTTCAATCTGTACCGGCAGATCGTTCTCGTAGTGCACCATGACAGAGTGAAAAATGGATGTGCCTTCTTTGACGTTTAACACCAAAGCCTGCTGCGCGTTGGCCTGGGTTTTTTCCAGCGTCAGTACTTCGCACCGGTGCTGATGCTGACGGGCGTTGATTTCATCCGCGATGCTGCGGATTTCAAACAGCGCGGACTGGCCTTTTGGCTCGGCGACAAACGTCCCGACGCCCTGCAAACGCACCAGTAAACCTTCATCCGTTAACTCACGTAGCGCCCGGTTGATAGTCATGCGGCTGAAACCATATTGCGCCACCAGCTCTGCCTCAGAAGGAATGCGATCGTGAGGCTGCCAGATACCGCTGGCAATTTTTTCGCTGATCTCCTGTTTGACCTTTTCGTAAAAAGGAGCCGGAGCAGAACGGGATGGGAGCATGCGTGAGCCTTCCTTAAGCTGAAAATGTGAGTGGGTAGAGTTTACAGGCATTACCCGAACCTGATAAGCGCAACGCCATCAGGTATATCAGTGCCACCAATGGGCGATTTGCCAGCCTAATCGCGCCGCCACGCGTGCTGCTCTGCCATCATCGTCAAAGCGTGGATTAAATTCAACCATATCCACCGCCAGGAGTTTACCGCTACGACACAGAGGCTCAATCAGTCTCAGCAGCGTCGCCAACGGTACGCCAAGCGCGGCGGGGGCCGACACGCCGGGCATTTCCCACACCGGCAGCACGTCGAGGTCGATTGTCAGATAGATGACATCCAGATTGGCAATGAACTGCGCTAACTGCGCCTGCGCCGTATCGCAATGCAGATCCTCCACCACGGTAACACCGAGCCGCTGGGCCTCATCCCAAAGCGCCTGGGTGTTTGCCGCCCGACTGACGCCGATACAGGCATAGTGAAATTCACGCTGCTGTTCATCGCAAAGCTGCGCCAGCTGGCGAAATGGCGTACCGGATGTAGCTTGTTCAGCTTTGCGCAAATCGAGATGCGCATCGAAGTTGACTATCCCCACTTTCGCCTGCGGGAACGCACCCAGTACGCCCGCGCCATGCGCAAAGGCAGTTTCGTGTCCCCCGCCCAAAACAAAGGTACGCATGTTCTCCTGCTGACAGCGCTGTACCGCATTACGTAACGCCTGCTGCGCGCCCTCAAGATCGGGAGCCTGCGCCACAATATTTCCCAGATCCACCAGTCGATTGTGCCCATCATGACTGGCTAAATTCGCCAACGCCTTGCGCAGCTCATCGGGTGCTCCGGCGGCACCCGTGCGCCCCTGATTACGTTTAACGCCTTCGTCGCAGGCAAACCCGAGCAACGCTATCTGCTCGCGGTACATTTCTGGGCTAAACGTCAGACTTTGCGTGATAGTCTGAAACAGGCGCAGCGCATTCGGCGATTCGGCGCGGTCATCACGTCCCTGCCACAGCGCAGGTGAGGCTGGTTGCCAGTTGGTCATGCTATTTGTCCTTTGAATACGCGTTGGTAGAGCGGATTGCGCCCGGGTTCATACAGGATCTCGACCGGGAGGGTTGCATCCCACACCACAAAATCGGCCACAAACCCGGCCTTCAATTGACCGTGGGTGGCATGACGCCCCAGCGCCCGGGCCGCATGACGGGTTACGCCCGCCCATGCTTCTTCCGGCGTTAGACCAAACTGAACGCAGGCCATATTCATCGCCCAGTGCAGGCTGATAAACGGACTGGTACCGGGGTTAAAATCTGTCGCTACCGCCATCGGTACCTGATATTTACGCAGCAACGCTACCGGTGGGCGCTGCTGCTCTTTGAGGAAATAGAATGCGCCGGGCAGCAGCACACCGACCGTACCGCTTTGGCTCATCGCCGCTACACCCGCTTCATCGAGGTATTCAATATGATCGGCGGATAGCCCGTGGTAGCGGCTTACCAACTGTGCGCCGCCAAGCAATGATAGTTGTTCGACATGGCCTTTAATCGGGATGCCCAGCGCCTGTGCAGCCTGAAACACCCGCTCGCTCTGCGCCAACGAAAAACCAACGCTTTCACAGAACAGATCGACGGTCTCAAACAGCCCTTGTTCCCACAATTGCGGCATAATGGTCTCACACACCAGCGTAATATAGCCGTCAGGATCATCCCGGTATTCCGCTGGAGTTGCATGCGCAGCCAACAGCGTCGGGCTGATTTCAACGATATTCTCTGCCGCCAGCGCCGCCGCCACGCGCAATATTTTCTCTTCTGTCTGTAAATCCAGGCCGTAACCCGATTTTATTTCCAGCAGCGTAACGCCTTCTTTGATCAACTGTTCCATCCGCTGATGGGCTACGTGTAAGAGTTGTTCATCCGTGGCGCTGCGGGTCGCCGACACGGTGGCATTAATCCCCCCGCCCTCGGCGCTTATCTGCTGGTAGGAGACACCATTTAGCCGCTGCTCCCACTCACCTGCGCGGTTTCCGCCAAAGACCAGATGCGTATGGCAATCAATCAGGCCAGGCGTAATCAGCCTGCCCTGCATATCAAGAGTATTGTCATGCGTGAGATATAACGATGATTCCGGGACGATATCGCGAATCTTGCCCTGGCGGACGATCAGCGCGTGACCATCCAACAGCCCATATTGGGTACCACGTTCAGGGTCCATAGTCGCCAGACGAACATTGCGCCAGATAACATCATCAGGGAAGAATTGCTGCATTCGACTCACCACTTGTCATAGGTTGTATAGACATTTATTTTTGATTATAGGGATGTTGTCAACCTGAAGGACCGTAATTGTTATGTATTTGTGATATAAGGACTCTCCGCGCCGGGCTTTGTGGTGATAAAAACAACTTTTTACCTTTTAACCTTCCCGTTTCGCTCAACTTAGTATAAAAAAGCAGGCTTCAATGGATAACTTTTCAAAGCCCGGAGCAACCTGTGAACATATCATCAGTTTCCCGTCTGGCGCTGGCTATGGCTTTTGGCGTGACGCTGACCGCCTGTAGCTCTACGCCGCCCGATCAAATTCCTTCCGATCAGACCGCGCCAGGCACCTCTTCGCGCCCGATCCTGTCGGCCAATGAAGCGAAAAACTTCGTTGCTGCGCACTATTTTTCCGCACTGACGCCAAACACCGCGCCGTGGAGCCCTTCTTCTATTTCTCTGCCTGCACAGCCTGACTTCGTCGTTGGCCCGGCAGGGACTCAGGGCGTCACCCATACCAGCATTCAAGCCGCTGTTGATGCAGCAATCATCAAACGTACTAACAAACGTCAGTACATCGCGATTATGCCAGGCGAGTACCAGGGCACGGTATATATTCCGGCAGCAACAGGTAGCCTGACGCTGTACGGTATGGGCGAAAAACCGCTTGATGTGAAAATTGGCCAGGCCATTGACGGTGACATGAGCACCGCGGACTGGCGTCGTACGGTGAACCCAGCCGGTAAATATATGCCGGGTAAACCTGCGTGGTATATGTTTGATAATTGCCAGAACAAACGTGGCACAAATATTGGTGTGATGTGTTCTGCTGTCGTCTGGTCGCAAAATAACGGTCTGCAATTGCAGAACCTGACCATCGAAAACAACCTGGGTGACAGCGTTGATGCGGGTAACCACCCGGCCGTTGCACTGCGTACCGATGGCGATAAAGTGCAGATCAACAAGGTCAATATCCTTGGCCGCCAGAATACCTTCTTCGTGACCAATAGCGGCGTACAAAACCGTCTGGAAAACGATCGTCAACCGCGTACGCTGGTTACCAACAGCTACATTGAAGGTGATGTGGATATCGTTTCCGGTCGCGGTGCCGTAGTGTTCGATAACACCGATTTCCGCGTAGTGAACTCCCGTACCCAGCAGGAAGCCTATGTGTTCGCACCGGCTACCCTGTCAAACATCTACTACGGTTTCCTGGCGATTAATAGTCGCTTCACGGCAAGTGGCGATGGCGTGGCGCAGTTAGGCCGCTCGCTGGATGTCGATTCCAACACTAACGGTCAGGTCGTGATTCGTGACAGCGTGATTAACGAAGGCTTTAACATGGCAAAACCATGGGCTGACAGCGTTATCGCAAAACGCCCGTTTGCCGGTAATACCGGTGCGGAAGATGACAAAGGTGAAATCCAGCGTAACCTGAACGACACCAACTTCAACCGTATGTGGGAATACAACAACCGCGGTATCGGTAGCAAAGTGGTTGCTGAACCTAAGCAGTAAACGTCATTCTCTGATGTAAACCCGGCAGATTCATGCTCTGCCGGGCAATGTGCCGGATACTCATCCGGCATTAGACGCAATATTAGTACGCGTTAACCACCACCCACATCGGGCCTTGTCCTACCGCGTAACGACCTTTCTCCGTCAACAGTCCTTGTTCGCCAGCAATCTCGTATACCGCGATATGGTGCGATTTTTGTCCGGCTGCAATCAGGTATTTACCTCTGTTATCGATATTAAAACCGCGCGGCTGAGTTTCGGTAGGTTGGAAACCTTCTTTGGTCAACACGCTGCCATCTTCAGAGACGCTAAAGACCGTAATCAGGCTGGCGGTGCGATCACAGGCATACAGATGGCGACCATCCGGTGTGATGTGAATATCTGCTGCCCAACGGGTATCCGCGAAATCAGCAGGCATCATATCCAGCGTCTGCACACACTCAATCTTGCCGTACGGATCTTTCAGCTCCCAGACATCAACAGAGCTATTCAGCTCGTTCACGCAGTAGGCATATTGCTTATTCGGATGGAACGCCATATGACGCGGGCCCGCGCCTTCAACGGTAGTCACTTCAGCCGGTTCCTGCGCAACCAGATGGCCATCATCGCTAACGTCAAACAGGCAGATACGATCCTGTTTCAACGCCGGAACCCAAAGGGTACGGTTATCCGGAGAGATGTTGGCTGAGTGGCAACCATCCAGACCTTCTACCACGTCAACCAGTTCCACCGGCAGGCCATCTTCCAGACGCGTGACACTCACGCTACCCGCGTTATAAGAGCCAACGAACACGAAACGTCCCTGATGATCGGTAGAAATATGCGTCGGGCTACCCGGCAGCGCTGACTCTGCCGCGAAGGTCAGCGCTCCGTCATCAGGCGCAATACGATAAGCCAACACGCGAAACTCCGGGCGCACACCAACATAGAGGTAACGCTTATCCGGGCTGACGACCATCGGCTGTACCTGACCCGGTACATCAACCACCTGCGTCAGCGTCAGAGAACCATCGTGATTCAGGCTCCAGACGTGGATTTGCTGACTTTCAGGGCTGGCGGTATAAACGGTTTGCTTCATGAATACTCCTTTGCTTTTTGGCAGGTGGCTGCAATTGCCTGACACACGCCTAAGGTAGACGCTTTTAACGGTGAATGCTTAATTAAGGCTCAGAATTTTGTCCGGCTCCCGTCTCGGTGTACCATTCCAGCAGACAAAATTCTCAACCTTAATCTGGAAAAAACTATGACCGCACGCGTGATTGCCCTGGATTTAGACGGTACCCTGTTGACCCCGAAAAAAACCTTGCTGCCATCCTCTCTCGAAGCGCTCTCGCGCGCCAGAGAAGCAGGCTACCAACTTATCATTGTCACAGGTCGCCATCACGTTGCTATTCATCCTTTTTATCAGGCACTGGCGCTGGATACACCTGCAATTTGCTGTAACGGTACCTACTTGTATGATTATCAGGCAAAA
This sequence comes from Citrobacter sp. wls757, assembly GCF_005280935.1. Classification (NCBI taxonomy): domain Bacteria; kingdom Pseudomonadati; phylum Pseudomonadota; class Gammaproteobacteria; order Enterobacterales; family Enterobacteriaceae; genus Citrobacter; species Citrobacter sp. wls757. The sequence continues at coordinate 19,873 of NZ_SZWU01000058.1, read as the reverse complement.
AAGGTACTGGAATCCGATCCCCTCCCGGTAGACCAGGCATTACAGCTGATCGAAATGCTGGATGAACATCAGATCCACGGGCTGATGTATGTGGATGAGGCCATGCTGTATGAGCGCCCAACCGGGCATGTGGTGCGTACCGCTAACTGGGCGCAAACTCTGCCGCCGGAACAGCGCCCGACCTTCACCCAGGTTCCTTCGCTGGCGCAGGCCGCACATGACGTCAACGCCGTCTGGAAATTTGCCCTGACCGACGAAGATATTCCGAAACTGCAGCAGTTTGGCCAGTACGTTGAGCAACAGCTGGGACTGGAGTGTGAATGGTCCTGGCATGATCAGGTCGACATTGCTCGTAAAGGCAACAGCAAAGGACGACGCCTTACCCAGTGGATTGAAGCACAGGGCGGGTCAATGGAAAACGTGATTGCCTTTGGTGATAACTTTAACGATATCAGCATGCTGGAAGCCGCAGGTACCGGTGTGGCGATGGGCAACGCGGATGACGCGGTCAAAGCCCGCGCCAACATCGTGATTGGTGACAACACCACAGACAGCATCGCGAAATTTATCTACTCCCACCTGCTGTAATCAGGCGGTAATCGATACGCTCTTAATTTGCGCGTACAGCCACAGGCCAGGTTTGATACCCAGTTCATCCCTGGCCCATGGGCTAATCCTCGCCCACAGCGTCTTACCGCCCACCTCAAGCTGAACTTCCACCTGACCGTTATCGTCATAACATTGCGCGACTTTTGCCCGGAGAACGTTACGAATACTGGTCTGCTGGGGTGGTTGGAGCACCAGTGAAACATCAGAGGCCTGAATACGAATACGCAGCGCGGTTTGCAGCGGTTGCTCCAGCTTATTGACCCACAGATGCTGATCGCCGAGCGCCAGCGCGGTCATCGCATAGTGTGGATGATGTTCCAGCACGCTGACTTTCAGAATACTGCTTTGCTGTTCCTTAGGCAGCCAGGGGTGCATCACGCTGCTACCCCAGACATCTTCCAGCGAACCAAACGCTTTGACCTGCCCGTTCTCCAGCACCATCACTTTATCCGCCAGGTGCAAAATCTCATCAAGCGAGTGGCTGACATACAGCATCGGAATATTGATTTCACGTGCAAGGCGTTGCAGGTAAGGCAGCAGTTCGCGTTTACGCGGTATATCCAGCGAGGCTAACGGCTCATCAAGCAGCAATAACTCAGGCGCGGTCAGCAGCGCCCGACCGATGGCGACACGCTGCTTTTCACCGCCAGAAAGACCGCCAGGCAGACGGTCAAGCAGCGGTTCAATGCCCAACAACGCCACCAGCTTATCAAACTGTCCGGCCATGCTTTTCGCCATTCCGTAACGCAGGTTGCCGCGCACTTTATAGTGCGGGAACAGGCGCGCATCCTGGAAAACATAGCCCACCCGGCGTTTTTCCGGCGTTAAACAGATACCGTTCTCGACGTCGTTTAAGACCCGACCGTTGAGCACGATGCGTCCTGACTGCGGCTGCGTCAGGCCGCTGATGGCGTTAATCAGTGAGGTTTTGCCCGCGCCGGAAACGCCAAAAATAGCGGTGATGCCGCTGGCTGGCAGCGTTTCGTTGAGCGTCAGGCAATGCGTCCCCAGCGTCTGGGAGAAATTGAGTTCCAGCATAATTATCGCCCCGTCCGCTCACGGCTAATACGCGCCAGCCATTCAGAAATCAGCAGCGAAATCAGCGCTAAAACAATAGAAATGATACACAACCTCGCCGCCGCGCTTTCGCCGCCGGGAGTCTGGATCAGGGTATACATCGCCGAAGGAATGGTGCGGGTTTCACCAGGAATGTTGGAAACAAAAGTAATGGTTGCGCCGAATTCCCCGAGGGAACGCGCGAACGCCAGCACCGTACCGACAATAATGCCGGGCAGCATCAGCGGTAGCGTAATGGTCATGAATACACGCCAGCGTCCGGCTCCCAGCGTGCGGGCCGCCTGCTCCAGCTTGACGTCGACACCTTCCAGCGCCAGACGAATTGCCCGTACCATCAGAGGAAAAGACATCACCGCCGCAGCCAGTACCGCACCGCGCCAGCTAAAGGCAAAGGTAATGCCAAACCAGTCGTACAACCATTCGCCAATGAATCCGCGCCGCCCCATGGCGACCAACAGCAGATAGCCCACCACGACCGGCGGCAGAACCAGCGGCAAATGCAGAACGCTGTCGAGCAGCGCTTTGCCCGGGAACTTGCATCGCACAAGCAGCCAGGCAAAGAAGATCCCAAACGGCAAACTAAACAACACAGCCAGGGAAGAAACTTTCAGGCTCAGGATGACGGCCTGCCATTCAGGATCGGTCAGTATCATTACTTGGTCGTAAATCCATAACGTTTAAAGATTTCAGCAGCCTGCGGTCCTTTCAGGTAATCATAGAACGCGCTAACCGTTGCGTTTTTGTGCCCATCAACAATCGCGATAGGGTATTCCACTTTTTTGTGCGAATCTTCCGGGAAAGTCGCAACAACTTTTACGCCCTTACTGGCGACAGCATCGGAACCATAGACGATCCCCAGCGGCGCTTCGTTACGCTCTACCAGCGCCAGCGCACCGCGCACGTCTTCAGCAGGAGCCAGTTTCGGGGCCAGGGTATCCCATGCACCCAATTTTTGCAGCGCTTCTTTGGCATAAATGCCCGCCGGAACATGTTCTGGATCGCCAACAGCCAGGCGTCCACCATTCAACAGACTGGTCCAGTTGGTTTTGCTGTCAATGGTGAAGTCTTTCTGCGCGCTGGCTTTCGGCGCAACCACCACCAGACTGTTACCCAACAGCGTTTCACGCGATGCGGTATCAATCGACTTCTTGTCTACCGCGTAGTCCATCCATTTCTGATCGGCAGAAATAAACAGATCGGCCGGTGCGCCTGCTTCAATCTGACGCGCCAGCGTGGAAGAAGAAGCAAAAGAGGAGACAACATCAACGTTCTTCTCTTTTTTATATTGCGTTGCAATGTCCTGCATCGCGTTGGTCAGCGAAGCCGCTGCAAAAACGGTAATCTTTCCTTCATCCGCCAGCGCATGCCCGGCAACGGTAAGAGAAAGTGTTGCCCCTGCAAACAAGCGTAACCATGTACGTGCCATCTGTAACTCCTTTGCGTTTCGTTATGTAGGCGCAAATATAACGAGTAAACCAGGATTTTCCCAGTGGTTATTGATACCAATTAGAGGTTACACAAAGAAAATATCGGCAGGGAAAGCAAGATCTTGAGAAAACGAGTTGGCAGGCAAAAAATATAAACGCCCGACTGAGCGGGCGTTTGGGGAATCAATGATTCTGTCTGGACTGGTCTTTCTGACCGATAGAGGAGAAGATGTTGAACACTTCACCCAGTCCGTAAATCAGCCCCAGGATGACAGCCATCACCACAGGAACCATAATTACGGCGAATACCAGACTTTTCAATAACTCTAACATGGTCAACTCCAGATATAGTCCTTAGTTGTATTCTAACCACATAACACAGAAAAGCACTCCCCTTTTGTGCGGTTGGCTTTGCGCGCGCGCGGTTTTCCGTCACAATACCCCTTTTGCCAGGAGCTTGTGATGCAGGCCGAAATCCTTCTTACGCTGAAACTTCAGCAAAAACTGTTTGCCGATCCCCGTCGCATTTCTCTGCTTAAGCACATTGCGCTTTCCGGCTCCATCAGTCAGGGCGCGAAGGATGCAGGTATCAGCTATAAAAGCGCCTGGGATGCGATTAACGAAATGAATCAGCTCAGCGAGCAGACGCTGGTTGAGCGCGCCACTGGCGGCAAAGGCGGCGGCGGCGCGGTATTAACGCGCTACGGCCAACGCTTAATCCAGCTGTATGATTTACTGGCGCAAATCCAACAGAAAGCCTTCGATGTTTTGAGCGATGACGACGCACTGCCGCTCAATAGCCTGCTGGCGGCGATCTCTCGCTTTTCGCTGCAAACCAGCGCCCGTAACCAGTGGTTTGGCACCATTACCGCCCGCGACCACGATCAGGTTCAACAGCATGTCGACGTGCTGCTGGCGGATGGCGAAACGCGCCTGAAAGTGGCAATCACTGCACAAAGCGGCGAGCGTCTCGGGCTTGAGGAAGGCAAAGAAGTACTGATTTTGTTGAAAGCGCCGTGGGTAGGAATCACTCAGGACGACGCCATCGCTCAGGCCGCCGATAACCAGTTGCAGGGCACGATTAGCCATATCGAACGCGGAGCGGAGCAGTGTGAAGTATTGATGACCTTGCCAGACGGCCAGACGCTGTGCGCAACTTTGCCGATAGAGCAGACCCACACATTAACGGAAGGCGCTAACGTCACAGCATATTTTAATGCGGACAGGGTGATTATCGCCACACTGTGCTGAGTTAATTGACATCAGCCTGAAGAACACGTATCCCTGTTATTCATCGCTGCAAATAATGGGATACAAAATGTCATCGTTGCAAATTTCGCAAGGCATGTTTCGTCTTAGCGACACAAAAACGCTCCAGTTAGATGCGTTGACGTTAAACGCGGGTGATAGCTGGGCGTTTGTTGGCTCTAACGGCAGCGGGAAATCTGCGCTGGCCCGCGCGCTGGCGGGCGAGTTACCGCTTCTGAAAGGCGAACGTCACTGTCAGTTTACACGTATTACCCGACTCTCCTTTGAGCAGCTCCAAAAGCTGGTCAGCGACGAGTGGCAGCGAAACAACACCGATCTTCTTAGTCCCGGTGAAGACGACACCGGGCGCACTACCGCAGAAATCATTCAGGACGAAGTTCGCGACCCCGCCCGCTGCGCTGCGCTGGCGCAGCAGTTTGGCATTTCATCCCTACTTAACAGGCGTTTCAAATACCTTTCCACCGGTGAAACGCGCAAAACCCTGCTCTGCCAGGCATTAATGTCCACACCGGATTTGCTGATCCTTGATGAACCCTTTGACGGGCTGGACGTGGCGTCCCGTCGCCAGTTAGCAGAGTTGCTCGCTGAGTTGCACCAGGCCGGTTTAACGCTGGTACTGGTGCTTAATCGCTTTGATGAAATTCCTGAGTTCGTGCAGTTTGCCGGCGTACTTGCCGACTGCACGCTGACGGAAACCGGTGCAAAACCCGACCTTCTGCAACAGGCATTAATCGCTCAGCTTGCCCATAGCGAACGGCTGGAAGGCATCCAGTTACCCGAACCGGATGAGCCTTCGGTGCGCCACACGCTGTCAGATAACGAGCCGCGCATTGTGCTTAACGACGGCACCGTCTCGTATAACGATCGCCCTATCCTGCATCATCTGAGCTGGCGGGTAAATCCGGGGGAACACTGGCAAATCATCGGCCCCAACGGTGCGGGGAAATCAACCCTGCTCAGTTTAATCACCGGCGATCATCCCCAGGGATATAGCAACGACCTGACCCTGTTTGGCCGCCGCCGGGGCAGCGGTGAAACTATCTGGGATATCAAAAGACACATTGGCTATGTCAGCAGCAGCCTGCATCTGGATTACCGGGTAAGTACGACAGTTCGCAACGTTATTCTCTCCGGTTATTTCGATTCAATCGGCATTTATCAGGCCGTCTCCGACAGACAGCACAAGCTGGTACAACAGTGGCTGGATATTCTGGGCATCGATAAACGTACCGCGGATGCGCCATTTCATAGTCTTTCCTGGGGGCAGCAGCGGCTGGCATTGATTGTTCGTGCACTGGTGAAACATCCTACGTTGCTGATCCTCGATGAACCGTTGCAAGGATTAGATCCGCTCAACCGTCAACTGATCCGTCGGTTTGTGGATGTCCTGATCGGTGAAGGTGAAACTCAGCTTTTGTTTGTCTCTCATCACGCCGAAGATGCCCCGGCCTGCATTACCCATCGGCTAGAGTTTGTACCCGAGGGTGATATCTACGCCTATCGACAAACCTCTCTGCGTTAATTTTCATGCCAGGGCGTTTATCACGCCCTTTTTTCTGCTTTTTTTTCAGACAAGTGCTGAAATAACAACCTAACATAATGATTTATAATAAAATAACTGGCAGCATCGAGTGAAAACACCGGAGTGTAAACGATTCCACTAATTTATTCCGTGTCACACTTTTCGCATCTTTGTTATGCTATGGTTATTGCATACCATAGGCTTAACGGAGCGAATTATGAGAGTATTGGTTACAGGTGGTAGCGGTTACATTGGAAGCCACACTTGCGTGCAGTTACTGAAAAATGGTCACGAAGTGGTGATCCTGGACAATCTCTGCAACAGCAAGCGCAGCGTACTGCCCGTCATTGAGCGTTTAGGCGGCAAGCATCCGACCTTCGTGGAAGGAGACATCCGTAACGAAGCGCTGATAACCGAAATTCTGCACGATCATGCCATTGATACGGTCATCCATTTTGCCGGTTTAAAAGCCGTTGGAGAATCCGTTGCCAAGCCGCTGGAGTACTATGACAACAACGTCAACGGCACTCTGCGTCTGGTGAATGCAATGCGCGCTGCCAACGTGAAAAACTTCATTTTCAGCTCCTCCGCGACCGTCTATGGCGATCAGCCGCAAATTCCTTACGTTGAAAGCTTCCCCACCGGCACGCCGCAAAGTCCGTACGGCAAAAGCAAGCTGATGGTGGAACAGATCCTGACCGATCTGCAAAAAGCGCAGCCCGACTGGAGCATTGCCCTGCTGCGCTACTTTAACCCGGTTGGCGCTCATCCATCGGGAGATATGGGGGAAGATCCGCAAGGTATTCCAAACAACCTGATGCCTTACATCGCGCAGGTTGCCGTTGGCCGTCGCGAATCTCTTGCCATATTTGGCAATGACTACCCTACTGAAGATGGCACCGGCGTACGCGACTACATCCACGTGATGGATCTCGCCGACGGCCATGTTGCTGCCATGGAAAAACTGGCGGGCAAACAGGGCGTACATATTTACAACCTCGGTGCAGGCATCGGCAGCAGCGTGCTGGACGTGGTCAACGCCTTCAGCAAAGCTTGCGGTAAACCGGTGAATTACCATTTCGCCCCGCGCCGTGATGGCGATCTTCCGGCCTACTGGGCTGACGCCAGCAAAGCCGATCGCGAGCTCAACTGGCGCGTGACCCGCACACTGGATGAAATGGCACAAGATACCTGGCACTGGCAGTCACGCCACCCGCAGGGATATTCGGATTAAGGACCAATCATGACGCAATTCAATCCTGTCGATCATCCACATCGCCGTTTTAACCCGCTCACCGGGCAGTGGATCCTCGTATCACCACATCGCGCCAAACGCCCGTGGCAAGGGGCGCAGGAAACTCCGTCTAAGCAGGTACTGCCTGCACATGACCCGGACTGCTTCCTGTGCGCTGGCAATACGCGCGTTACCGGCGACAAAAACCCGGATTACACCGGGACCTATGTCTTTACCAATGACTTTGCGGCGCTGATGTCCGATACCCCGGACGCGCCGGACAGTCACGATCCGTTAATGCGATGCCAGAGCGCGCGCGGTACCAGCCGTGTAATTTGCTTCTCGCCCGATCACAGCAAAACGCTGCCGGAACTCAGCGTCCCTGCACTAACAGAAATTGTGAAAACGTGGCAGGAGCAGACTGAAGACTTAGGCAAAACCTATCCCTGGGTGCAGGTATTTGAGAATAAAGGCGCAGCGATGGGGTGCTCAAACCCGCACCCACACGGACAAATTTGGGCCAACAGCTTTTTGCCTAACGAAGCCGAACGTGAAGATCGCCTGCAGAAAGCGTACTTCGCCGAACAAGGCGCACCGATGCTCGTTGATTACGTCCAGCGTGAGCTGGCGGACGGCAGCCGTACGGTCGTTGAAACCGAGCACTGGCTGGCAGTTGTCCCTTACTGGGCCGCGTGGCCGTTCGAAACGCTGCTGCTGCCGAAAGCGCATGTGCTGCGAATTACCGATTTGACCGACGAACAGCGTGCTGACCTGGCACTGGCGTTGAAAAAGCTGACCAGTCGTTATGACAACCTGTTCCAGTGCTCATTCCCCTATTCTATGGGCTGGCACGGCGCACCGTTTAACGGTGAAGAAAACCAACACTGGCAGTTGCACGCACACTTTTACCCGCCGCTGCTGCGTTCCGCGACCGTGCGTAAATTTATGGTCGGTTATGAAATGCTGGCAGAAACCCAGCGCGACCTGACAGCAGAACAAGCGGCTGAACGACTGCGTGCGGTCAGCGACATCCATTTTCGCGAATCCGGAGTTTAAATAATGAGTCTGAAAGAAAAAACACAATCTCTGTTTGCTGAAACATTTGGCTACCCTGCCACCCATACTATTCAGGCACCGGGTCGTGTGAACTTGATCGGTGAACATACCGATTATAACGACGGCTTCGTTCTGCCCTGCGCTATCGACTATCAAACCGTTATCAGCTGTGCGGCACGCGACGATCGAAAAGTCCGTGTGATCGCCGCTGATTACGACAATCAGGTTGATGAGTTCTCGCTTGATGCGCCGATTATCGCTCATGACAGCCAGCAGTGGTCAAACTACGTGCGTGGTGTAGTGAAACATCTGCAAAAGCGCAATAACGCCTTTGGCGGTGCTGATCTGGTGATCAGCGGTAACGTCCCGCAGGGTGCGGGCTTAAGCTCTTCTGCCTCACTGGAAGTCGCTGTGGGTACGGTATTCCAGCAGCTCTATCATCTGCCGCTCGACGGCGCGCAGATTGCCCTGAATGGCCAGGAAGCTGAAAACCAGTTTGTCGGCTGTAACTGCGGCATTATGGATCAACTGATCTCGGCACTTGGTAAGAAAGATCATGCGCTACTGATCGACTGCCGAACGCTGGGCACCAAAGCCGTTTCCATGCCTGAGGGCGTAGCGGTGGTGATCATCAACAGTAACTTTAAACGCACATTGGTCGGTAGCGAATACAACACCCGTCGCGAACAGTGTGAAACCGGCGCGCGTTTCTTCCAGCAGCCAGCGCTGCGTGATGTCAGCCTTGAAGCGTTTAACGCCGTCGCCCACGAACTGGATCCGATTGTCGCCAAACGCGTTCGCCACGTGATCACGGAAAATGCGCGTACCGTTGAAGCCGCACAGGCGCTGGAAAAAGGCGACCTGCTGCGCATGGGCCAACTGATGGCGGAATCTCACGCCTCAATGCGCGATGACTTTGAAATTACCGTGCCGCAAATTGATACGCTGGTCGAGATTGTCAAAGCAACCATCGGCGATAAAGGCGGTGTCCGTATGACCGGCGGCGGCTTCGGCGGCTGCATCGTGGCGCTGATCCCGCAAGATTTGGTACCTGCCGTACAGCAGGCCGTCGCGGAACAATACGAAGCAAAAACCGGTATCAAAGAAACATTCTACGTCTGCAAACCTTCACAAGGAGCAGGACAATGTTAAGCGAAATCCCTGTGCAGGCTCCGGACGGTCAGCCGTTTCGCCTGCTCACCCTGCGCAATGACGCAGGGATGGTCGTCACGCTCATGGACTGGGGCGCGACGCTGCTCTCTGCGCGTATTCCGCTTAGCGATGGTAGCGTGCGTGAAGCATTGCTCGGGTGCGCCAGTCCGGAACAATACCCGGAGCAGGCTGCGTTTCTGGGCGCTTCAATTGGTCGCTACGCTAACCGTATCGCCAACAGCCGCTATACCTTTGCCGGCGAAACCGTTGAGTTGGTACCAAGTCAAGGCGACAACCAGCTGCACGGCGGGCCAGACGGTTTCGACAAACGTCGCTGGCAGATAGTCAATCAGAATGACCGTCAGGTGCTGTTCGCCTTAACATCTGACGATGGCGACCAGGGTTTCCCTGGCCATCTATGCGCCACCGCGCAGTATCGCCTGACTGACGATAATCGTATTTCGATAACCTACCGCGCCACGGTCGATAAGCCCTGTCCGGTGAATCTGACGAATCACGTTTATTTTAACCTCGACGGTGACAAAACGGATGTGCGCCAGCATAAGCTGCAAATTATGGCGGACGAGTACTTGCCGGTTGATGAAATGGGCATCCCGCATGACGGGCTGAAATCCGTCGCTGGTAGCACTTTCGATTTCCGCACGCCTAAAATCATCAGCAGTGAATTTCTTGCCGATGACGATCAGCGCAAGGTGAAAGGTTACGATCACGCCTTCATGCTTCAGGCACAGGGCAATGCGCGTACGCCGGTCGCCCGACTGTGGTCCCAGGATGAAAAACTGCAGATGGTGGTATACACCTCCGCCCCGGCATTGCAGTTTTACTCCGGCAACTTCCTCGGCGGTACACCATCTCGCGGACCAGACGCCTACGAAGACTGGCAAGGTCTGGCGCTGGAAAGTGAGTTTCTCCCGGACAGCCCAAACCATCCAGAGTGGCAGCAGCCGGACTGCTTCTTACGCCCGGGTGAAGAGTATGCCAGCGTGACGGAATATCAGTTTATTCCAGTCTGATCCTTTCCCCTCACAGGCCCGATGACGTAACGTAGCGGGCCTGTTATTTGTTTATCACAGTAGAACCGCTCAAATCCCCACCACTCAAAGACAAAATCGCAACCTTGAATTCACAAGAACCTTACACTGTGGCGCTATTTTCGCTATGGTTATGCGTAAGCATTGCCGCTGACGCTTTACGGCAATATAATGAGAATTATTATCATTCAATATGATTTATAGGAGTGAGTGTATGGCTGTAACTAAGCTGGTTCTGGTACGTCACGGTGAAAGTCAGTGGAACAACGAAAACCGTTTTACCGGTTGGTATGACGTTGATCTGTCAGAGAAAGGCGTGGGCGAAGCAAAAGCGGCAGGTAAACTGCTGAAAGAAGAAGGCTACAGCTTCGATTTTGCTTATACTTCTGTGCTGAAACGTGCCATCCACACCCTGTGGAACGTACTGGACGAACTGGATCAGGCCTGGCTGCCGGTTGAAAAATCCTGGAAACTGAACGAACGTCATTACGGCGCGCTGCAGGGTCTGAACAAAGCTGAAACCGCTGAAAAATACGGTGACGAGCAGGTTAAACAATGGCGTCGCGGCTTTGCGGTAACGCCACCGGAACTGACCAAAGATGACGAGCGTTATCCGGGTCACGATCCGCGTTATGCGAAGTTGACCGACAAAGAGTTACCGGTTACCGAAAGCCTGGCGCTGACCATCGATCGCGTTATCCCCTACTGGAACGAAACCATTCTGCCGCGCATGAAAAGCGGTGAGCGCGTAATTATCGCCGCTCACGGTAACTCTCTGCGTGCGCTGGTTAAATACCTGGATAACATGGGCGAAGATGAGATCCTTGAACTGAACATCCCGACCGGCGTACCGCTGGTATATGAGTTCGACGAAAACTTCAAACCAATCAAACATTACTATCTGGGTAATGCTGACGAGATCGCAGCAAAAGCGGCAGCCGTTGCGAACCAGGGTAAAGCGAAGTAATTTTCATCCCGGATCAAACGAGAAAAGCGTGGAATGCTCCACGCTTTTTTATTGCCGGATGACGGCGTTGCCTTATCCGGCCTACCGAGCGTAGCCCGGATGAATTTTTTAACCGCGGCGCGCTTTTACAGCATCCGCCAGTTGGCGCAATACTGCATCGGTATCTTCCCAGCCAATGCAGGCGTCGGTGATGCTCTTACCGTAGGTCAGCGGCTCACCGCTATCCGGGTTCTGATTACCTTCTACCAGATGGCTTTCGATCATCACACCAATAATTGCTTTTTCGCCCCCAGCAACTTGTCCGCAAACATCTTTCGCGACATCCATCTGCTTTTTGAACTGCTTGCTGGAGTTGGCATGGCTAAAGTCGATCATCACCTGCGCTGAAAGCCCTGCTTTGATCAGACCTTCTTTCACATCGGCAACGTGCTGAGCGCTGTAGTTCGGCTCTTTGCCGCCGCGCAAAATAATATGGCAATCGCCATTACCACTGGTATTTACGATCGCCGAATGACCCCATTTGGTCACAGACAGGAAGCAGTGCGGCGCTCCTGCGGCGTTAATCGCATCAATCGCTACTTTTATCGTGCCATCAGTACCGTTTTTAAAGCCAACCGGGCAGGACAGACCAGACGCCAGTTCGCGGTGCACCTGAGATTCTGTGGTACGTGCCCCAATCGCGCCCCAGCTCATCAGGTCGGCGAGGTATTGCGGCGTAATCATATCGAGGAATTCACCCGCAGCAGGCAATCCGCTGTCATTGATATCCAGCAGCAGTTTACGCGCAATGCGCAGCCCATCGTTGATCTGGAAGCTGTTGTCCATGTGCGGATCGTTGATAAGCCCTTTCCAGCCTACGGTAGTTCGCGGTTTTTCAAAATAGACGCGCATAACGATTTCAAGCTCGCCTTTTAACTCTTCACGCAGCGCCAGCAGGCGAGCGGCATACTCTTTGGCGGCTGCCGGATCATGAATAGAGCAAGGCCCAATCACTACCAACAGGCGATCGTCACTCCCTTTCAGGATTTTATGAATCGCCTTACGGGCATGAGCCACCGTGTTTGCGGCATTTTCAGTAGCGGGGAATTTTTCCAACAATGCGACTGGCGGTAATAACTCGTTGATCTCTTTAATGCGTAAATCGTCGTTCTGATAATTCATGATTATTCCAGCGTTGCCATACTTATATAAATGAATGCAATCCCTCCAATCTATATCTTCAGTCATAAAGTGTAAACGGGGTTTTACACTTTGGACGGATTAATCCTGGAATTGGCCAAAAAAACGCAATAAAGTAGCGAAAAACGAGATCCAACCTACAATTTATAACTGTAACAGCTTTAATTTTCATAAATTTCAAGATTCTATGCTGGGTTTAATTTCTCTGGCAAAACTATTAACCACATATTGATGATGTAACTGGCACATGCACTGTTGGAAGACGTTATCCGACATATCGACCATAACAGGAGCATATTATGCATATGACAAAGCTGGCTTCACTCTTTCTTACCGCTACACTCAGCCTGGCCAGCGGCGCGGCGCTGGCAGCTGAAACCAATACGCAGTCCAATAACGGCCAGGCAAATTCCTCGGCGGATGCCGGTCAGGTCGCCCCAGACGCACGCGAAAACGTGGCACCAAATAATGTCGACAACAGTAACGTGAATTCGGGTGGCACAATGCTGCACCCGAACGGTTCATCAATGAACCATGAAGGGATGACCAAAGACGAGATGCACAAAAACACCATGTGTAAGGACGGTCGCTGCCCTGATGTGAATAAGAAAGTTGAGACCGGAAACGGCATTAACAATGATGCTGAGACAAAAACTGATGGCACTACGCAGTAACGCTGAAAATAAAGCTAATAATGGGAGAGCAATAGCTCTCCTTTTTAATTTTATCATCCCAAAAACGGTATGATGGCATACAGTAAAGATGAGAATAACAAAGGGATGGCATAATGGCGCACTCGCATACTCATACTTCTTCTGAGCAACCCAAGGACAATAATGCCCGCCGCTTGATGTTTGCATTCTGCATTACAGCCGGATTTATGTTGGTTGAAGTGGTGGGTGGAATACTTTCAGGTTCACTGGCCTTGTTGGCCGATGCCGGGCATATGCTCACTGATGCCGCAGCGCTCCTTTTTGCGCTGCTGGCCGTCCGGTTTTCCCATCGCCCGCCCACAATACGACACACCTTCGGCTGGCTGAGGCTCACGACACTGGCCGCGTTTGTTAACGCCATCGCATTGGTCGTGATCACCATTTTAATCGTTTGGGAAGCCATTGAGCGCTTCCATACGCCCCGCCCCGTGGCTGGCGGCATGATGATGGTTATAGCTGTCGCGGGTTTACTGGCTAACGTGCTGGCTTTTTGGGTTCTACACCGCGGCAGTGAGGAGAAAAACCTGAACGTCCGCGCCGCGGCACTACATGTGATGGGCGATTTACTCGGCTCGGTCGGGGCGATCATCGCTGCGCTGATTATTATCTGGACGGGCTGGACGCCTGCGGACCCGATTCTCTCGATTCTGGTTTCCGTGCTGGTACTGCGTAGCGCCTGGCGACTGTTAAAGGATAGCGTTAATGAATTACTGGAAGGCGCCCCGCTGACGCTGGATATCGCCGCACTGCAGCGCCATCTCAGCCGGGATATCCCCGAAGTCCGCAATGTGCACCATGTCCATGTCTGGATGGTGGGTGAAAAACCGGTAATGACGCTGCATGTGCAGGTGGTCCCGCCACACGATCACGACGCGCTGCTGGAGCGTATTCAGCATTTCCTTATCCATCACTACCAGATTGAACACGCCACGATCCAGATGGAGTATCAGCCGTGTAATGGGCCGGACTGCCACCTGTATCAGGGGGTATCCGGCCATTCACACCATCACCATTAATGGGACAGCGCGTGGGAACCCCGCTCGCGCGCGCTGTTAATCCACATCCTGCTACCGTTCAGGGCGATAACCGTCAGGATCATATACTCCAGCGACATGGCATATACGCCTTGCAGGGCGAAAATCACTACGCTTATTACGTTAATGATCACCCACAGCAGCCAGTTTTCAACGTACTTACGCGTCATCAGGATCATCGCCGCAATCGACAACACCATCATGCAGGAGTCCCAGAACGGGAATGCATCGGGTTGCAACTCAGGCACAACAACCTGCAATCCTAATGCCTGCATAATGTTCACCGCAATGCGGGTCAGGAACGCAAAGACCGGATCGATATAGACCGACATCAGGCCGATCGCCACCACGCAAGCCGCCAGCCAGCCGATCGCTTTTGGTAACGGCAGCCAGCGAATTTTCAGTTCCGCTTCATGCTGGTTGGTTTGCCTGGACCACGCATACCAGCCGTAGATGTTGGCGGCAAAGAAGAAAACTTGCAGCAACAGGCTTGCATAGAGCTGGATCTGAAAGAAGATAATCGCAAACAGCGTGACGTTTATCAGGCCGAAGAAGTAATTGCTGATTTTCTCAAGGCTCGCCAGGCCAATACACAGCAACCCGGCGATCGTCCCCACAGCTTCGATCCACGACAGATCGTAACCGCCAGCGCCAATCGGAATATGTACCAGAATGTTCTGCGTGCTAAAAAAGTCCATCTTTTCCCCCAGAGCAAAAAAATTAATTAAGCTCGAAGTGTAGCCGCAAATTCCAACATGCGGTTTAACGGCAACAACGCCCCTTCTCGCAGCGCAGCATCAACATGTATCTCATGAGCCGCTCCGCCTTGTTCCAGGCCCTCAGCAATCGCCTTAAGGCCGTTCATCGCCATCCACGGACAATGCGCACAGCTGCGGCAGGTTGCCCCCTCACCAGCCGTCGGCGCTTCAAGCAATTCTTTATCCGGAACGGCCTGCTGCATTTTGTAAAATATGCCCCGGTCAGTTGCCACAATCAGCTGTTGATGCGGTAACGATTTAGCTGCGTTGATTAACTGGCTGGTTGAGCCAACCGCATCGGCCATATCAACGATAGACTGAGGGGACTCCGGGTGCACCAACACCGCGGCATCAGGGTAAAGCCCCTTCATACGTGTTAAAGCCTGAGTTTTAAATTCGTCGTGGACGATACAGGCCCCCTGCCAACAAAGAACGTCTGCACCGGTCTGTTTTTGGACGTAGTTGCCCAGATGTCTGTCCGGAGCCCAGATGATTTTTTCACCCAAACTATCAAGATACTCAATAAGTTCTACCGCGATACTGGATGTGACGACCCAGTCCGCACGTGCTTTAACGGCGGCTGAGGTATTGGCGTAAACCACCACGGTACGATCCGGGTGCGCATCGCAAAACGCGCTGAACGCATCAATCGGACAGCCCAGATCTAATGAGCATTCCGCCTGTAGGGTCGGCATCAGGATGGTCTTTTCCGGGCTGAGGATTTTGGCGGTTTCCCCCATAAACCTCACGCCTGCAACCAACAGCGTAGAGGCAGAATGTTTTGAGCCGAAACGCGCCATCTCCAGAGAATCAGAAATACAACCACCGGTCTCTTCGGCCAACTGCTGAATTTCGGGATCGGTGTAATAGTGCGCGACCATAACGGCATCACGCTCTTTCAGCAGGCGCTTGATTTTTTCACGATAAAATTGCTTTTCATCCACACTCAGCGGGGCTGGCTTTGGCGGAAACGGATAAATTGCTGCTTCTGGATCAAACATCACGCTCATCTTGCTTTCTCGTTTTACTGGCTTAACGAAATAACCGATTAAAAGCGTGACGCACGCCGTATTCGGTTAGATTTGTTTTATATGCTAAACAAGATAGCGGATTGGCGTAAGAAAGTCACAATAATTGCGTGCGATGAATGCCGGAAGGCGACTGACGTCTTATCCGGCCTACGTGAATAGTGTCGTCTGTAGGACTGATAAGCGAAGCGCATCAGGCAAGTAGA
>NZ_SZWU01000058.1:2512-3580 GCF_005280935.1 Citrobacter sp. wls757 | reverse complement strand
GGTTCTGATACCCGCCGTTTCATTTTCTGCGAGGCAATGTGGTAACTTTGCGCATTATCCTTATTTCAGGAGCGCATTATCCATGGAACGCACGCACCGCATCGATCTGAAGTTACTGCGTTATTTTCTTGCTGTCGCAGAAGAACTGCATTTTGGACGTGCTGCTGCTCGCCTGAATATGTCGCAACCGCCGCTCAGTACCCATATTAAAGAGCTGGAGCAACAGCTCGGCACTTTGCTATTTATCCGTCATTCCCGCAGCGTGGCGTTAACTCACGCGGGAAAGATATTGATGGAAGAGTCGCGCCGACTGTTATCCAGTGCTAATCAGGCGCTGGCGAGAGTGGAGCAAATTGGTCGTGGTGAGGCAGGGCGAATTGAGCTTGGCGTTATCGGTACAGCGATGTGGGGAAAAATGCGTCCGGTGATGCGGCGTTTTATGAAGGATAATCCCAATGTTGAGGTGCTGTTTCGCGAGAACATGCCCGCGATGCAGATGACGATGCTGGAACGGCGTGAACTGGATGCGGGAATTTGGCGGATGGCTACGGAGCTTTCTGCCGGGTTTACCAGTTTGCGTTTGCATGAGTCCTCTTTTCTGGTTGCCATGCCGGAAGAACATCCTCTTACTGCCTGTGAGTCCATACCGCTGGAGGCGTTGAGAAATGAATATTTTGTCACAATGCCTTCCATTCATACTGACTGGGCATTTTTGCAGCGAGTTTGCCTGAGTGCTGGATTTTCCCCGATGATTATTCGTGAGGTGAGGGAGCCGCAAACGGTGCTGGCGATGATCAGCATGGGGATTGGTATTACGTTAATTGCTGACAGCTATGCGCAGATGAATTGGCCTGGCGTGGTATTTCGACCGTTAGAGGAACGTATTCCGGCGGATTTGTATATTGTGTATGACCAACTGCAGGCGACACCCGCGCTGGAGAAACTGGTAGCGGCATTGACGATGTGATGTCTGTGCCGGATGGCGACTAACGTCTTATCCGGCCTACGTGTGTAGTGTTGTCTGTGCCGGATGGCGGCTGACGTCTTATCCGGCCTACGCGTGCGGTA
>NZ_SZWU01000058.1:1976-2365 GCF_005280935.1 Citrobacter sp. wls757 | reverse complement strand
ATGGCGACTGACGTCTTATCCGGCCTACGCGTGTTGTGTTGTCTGCGCCGGATGGCGACTGACGTCTTATCCGGCCTACGTGTGCGGTATTGTCTGTAGGCCTGATAAGCGTAGCGCATCAGGCGATGCAGGTTCGAATCTTATAAATCGCAGATAGCAAAAAGGCGCCTTTAGGGCGCCTTTTTACATTGGTGGGTCGTGCAGGATTCGAACCTGCGACCAATTGATTAAAAGTCAACTGCTCTACCAACTGAGCTAACGACCCGAAGTGGTGGGTGATGACGGGATCGAACCGCCGACCCCCTCCTTGTAAGGGAGGTGCTCTCCCAGCTGAGCTAATCACCCACTTCGGTACTTCAATTTTATTGTAAGAAATCCAGCTGGCGAGA
>NZ_SZWU01000058.1:0-1884 GCF_005280935.1 Citrobacter sp. wls757 | reverse complement strand
AGGTGCTCTCCCAGCTGAGCTAATCACCCACTTCTCAATTTCTTACTCTACACGGCGGAGACTACATAAAGTAGTTGGTGGGTGATGACGGGTTCGAACCGCCGACCCCCTCCTTGTAAGGGAGGTGCTCTCCCAGCTGAGCTAATCACCCCCGCTGTGTGGAGTCGCATTATAGGGAGAGTTGAAAATGAGTCAACGCATTTTCTAAAGAATTTGTTCGTTCGTCGTAAATTTAAACAAAACGATCGCAAATCAATCCATGCAGCATGATTTGTATACGAAAATGGCAAAGCGTGATGTTCCAACCTGAACAACATTGAGGAATCAGGCCACAGTGATAGAATACGAGCCTGATAATCTTCCCAGGATTTGCCGGTTGTCGGCATCTTTATAAACGTAAGGCCATTTCATGAAAATCAAAACTCGCTTCGCGCCAAGCCCGACAGGTTACCTGCATGTCGGTGGTGCGCGTACTGCTCTATATTCCTGGCTTTTTGCACGTAACCATGACGGTGAGTTTGTGCTGCGTATTGAAGACACCGATCTTGAACGCTCCACTCCGGAAGCTATTGAAGCCATTATGGATGGCATGAACTGGCTGAATCTGGAATGGGATGAAGGCCCGTACTTCCAGACCAAACGTTTTGATCGCTACAACGCCGTGATTGATGAGATGCTGGAAGCCGGTACCGCGTATAAATGCTACTGCTCCAAAGAGCGTCTGGACGCACTGCGCGAAGAGCAGATGGCAAACGGTGAGAAGCCACGTTACGACGGTCGCTGCCGCCACGGCCATGAACATCATGCTGCTGATGAACCCTGCGTGGTGCGTTTTGCCAACCCGCAGGATGGATCCGTTATTTTTGACGACCAGATCCGTGGGCCGATCGAATTCAGCAACCAGGAGCTGGACGATCTGATCATCCGCCGTACCGACGGTTCCCCGACCTACAACTTCTGTGTTGTGGTCGATGACTGGGATATGGAAATCACTCACGTTATTCGTGGTGAAGACCATATCAACAACACTCCGCGTCAGATCAACATCCTGAAAGCGCTGAATGCGCCGGTGCCGGTTTATGCACACGTGTCGATGATCAACGGCGACGACGGTAAAAAACTCTCTAAACGTCACGGTGCGGTCAGCGTTATGCAGTATCGCGACGACGGTTACCTGCCGGAAGCGCTGCTGAACTATCTGGTGCGTCTGGGCTGGTCCAGCGGTGATCAGGAAATCTTCACCCGTGAAGAAATGATCAAACTGTTCTCCCTTGGTGCGGTGAGCAAGTCTGCGAGTGCGTTCAACACGGAAAAACTGCAGTGGCTGAACCACCACTACATTAATTCGCTGGCACCGGAATATGTGGCAACGCATCTGCAATGGCACATTGAGCAGGAAAATATCGATACTCGCGTCGGCCCGCAGCTGTCTGAGCTGGTTAAACTGCTGGGTGAGCGCTGCAAAACGCTGAAAGAGATGGCGCAGAGCTGCCGCTACTTCTACGAAGACTTTGCTGAGTTCGACGCGGATGCAGCTAAGAAACACCTGCGTCCGGTAGCGCGTCAGCCGCTGGAAGTGGTTCGCGATAAGCTAGCTGCTATCAGCGAGTGGACGGCAGAAAACGTGCACCACGCGATTCAGGCAACCGCTGATGAGCTGGAAGTGGGTATGGGTAAAGTTGGGATGCCGCTGCGCGTAGCCGTAACCGGCGCGGGTCAGTCTCCGGCGTTAGACGTCACGGTGCATGCGATTGGTAAATCCCGCAGCATTGAGCGTATTAATAAAGCGCTGGCGTTTATTGCTGAGCGTGAAAGCCAGCAGTAAGACCGGTTGAGCGATGAAACAACGGCAGGAGCGCATCCTGCCGTTTTTTTTGCCTGTTA
>NZ_SZWU01000057.1:0-1234 GCF_005280935.1 Citrobacter sp. wls757 | reverse complement strand
AAAAAGGCGACAGAGTAATCTGTCGCCTTTTTTCCTGACTCTCAACCCTTACGGGCTCTACAATCCCTGTTGGCTATCAACACACCCTGTTTTTCCCTTAGCCTCTAACATTCCGTGTTGTTTCCATTTCCTTTTACTAACGTCTCCGGACGTTTGTCTTCCTGACAATCCTGTGTCTTCGCCTCCTGGCGCTCCTGACCCTCATCCTGAGTCGTCTATCCTTTCAGCTTCCTCGCTATGGACGCTACTTTACCGTTTTGGTTTAAACGTACAAGTAACCTGGGTAACAATTTCTGATTTTAAGAATAGCGCCCAAATGTAACTATATGATTTATTTTAGTTCTGTCATTTTTTACTCTGTCATCTCGTATAGAAACTGTCGGCAATGTCTCACAAAGCGTGAGGTTTTTACTTACACAGCCCACTCGTCGAAAAACCAGCCTTTTGCTGGGGTTCAGGTATAATCGCTGCAAAGCCCTGATTGATGGAGAGGACTGCTTTGACTAACTTGAATTATCAACAGACGCACTTTGTGATGAGTGCGCCTGATATTCGCCACTTACCTTCCGATACCGGTATCGAAGTGGCTTTTGCTGGCCGTTCCAACGCAGGCAAATCCAGTGCGCTAAATACCCTGACGAATCAAAAAGGTCTGGCGCGTACATCTAAAACGCCGGGTCGTACTCAGCTCATCAACCTGTTTGAAGTCGTTGACGGCAAACGCCTGGTCGATTTGCCAGGATACGGTTATGCCGAAGTTCCAGAAGAAATGAAGCGTAAATGGCAGCGCGCGCTGGCTGAATATCTGGAAAAGCGTCAGAGCCTGCAAGGTCTGGTGGTACTGATGGATATTCGTCACCCGTTAAAAGATCTCGATCAACAGATGATCCTGTGGGCAGTTGAGAGCAACGTTCAGGTTCTGGTACTGCTGACTAAAGCAGATAAGCTGGCCAGCGGTGCACGCAAAGCGCAGCTGAATATGGTACGTGAAGCCGTACTGGCATTTAACGGTGATGTGCAGGTAGAAGCATTTTCATCGCTGAAAAAACTGGGTGTGGACAAACTGCGGCAAAAACTGGATAGCTGGTTTAGTGAACTGGCACCGGTTGAAGAGGTGCAGGAAGGGGAATAACCCACCGATATGCCGGATGACGCCGCTGCGCGTCTTATCCGGCCTACAGCATGTGCAAAACTTTTCTTTCGCACAATAAAAAACGCCCCAGTCATTACTGAC
>NZ_SZWU01000052.1:16504-17877 GCF_005280935.1 Citrobacter sp. wls757 | reverse complement strand
GCCGGATGGCGCTTCGCTTATCCGGCCTACGTAAGACCCGATAACGTTCGGGCAATAAACAGGAACACCGAACATGCAAAAAATTACGACTTCCTGGTTCGTCCAGGGGATGATCAAAGCCACTTCTGATGCGTGGCTGAAAGGCTGGGACGAGCGTAATGGCGGCAACCTGACGCTGCGTCTTGATGAAGCAGATATTGCGCCGTTTAGCGCCGATTTCCACGAAAAACCACGCTATATTGCGCTAACTCAGCCGATGCCGCTGCTGGCAAACACACCGTTTATCGTCACCGGTTCCGGTAAGTTTTTCCGTAACGTCCAGCTCGATCCCGCGGCAAACTTGGGCGTGGTACAAATAGACAGCGACGGTGCGGGCTACCACATCCTCTGGGGCCTGACCCACGAGGCCGTGCCGACCTCTGAACTGCCGGCTCACTTCCTCTCTCACTGCGAACGCATTAAAGCGACGAACGGTAAAGACCGCGTGATCATGCACTGCCATGCCACCAACCTGATCGCTCTGACCTACGTACTGGAAAACAATACAGCGCTGATTACCCGCAAGCTGTGGGAAGGCAGCACCGAGTGCCTGGTGGTGTTCCCGGATGGCGTTGGCATTCTCCCGTGGATGGTGCCGGGTACAGATGAAATTGGTCAGGCTACCGCCGAGGAAATGCAGAAACACTCGCTGGTACTTTGGCCGTTCCACGGCGTGTTCGGAAGCGGACCTACCCTCGACGAAGCGTTCGGTTTGATAGATACCGCAGAGAAATCCGCCGAAGTTCTGGTCAAAATCTTTTCGATGGGCGGTATGAAGCAGACCATCTCACGTGAAGAGCTGGTCGCACTTGGCAAACGCTTTGGTGTTACGCCGCTGGCAAGCGCCATAGAGCTGTACTGATACCTCCCAACTCAACGCCGGATGCGGCTTCGCCTTATCCGGCCTACAGGATTTTATTATTAAGGAGAATAGTGATGAGCTTTATGTTGGCACTGCCAAAAATTAGCCTGCATGGCGCCGGCGCGATTGCCGATATGGTGAATCTCGTGGCGAATAAACAATGGGGCAAAGCGCTGATCGTCACCGATGGTCAACTGGTAAAACTGGGCCTGCTGGATAGCCTGTTTGCCGCGCTGGATAAACATCAAATGTCTTACCACCTGTTTGATGAAGTATTCCCGAACCCGACAGAAGAGCTGGTACAGAAAGGTTTTGCGGCCTATCAGAACGCAGAATGTGACTACATCATCGCCTTCGGTGGCGGTAGCCCGATCGATACCGCCAAAGCGGTGAAAATCCTGACAGCCAACCCTGGCCCTTCTACCGCTTACTCCGGCGTGGGTAAAGTGAAAAATGCTGGCGTCCCGCTGGT
>NZ_SZWU01000052.1:15112-16457 GCF_005280935.1 Citrobacter sp. wls757 | reverse complement strand
CCGCCGGTACGGCAGCAGAGATGACCAGCAACGCGGTCATTATCGACTCTGCCCGTAAGGTTAAAGAGGTGATCATCGACCCGAATATCATCCCGGATATCGCCGTGGATGATGCCAGCGTCATGCTGGAAATCCCGGCCTCCGTCACCGCCGCAACCGGTATGGACGCCCTGACCCACGCGGTGGAAGCCTATGTTTCCGTTGGTGCTCATCCGCTCACCGACGCTAACGCACTGGAAGCAATTCGCCTGATCAACCTGTGGCTACCAAAAGCGGTCGACGACGGTCATAACCTCGAAGCCCGTGAACAAATGGCATTTGGTCAGTATCTGGCGGGGATGGCATTTAACAGCGCTGGTCTGGGTCTGGTGCATGCGCTGGCGCACCAGCCGGGCGCAACCCATAATCTGCCACACGGCGTCTGCAACGCCATCCTGCTGCCGGTAATCGAAAACTTTAACCGTCCGAACGCCGTGACGCGCTTTGCCCGCGTGGCGCAGGCGATGGGCGTCGATACCCGTGACATGAGCGATGAAGCGGCAAGTATGGAGGCCATCAACGCGATTCGTGCACTCAGCAAGCGTGTTGGTATTCCTGCGGGCTTTAGTTCCCTTGGCGTGACGAAAGAGGATATTGAAGGCTGGCTGGATAAAGCGTTGGCCGATCCGTGTGCGCCATGCAACCCGCGCACCGCCAGCCGCGACGAGGTCCGCGAGCTGTATCTGGAGGCGTTATGATCCGCAAGGCCTTTGTGATGCAGGTGAATGCCGACGCGCACGTTGAATATCAACGTCGGCACAATCCCATCTGGCCAGAGCTGGAAGCGGTGCTGAAAGAGCACGGCGCCCATCACTACGCGATTTATCTCGATCAGGCGCGCAATCTGCTGTTCGCCACCGTTGAGATTGAGTCCGAAGAACGCTGGAATGCCGTTGCCAGCACCGACGTTTGCCAACGTTGGTGGAAGCATATGCGTGACGTAATGCCAGCAAACCCGGACAACAGCCCGGTTAGCGCAGAGCTAAAAGAAGTGTTTTATTTGCAATAGACTTGTAGGCCGGATAAGGCGCTAACGCGCCGCATCCGGCACAACGCAACAGAACAGTTAGTTCTGCTCAGAAACCAGAATCGCCTGGGTGTCAGGCTCCAGCGCTTTAAAAATATGCGCCCGATCGGCGGGGTAACAAATATAGTCCCCCTCGCCTAACTCCTCCGGCGCTTCCGTCAATCCTACCATCGCCTTACCCTGCGTCACGATGATGTGTTCAACCGATCCAGGTGGATGCGGCTGTGAAATACGATCCGCGCCCGGTTGCGTCAGCAGCAGATAGATATCCCGCCGCGC
>NZ_SZWU01000052.1:14476-15076 GCF_005280935.1 Citrobacter sp. wls757 | reverse complement strand
GGCGGGCAGGCGGCCAGTAAAATGGCCTGATAGTGGGCCTGCTCGGCCACCACCTTTGTTCCTTCGCCGCGGCGAATCACCTGCGTTTTTTGTTCCTGCGGCTCCAGCAGGCGCGCAAAGGGAATATCCAACGCCACACACAGCGACCAGAGCGTTTCCAGGCTAGGATTGCCATTGCCCGCTTCCAATTGCGAAAGTGTCGATTTTGCAATCCCTGCGCGACGGGCAATCTCTGCCAATGACAAACCGGTGCGCTGACGTTCACGCACAAGGCTTTTCGCGATCATACTGATGGGCTGGGTCATTCACGACTCCATGTTCTTTATATCGAACGAATCGTTCGACTTGTAATATTAACTGGTCGCGTTCATTATAATGGAAATTCGTTCGATATGGCTAAAACGGTATGAAACATTATTTTTCCAGTCTCAAAGGCGACACGATAAAAGCAATATTTTTGGTCTGTCTGGCCGTCGGCGTAGTCGGCATGTCATACGGCTCGCTGGCGATGGCCTACGGCTTCCCGCTGTGGGTACCGTTTGTGCTTTCGATTACGGTACTGGCGGGTGCGTCCGAGTTTATGTTTATCGGTATCGTCGC
>NZ_SZWU01000052.1:9515-14439 GCF_005280935.1 Citrobacter sp. wls757 | reverse complement strand
CGGTAACCCACTGGCGGCAGCGGCTGCCGGTTTACTGGTCAACGCCCGACACGTGCCGTTTGGCGTCACGGTGCGCGATCTGGTGGGCTCGCGGGCTGCGAGTTTCCTCGGCTGTCATATCATGAACGACGAAAGCGTAGTCTTTGGCCTGTCGCAAAAAACGCCCGAACAACGTAAAGCCGCCTTCTGGCTGTGCGGTCTGGGCGTCGCGATTTTCTGGCCTGTTGGCACACTGATCGGCGCGGGCGTCGGCAAACTGCTCCCCGCCCCGGAAACCATCGGTCTGGATGCCGTCTTCCCTGCAATTTTATTAGCCTTAGTGGTCCCGGCCTTTAAAAACCGCACCACGCTGATTCGCGCCTGTAGCGGCGCCGGGTTGTCGCTTGCCGCCATCCCCTTTGCGCCGGTCGGTTTACCTGTTTTGCTCTCACTGTTTGGCTTACTGACGAGGAAAAAATAATGGGCAACATGACGCTGTTTATCGTCGGTATCGCCATGTTATCTCTGGGAACATATTTAATGCGTTTAGGAGGAGCGAAGCTTGGGAGCCGTTTAGCGTTCTCGGAACGCTCGCAGGCGCTGCTTTCCGACGCCGCAACGGTATTACTGTTCTCCGTTGCGCTGGCGACCACCTTTTACGAAGGTGAACACTTCGCTGGCATGGCCCGCGTGCTGGGCGTGGCTTTTGCGGTATTTCTCGCCTGGCGCAAGATGCCGCTAATCGTGGTGATCGTCGCTGCCGCAGTGGTGACCGCATTGCTGCGAATGGCGGGTATTTCGTAATACCAAACGAGTTTATTTTCCCCACTCACAACATCCAGTCTCTGTACAGGGAAGTACAGTTCGTTGACAACACTCCTCTTTTCACCGCATGAAATGTGTGGCGATCTCTATCACATTCTAATCAAAACATAGTTTCATTTTTGATCAATGACGTGGACAGTATTCAGTGTCTAATAAAAACAATAGTGTTTAGTGTCGAAATTCAATCGACGCTATTTTCTACTCTATGCGGGACATTGAAAAATGGCGCTGTCGGCAAAAGAAAAGTTATTCCATAAAATACTCACTCATTATGCAGAGAAACCCGCTGGCTTCACGGCTCAGGACTGTGCGGACTTTATGCAGGTTAATCGCAGCGTCATTAGCCATTATCTCAACAGGCTGTGCGATGACGGCCATCTTGATAAAGAAAATACCCGTCCGGTTCGCTTCTTTGTGCAGAAAAACAGTGTAAAAAATGCACAGACATCTCACATAGTGTCGAAAAAGCACGATGCCTTTCAGCAATTGATAGGCACGCAGGGGAGTCTGACGGAAGCCGTTGCACTGTGCCGTTCGGCGGTTGACTATCCCGGTGACGGTTTACCTATTTTGCTATCAGGAGAAAGCGGCGTCGGTAAAAGCCATCTGGCAGCACTGATTTATCAATATGCCATCGAGCGCGGTGTGATCGCGGCTGATAAGCCATTCGTTGAACTGAACTGTGCCGACTACGCCAACAACCCGGAGCTGCTTTCGGCAACGCTTTTTGGCTATACCCGCGGCGCATTCACCGGAGCCGACCGCGAAAAACGCGGAGCCTTTGATGATGCGGATGGCGGATTTCTGTTCCTTGATGAGGTCCATCGTCTGTCGGCGGAAAACCAGGAAAAACTTTTTCTGTTTATGGACAAAGGTTATTTCTATCGTCTTGGCGATAATCGCACACGCCATCCGGCGTCGCTGCGCTTTATCTTTGCCACCACGGAGAATATCGACACGGTACTACTCAACACCTTTCGTCGTCGAATTCCGGTGCGCGTGACGCTACCCAACTATATTTCTCGCCCACTCACCGAGCGCATCGCTCAGGTCAGTTATTTTTTGCATCAGGAGGCACTCAGCTTGCGTCGGGATATTCACCTTGACAGCCAGCTCATGCATCAGCTGGTGACTTCGCCAGTCCGCGGCAATATCGGCGAGTTAAAAAATCAAATCAAAGTGATGTGTGCCAGCGCCTGGAGCGACAATCTTGAGACCGACGTTATTACGCTACGCGGCCCATCGTTCAACGGCGAAATAATCAGAATTACCACTCATCTTCTTGATCAGGCACTGGATCCCAGTCAGTTACTACCCAAAGCGATGCACGATGAGGTTATTTTTCGTGACTTTTGTCATAGCGGTAACGTGCTATTACTGAATCGCAAAATGGAGCAGCACCTGACCACGGTCAGCGGCGCGGTTGCCGCCGAGTCGCTGTACAGTGGATACATCTGGCAGAACACCGTTCATGCGTTGAGCGAACTGGAAAGTCTGACCGGCATCAGCTGTAGTCAGGAAATTCGCAAAGCGATATGGCTTTGCGTCATCTATGCGCTACATGCCCCTCAGAAAACGGTCAATGTCACTGAGCTACAAACGATTGCCGACTACGTCTCCGGTAAAGCGCGTCTGCTGGCGGAAGAGTGCCTCTCCTTGCTGAGCAAACACATCACCCACCAGCCGCTGCCTCTCTTACTGCCGCTATTAAGCTGCGCTTTTCATTCACTCGCCGGTGAAGACGACCCGATTCAGGGCATTATCGTTTCGCACGGACGCGCGACAGCGTCGAGCATTGCCGGTATCGCCAATCAGTTGACCGGCGGGTACTACTTTAAAGCCTTCGATATGGCTAACGCGACTTCCACCAGGGAGATCATCGACCTGCTGATCTCCCACGTCTCACGCCTCAAGCAAGGGGGCAGTCTGATTATTCTGGTGGATATGGGGTCACTAAAAGAGATCTACGAAGAGATTAAGCTCCACCTGCATGGCGAACTGTTGGTTATCAATAACGTCAGCACGGCTATGGCGCTGGATATTGCGGCCAAAATTCAGGATAAGCTGTCAATGGAGGCGATTATTGAGAGCGCCAAAGGGGCGTATGAGGTTGAAACCCGATACTACGCAGGAATCTTGCCAGGGAATAAAATCATTATCTCCTGTATTTCCGGGGAAGGGATCTCCCACAAACTCAAAGATATCGTCCAGCGGTTTCTGGCGCAGGAGGAGATCGAAATCATTACGATGGAGTATGACGATCTGAAATGGAAAATCGCCCATGATGACCCGGCGCTGAATGGTACGCGGCTGATCATCACCACCACCGATCTAGAGGCTGGCTATATTCCACTGTTGAGCGTAGAGCAGTTGATTAAAGAAAAAACGCTGGTCCTAAAACGCGATTACTTCAACGGGCTGCTGATGGAAGGCGGTCTGGAACCCATGATTGATGAAGTAGTGAAGCTGTTTACCGTCGAAGGCGTCGCCAGCCGTCTCAACTTCCTCAACCCGGTGGTGATTATCGATGAAGTAGAAGCCGTAATTAAACAGTATGAGGCGTTCTACAAAATCCATTTTGAAAGCTACCTGCGCATCAATTTATTTATGCATATCGCGTTGATGATTGAACGGGTGATGGTCAACAACGGCGTGCGCTACCGCGAGGAGGCAGAACTAACGCTGGCCCAACAGGCTTTTGTCGCCGTACATGACACCTTCTTCCAGGCACTCAATCGTAAGTACAACATCACGCTGCCTCTCACCGAAGTGCTGATGATCTATGAAATCATGGAACCGTGGATTGCGGCCGATTAGCACAACTAGCTGCTCTGCCAGCGCAAGCTGGCAGACGCTTCGACACTCCCCTTACTACCGCTTTCAACACTAAAAATACGTGCAGACACTGTCACTTTTCCACAATAAATCATGAGGTTAAAAATCTGGCACGGCAGTTGCAAAACCTTCAACAGATACTGAAAAAACGAAGGAATACGCAATGCGAGAGATGTACATCGCTACCCACGGACGTTACGCAGAAGGGATTATCTCGGCGCTGAATCTGCTGGTTGGCGACGATCACGGCGTGACGCCCATCTGCGCCTACTGCGGCGAGATAGGCTCCACGGCCGAACTGGCGGTGCGCTTTGAGGTCATCGCCCAACAAGCGGCCAGTCGGGGAAAAGAGCTGGTGCTGTTTACCGATATGCCCGGTGGTAGCGTCAATAACACCGCTGTACAGATGCTGGTGAAATATCCGCATGTCCATGTTATCAGCGGCGCCAGTTTGATCATGCTGATGGAATTCTGTCTCTCCGAACAAACAGATACACCATCACGCCTTCAGGACGCCATCGCCGCTGCCAGCGGCGCAATGCAGTACATGAACGTGCAGCCGGAAATTCTCGCCGCTCGCCAGGCCGCCCAGCCTGCCGTTGACGATGATATCGACGACTTTTTTGCCACGGAGACACAGCCATGACCGTTGCGCTGGAAACGCTCGATAACCGCTACCTTACGCCGCAGCCGGGCTTAGACTCACGCTGGCTGAACGAAGCTCTCCACGAGGTGCTCGCCAAGGTTGATGCCATGCTGCCGCGCTTTGCCACGACTTTTCCGGCGGCAAGCGCGACTGATGGCTGCTACCCGTCGGTCGAGAAGGTCGACTGGACCGAAGGATTCTGGACCGGCATGCTGTGGCTGGCCTGGGAAGTAACTGGCGATGATAAATACCGCGAGGTGGCGGAAGGCCTGCTCGACAGTTTTGAAGAGCGTCTTGATAAGCAGATTAAAGTCGATACCCATGACCTGGGCTTCCTCTATCTGCTCTCCTGCGTCAACGCCTGGAAACTCACCGGTAACCTTCGCGCCCGCGGCCTGGCGCTGCGCGCAGCAGACCTGCTGTACCGCCGCTTTAATGAAACGGCTGGCGTGATTCAGGCCTGGGGTGATCTTAACGAACCGGCGCGCCAGGGGCGCATGATCATCGACTGCAATCTCAACGTGCCGCTGCTGTTCTGGGCCGCTAATGAGACGGGCAACGCAGCGTGGCGTGAAGCCGCGACACGCCACCTGGCGCAAGCTGCGCGTTATCTGGTCCGTGAAGATGCTTCCAGCTTTC
>NZ_SZWU01000052.1:0-9461 GCF_005280935.1 Citrobacter sp. wls757 | reverse complement strand
GGCCAGCCGCTACGCGGCGATACTCATCAGGGCTTTAGCGACAGCTCGTGCTGGGCACGCGGTCAGGCGTGGGGTATTTATGGCTTTGCGCTGTGCTTCCGCCACACCGGTGATACTACTCAGCCAGAGCTAGCGCGTAAGCTGGCGCACTATTTTCTCAATCGTCTGCCGGAAGATTTCATCTGCTATTGGGATCTGATCTTCACGTCGCAGGATAACGCGCCACGAGATACTTCCGCCGCCGTCGTTGCCGCCTGCGGCCTAACGGAGCTGCTCACTCGGCTGCCGTTAACCGACCCGCTACGCCCCGCTTACGGTAATGCCATCGAACTGATGATGCGCAATTTGCGCGAGCGCTATTTTGCCCACACGCAGGACGGCCTGCTGCGTGAAGGCGTTTATAACTTTGGCCGCAACATGGGCATTAACGAACCTAACCTCTGGGGCGATTATTTCTATTTCGAAGCCCTGGTTCGCCTTTCCCGAGTCTGGACCCCCTACTTTTGCTAACTGGAGCTACACATGATTTCTTTAGTACGAATTGACGATCGCCTGATCCACGGTCAGGTTGCCGTAGTCTGGACCAAACATCTCGGCGTGAACCGTATTCTGGTCGCCAACGATCAGATCGTGAATAACGAAGTACAAAAAATGTCGCTGCGCATGGCGGCCCCTGATACCGCGAAGTGCGCCATTATGGCGGTTAAAGACGCAGGCGATATCCTCAACGACCCGCGTTCCGAGGCGATGAAAATTATGGTGATCGTCAACAATGCCGCCGACGCGCGTCGTCTGGCCGAACAGGTTGAAGGCATAAAAACCCTGAACGTCGCTAATTTTGGGCGCATTACCGACAATCTGGCAGCGAAAAAGCGCATTAGCGATACCGTCTACGTGACACCGGAAGATATCGCTGATTTTCATGCCATCGCCACGCGCGGCGTGAAGGTGGAATACCAGGTTCTGCCATCTCATCCGGTGAAAAACCTGATTGAGATGCTGGATAATGCTGTCAGCTAAGCGAGGGTCGTTATGTTAACGTCTGCATTACTTGTCGCACTGGTGATGTATATCGCCAAGTTCGCTGACCATACGCTCGGCCAGCCGCTGATTGAACGCCCGCTAATCTGCGGCGCGATGGTCGGATTCGTGCTGGGAGATTTTCAGCAGGGAATTATGATCGGCGCCACGCTTGAACTGATTTTTCTTGGCACCATCACCATCGGCGGCTCGGTGCCTGCCGACCTGGCGGTGGGTTCAGTTCTGGCTACCGCGTTTACCATTCTCACCCACGCTGAACCCGCCGTTGCGGTGGCATTAGCGCTGCCTATCAGCCTGCTGGCGGTCTTTGTTTATCAGGTTCTGAAGCTGGTTTATACCGCGCTGGTTGAGAAGTACGACGCCTTGCTTGAACAGGGGCGCGACCGCGCCGCGCTCGGTATCACGCTCGGAATGACAATGTTCTACGGTGTGCCGTTCGCCGTGCTGGCGTTCTTCGGCATTCTCTTCGGCACCGATGTGATCCGCAGCCTGGTGGAGAGCATTCCGGACACCGTGATGCGCGGTATGACGGCGGTAGGCGGCATTCTTCCGGCTCTGGGTTTTGCCATTTTGCTCAAGGCGCTATGGAACCGGAATATCGCGGCCTTCTTCTTTATCGGCTTCGCCATGGCAGCCTATCTGCAACTGCCAATTATGGGCATCGCAATTATTGCCGCTTCCGTTGCCGTTTATCTCTGCTTCAACGAATTCAACCAGTTGAAAGCCAATAAACAAGCCACCACTGCCGCGAGTGCGTCAGTTGACGATAAGGATGGGTTCTTCAATGACTGATATCTACAACAGTGCGGTAAGCACATGCGATGACAGCAAGGGCGAAAAGAAAATGTTCCGCCAGCTGTTTTTCCGCCAGTTCCAACTGCTGGGGTCCATGAACTTCACCCGTATGGAGGGGCTGAGCTACGGCTGGATCCTGGCGCCCCTGCTCAAGAAGATCTATACCGGCAACCCGCACGGCTACGTTGAGTCGCTCAAACGCAACAGCCAGTTCTTCAATACCAACCAGCATCTGGCGCCGTTCATTATGGGCCTGACGCTGTCGATGGAAAAAGAGAACGCCGCCAACCCGAATTTTGATACCTCCAGTATTAACGGTATCAAAGTGGCCTTAATGGGACCGTTCGCGGGCGTCGGCGACTCCTTCTTCTATGGCGTCTTGCGCATTATCGCGACGGGGATTGCTATCGGCCTGGCATCACAGGGGAACCCGCTGGGGCCGCTGCTGTTCCTGCTGATTTACAACATCCCAAGTTTACTGCTGCGCTACTACGGTGGGGTAATGGGCTATCGACTGGGTTCGAAGTACATCGCCGAAGCGACACAGTCCGGCTTGCTTTCCTGCATCACTAAAGCCTCAGCAATGATGGGCTTGATGATGGTGGGCGCGATGAGCGCCAGCATGGTGAAATTTACCACCACCTTTAAAACCACCATCGCCGGGCAGCCGTTTGTATTGCAAGAGATCCTCGACAAGATCTGCGTCGGATTAATTCCACTGCTGCTGGTACTGGGCTGCCTGAAGTTACTGAATAAAAAGGTCAGCCCTAACAAAGTGCTTATTATGCTAATTGTTTTTGGCTTTGCGGCAGCGGGCGTGGGAATTATTTAAACTTTCATCCGGATCCCTTTTACTAAAGGGATCTTTTTTACATTCCCTATGATAATTTTCTCCTTAATTTATTATCCCATACACAGAACCTGTTTATATTAATAAAACCTTTAACCCCTAACCCCAATGAATAAATTTATAAAAAAATCAGTTGGCATTTATTTTTCTCGACACAAATGGATGAAAAAGGCCATTGCAGCCATTAGTGTCGATACTATTTTTCAACAAAAACCATAACCATATGTAATTTATAGATTTTATTTGATGGCATGGGATTTGCAAATAATCTATGCCTTTTATCTTTTTACAGAAAAGATGGCATTAAGTATTCAACAAATCCTACAGGAATAAAAATGAAAAAATTACACATACTTGTGATCGGCATACCGCTATCCTGCTTTTCGCTGAATGCATTTTCCGCAGCTACCTGGGTTGATAACCGCTATGCACACACTACGGCCTCTGAGAAAAATCAGTATAAAATTGGTCTTGGCCATATATTTGATAACGGCGCAGGAGTTCTTGCTTCCGCCATGTATGACCTCGGGCAAGACTTTAATCAAATGAAAAGCTCTTTTCAGGAATTTGAAGGTTGGTACCCTATTCCGCTTAATGAAAAATGGACGCTGACGCCTGGAGGATTAACTGATATTGATAGTAACGGGACGAAACTGGCACCTTATATCAGTCTCGATTATAAAATCAGTAAGACATTAAGTTTTAGCAGCCGCTACCGTTACAATCATATGACCCATAAAGAACGCGATTACAATGGCTATATGGATTATAACGACAGCCATCAGTTCGACTTGTACCTTAATTACCAGGCAACGGATAAACTATGGCTCCAACTCAACCCGGAATTCTTTGTGAACACCAACGACTTCAATGCCTCTAACGGGCAGAAAACTCACTGGGAACCAAGCATTGTGGCGCGTTACCGCGTCGATAAACACTGGCTTCCTTATGCTGAAGTTGCCTGGCTGGATCAAGACCAGAATCATGACGATCAGGTGCGATTCCGCTTGGGCATTCGTTATTACTTTGATTAAACGCAATAAGGACAGAGCGTAATGACAAACCTGTTTTAGCTATTGTGCTCACATATTGCCGGGCGACTAATGCCTCGTCCGGCATCAACATTCACAATATCAAAAAATTACATATAGTTTGTCGGCCTGTTAAAGACACTAAAAAAGCGCCTCAAGGGCGCTCTTTCGACAGTACTAAGGTATCTTATTTCAGCAGTTCGGCGGTCATGTGCACGCGGTTACCGGTGTATGCCTGAGTGATTTTGTAATCGCTGGCGCCCGCACGTTCAGCCTGAGCGGCGATTTTTGCTTCAGCGCTTTCCAGCGTAGAACCGGTTGCGGTCACTGTCTGAGCAGCGAAAGAACCAAAAGAAGTAGCCAGAGCGATAACTGCGACAAAAGTTTTGATGCTTTTCATAATATAAACCCTTTAACTTAGTTGTTTGAGTAAGGCACCGTGCCTTGATGTGATAAATAATAGGCTGATACTCGAACAACTTAAAGCGGAAGGATTTGCCAGTCTTATTCAAATTATTTGAGAGATAAGATGTCGCGTAATCAGGAACCACGATGCCTCGCAGGCAGCCGTAGAAAAACGCAACCGGCGGGTAGTTGGTTACTTCGTCAGGGTGAACCACAAAGTAAACTTTATCTTTTACATCATGGTGTGGCTCGTGCGGTTTATCACGCGGACAACGGTGTTGAAAGGGTTAAAGAGTTCTACTTTGCCGGGGAATACTGCTTTCTGTACCTGAACTGGCTAACTAACACACCTGCCGATTACAGCCTGCAAATGATCGCCGCTGGAGAAACCACTGAAATCCCCTTGGCTTTGCTGGATGCACCGGAAAATCAGGATATTAAGACTCAGCTACTGGTCCAGCAATTGATCTACAAAGAGAAAAAAGAGCAAATGCTGCTGCTCAATACCCCAGAGCAACGCTATCAGTACGTACAAACACACTTCCCGGACTGGGAGTCACAGCTCACCCAGCGCGATCTTGCCAGCTATATCGGCATTACCCCCGTTAGCCTGTCCCGTATTCGCCAGCGTCTTAACAAAGGTTAACGCCTTACGGTGATGCGTCGATTATTGTCCCGTCACTCTTTAATAGATGGCGACCACAATGAACGCATTTCTTCTTTCTCAGATGCTGGCTGGCATCAGCTTCTTACTGGATATTTCCGCTTTTCATTTTCAACGCCGGGCTATCACTTTAACGCTGCTCACCAGTTCTACGTCTCTGTTAGCTATCCATTTCTATCTTTTGGATCAACACGCTGCGGCTGGGTTAATGATCATTGCCGCATGCCGCTACGCGACAGCCATCGTCACCTTTCACCGCTTGGTGATGTGGGGATTTATGCTGGGGTCGCTGCTGTGTAGCATTTATCTTTGGCAAAATCTGTCGAGTATTTTGCCGCTGATGGGAAGCCTGCTGATGACCTTTGCGTCATTTCAAAAACGCAGCGGAAAATTACGGGGATACACCTTGTGTGGCAGCCTGTGTTGGCTGCTGAACAATGTGATTGTTGGCTCGCCAGTTGCCGTAATCATGGAACTGGCATTTTCCGGCAGTATTCTGGCCGCCTGGTGGCGTCACTGCGCGACCAGACGTTGCGGATGCGTATAGATCGTCGCCCTGCCCGGTTTGCAAAAACCCACCAGCGTCAGGTTACAACGTTCGGCAACTTCCACGGCGAGCGTTGTCGCCGCAGAAACAGCAAACAGGACCTCCACACCGCACATCGCCGACTTCTGCACCATCTCATAACTGGCGCGGCTGGAGACTAATACCGCGCCCTGTTGCCAGGTTTCCCCTTCGATTGCACGTCGTCCCAGCAGTTTATCCAACGCAACATGACGTCCAACATCTTCATGCCCGCCCGCCAGATGACCTGACGGCTGTATCCAGGCAGCCGCGTGCGTGCAGCCTGTCAGTTGCCCCACGGGTTGAAAATCGTTGAGATGTCGTAAAGCGTTATCAAGATTCGCCAGATCGAATGTCTGGGTAAACGGCAGCGGCTGGACCGGCTTGCCAATGTCATTGAGCTGCTCCACGCCACAAACGCCGCAACCGGTGCGACCGGCCAGCGCGCGACGACGCTCCTTCAGCCCCATAAAGCGACGGCTGGACAGTTCAACCTGCACTTCCAATCCGTTGCAGGAAGGCACTACGTCCATTCCGTAGATATCCTGCGGGGACTCAATAATGCCTTCAGAAAGTGAAAAACCCACCGCGAAGTGCTCAAGATCTTTCGGTGATGCCATCATCACCACGTGCGAAATCCCGTTGTATACCAGCGCAACAGGCACTTCTTCAGCTACCTCATCAGGCTGAGGATGTTGCAAATCCTCGCGCTTCCAGAGGGTCAACTGGCGCGATCCTGTCGAAGATGTCACATTCTTGATGTTTTCTTGAATAATCTTATTCACTTTCTTTTAACCATATTGGAACACGCATACCAACATTGTGGTATTCTTTACAAATCCCTCCTGGACGGAGGGAAATTCACCCAATTCTGGACCTTTGCGGTCCCGTCCGCAAAGAAAAATAACAACCACTTCCCTCGCGTTCGCGTTACAGAAAAGCGAAGGGAACGTGACAATGTCGAAACAAGGAGCGAACCATGCAGGTCAGCAGAAGGCAGTTCTTTAAGATCTGCGCTGGCGGTATGGCAGGCACCACGGCAGCGGCACTGGGCTTTGCACCCGGCGTAGCGCTCGCGGAAACACGGCAATATAAACTGCTGCGCACCCGCGAAACCCGTAACACCTGCACTTACTGTTCCGTTGGCTGTGGACTGTTAATGTACAGCCTCGGTGACGGCGCAAAAAACGCCAAAGCATCCATCTTCCATATCGAAGGGGACCCGGATCACCCGGTGAACCGTGGCGCGCTGTGCCCGAAAGGGGCAGGACTTGTGGACTTCATCCACTCCGAAAGCCGCCTGAAATTCCCGGAATATCGCGCACCAGGCTCAGATAAGTGGCAACAG
Source organism: Citrobacter sp. wls757 (assembly GCF_005280935.1). NCBI lineage: Bacteria > Pseudomonadati > Pseudomonadota > Gammaproteobacteria > Enterobacterales > Enterobacteriaceae > Citrobacter > Citrobacter sp. wls757. Next base: position 2,762 of record NZ_SZWU01000052.1, on the reverse strand, counting down.
ATTAGCTGGGATGAGGCATTTGACCGCATCGCTAAGCTGATGAAAGAAGACCGCGACGCTAACTACGTTGCACAAAACGCTGAAGGCGTAACCGTTAACCGCTGGCTTTCCACCGGAATGCTGTGTGCTTCCGCTTCCAGTAACGAAACCGGCTATTTAACGCAAAAATTCTCCCGCGCGCTCGGTATGCTCGCGGTCGACAACCAGGCACGCGTCTGACACGGACCAACGGTAGCAAGTCTTGCTCCAACATTTGGTCGCGGTGCGATGACCAACCACTGGGTCGACATTAAAAACGCCAACCTCGTCGTGGTGATGGGCGGTAACGCCGCTGAAGCTCACCCGGTCGGATTCCGCTGGGCGATGGAAGCCAAAATCCACAACGGCGCGAAGCTGATTGTTATCGATCCACGCTTTACGCGAACCGCTGCGGTGGCTGATTTCTATGCGCCGATTCGTTCCGGTACTGACATTGCTTTCCTGTCAGGCGTTTTGCTGTACCTGCTGAACAACGAAAAATTCAACCGCGAATATACTGAGGCCTATACCAACGCCAGCCTGATCGTGCGTGAGGATTACGGTTTCGAAGATGGCCTGTTCACCGGCTACGACGCGGACAAACGCAAGTATGACAAAACCAGTTGGAACTACGAGCTGGATGAAAAAGGCTTCGCCAAACGCGATGTCACCCTGCAACATCCGCGCTGCGTATGGAACCTGCTGAAACAGCACGTCTCCCGCTACACGCCGGACGTCGTAGAAAACATCTGCGGTACGCCAAAGGCCGACTTCCTGAAGGTCTGTGAGTACATCGCAGAAACCAGTGCCAAAGATAAAACCGCGTCGTTCCTGTACGCCCTGGGCTGGACGCAACACTCCGTGGGTGCACAGAACATCCGTACCATGGCGATGATCCAGTTGCTGCTTGGCAACATGGGGATGGCAGGCGGCGGTGTTAACGCCCTGCGCGGTCACTCCAACATTCAGGGCCTGACCGACTTAGGCCTGCTGTCACAAAGCCTGCCAGGCTATATGACGCTGCCAAGCGAGAAACAGACTGACCTGCAAACCTACCTTGCCGCCAACACGCCAAAACCGTTGCTGGAAGGTCAGGTGAACTACTGGGGCAACTACCCGAAATTCTTCGTTTCGATGATGAAAGCCTTCTTTGGCGATAAAGCGACAGCGGAAAACAGCTGGGGCTTCGACTGGCTGCCGAAGTGGGATAAAGGGTACGACGTCCTGCAGTACTTCGAGATGATGAATCAGGGCAAAGTGAATGGCTATATCTGCCAGGGCTTTAACCCGGTCGCGTCATTCCCGAACAAAAACAAAGTTGTGGCTTCACTGTCCAAACTGAAGTTCCTGGTCACTATCGACCCACTCAACACTGAGACTTCCACCTTCTGGCAGAACCACGGTGAGTCGAACGATGTTGATCCGTCGAAAATCCAGACCGAAGTATTCCGTCTGCCGTCCACCTGCTTCGCTGAAGAGAACGGTTCTATCGTTAACTCCGGTCGCTGGCTGCAGTGGCACTGGAAAGGCGCTGATGCCCCGGGGATTGCCGTTACCGATGGCGAAATCCTCGCCGGTATCTTCCTGCGCCTGCGCAAGATGTATGCCGAGCAAGGTGGCGCGAACCCGGAACAGGTGCTGAGCATGACCTGGAACTACTCCACCCCGCACGAACCGGCTTCGGAAGAAGTGGCGATGGAGAGCAACGGTAAAGCGCTGGCCGACATTACCGACCCGGCAACCGGTGCGGTTATCGTCAAGAAAGGCCAACAGCTTAGCTCGTTCGCCCAACTACGTGACGATGGCACGACCTCCAGCGGCTGCTGGATTTTTGCCGGTAGCTGGACGCCGGAAGGCAACCAGATGGCACGTCGCGATAACGCCGACCCGTCAGGCCTTGGTAATACGCTGGGCTGGGCCTGGGCATGGCCGCTTAACCGACGCATTCTGTATAACCGCGCCTCCGCTGATCCGCTGGGGAATCCGTGGGATCCAAAACGTCAGATCCTGAAATGGGATGGGGCGAAGTGGAGCGGGATGGATATTCCGGACTACAGTGCTGCCGCACCTGGCAGCAACGTAGGGCCGTTCATCATGCAGCCGGAAGGGATGGGACGCCTGTTTGCTATCGATAAGATGGCGGAAGGTCCGTTCCCGGAACACTACGAGCCGTTTGAAACACCGCTGGGGACTAACCCGCTGCACCCGAACGTTATCTCTAACCCTGCCGCGCGCATCTTTAAAGGTGACGAAGAAGCACTGGGTAAAGCAGATAAGTTCCCGTACGTCGGTACAACCTACCGTCTGACCGAGCACTTCCACTACTGGACCAAGCATGCGCTGCTGAATGCCATCGCTCAGCCGGAACAGTTTGTGGAAATTGGCGAGAAGCTGGCGAATAAGCTCGGTATCTCCCACGGCGATACCGTCAAAGTCTCCTCTAATCGCGGCTACATTAAGGCCAAGGCGGTGGTGACCAAACGTATTCGCACGCTGAAGGCTAACGGTAAGGATATCGACACAATCGGTATTCCGATTCACTGGGGCTACGAAGGTGTGGCGAAAAAAGGCTTTATCGCTAACACGTTAACGCCATTCGTCGGTGATGCGAACACGCAGACGCCGGAATTTAAGTCCTTCCTCGTGAACGTGGAAAAGGTGTAACGGAGACGACCTATGGCTTATCAATCGCAAGACATCATTCGTCGTTCCGCCACTAACGGTTTCACCCCCGCGCCTCAGGC
>NZ_SZWU01000051.1:36302-43942 GCF_005280935.1 Citrobacter sp. wls757 | reverse complement strand
ATAAACGTAGTGCCATCAGGCAATAACACGAATGTCCTGGCCATGCTCCGGATGGCGGCTAACGCCTTATCCGGCCTACTGAGTACAATGCTGCCCGTAGGCCTGATAAACGTAGTGCCATCAGGCAATAACACGAATACCCAGGCCATGCGCCGGATGGCGGCTAGCGCCTTATCCGGCCTACGAAAGTACAACGCTGCCCGTAGGCCTGATAAACGTAGTGCCATCAGGCAATAACACCGTTACTCTTCAATACGCGGATGCTGCTGCACCAGACGCGTGCGCTTAACCTGTAGCTCAGCAATTTCCTGATCGATATCTTCGATTTTCTGTTCAATGTTATCGTAGTGTTCGCCGAGGATCTCTTTCGCTTCCTGAATATCCGAAGCAGCAGGTGTCGCGCCTTTCAGCGGCTGATTAGCCGTCTCTTTCATGGTCACGCCGGTAATCAAACCTACTACCGCAATCACCATCAGATAATAAGCAGGCATCATCAGATTCTGCGAGCTTTCCACCAGCCATGCGGCCAATGTCGGAGTCAGACCGGCGATTAATACCGAGATATTAAACGCGGCGGCCAGCGCACTGTAGCGAATATGCGTCGGGAACATCGCCGGTAACGTTGACGCCATCACCCCGGTAAAGCAGTTGAGGATCACCGCCAACATCAGCAACCCGGCGAAAATCAGGCCGATAACATTACTGTTAATCAGAATAAATGCCGGAATCGCCAGCACAAACAGCGCAATACTGCCCATGATCACAAACGGACGACGCCCGAAACGGTCGCTGAGCAACCCCATAATCGGCTGCACAAACAGCATACCAATCATGATGGCGATAATAATCAACACGCCGTGGTCTTCAGAGTAATGCAGGTTATGCGACAGATAGCTCGGCATATAGGTGAGCAGCATGTAGTAGGTGACGTTGGTGGCAATCACCAGACCAACACATGCTAACAGGCTGCGCCAGTGCTTAGTTGCAATCTCTTTAAACGAGACCTTAGGACCTTCCTGCAGACCCTGACGATCGCCCTGCTCCAGTTTATCCACGTGCTGCTGGAACGCCGGCGTCTCTTCCAGCGCATGGCGCAGGTACAGACCAATCAGCCCTAACGGTAGCGCCAGGAAGAACGGAATACGCCAGCCCCACTCAAGGAAGTTATCCTCGCCGACGATAGTTGAGATCAGGACCACCACGCCCGCGCCCAGCACAAACCCGGCAATCGAGCCGAAGTCCAGCCAACTGCCCATAAATCCGCGCTTACGGTCTGGCGAGTACTCTGCGACAAAAATCGATGCCCCGGTATACTCTCCGCCGACCGAGAACCCCTGCGCCATCTTACACAGCAGCAGCAGAATCGGTGCCCAGATACCAATTGAGGCATACGAGGGAATAAGACCGATACAGAAGGTACTGATCGACATAATCACGATGGTGATAGCGAGTATCTTCTGACGACCGTATTTATCGCCGAGCATACCGAAGAACAATCCGCCAAGCGGTCGAATCAGAAAGGGAACAGAGAAGGTGGCGAGTGCAGCAACCATCTGCACGCTGGGGTCAGCCCCCGGGAAGAACACTTTACCTAATGCGTAAGCAACAAATCCATAAACACCAAAATCGAACCACTCCATCGCATTACCTAACGACGCTGCGGTAATGGCTTTCCGCAATTTACCGTCATCAATGATGGTAACGTCGCGCAGCGTTATCGGTTTTATTTTTTTCCTTTTTAGCATACTCGTCCTCATAGACTTAGCCCTGTCACGCTCCAGTTCGAGTCCCCTAACGCCCATGCGTCAGGGTCATCACCGAGCGGGGAATGCACAGGCGCATTCCCTGTAACAAGCGTAGCAGGTTTACTTACACTGACGAGAAACGCACAGTACAACCGAACCTGTTGACGCCTGATTGGGCGGTTAATGACCTCTTTACCCTAACAGCGTTTAAATTTGTGATCAACTTCACATATAGTTTTTCATTTCGTCAACATGCGTAAATTAGGTCATTCTTAGTCAGCTTTTTTACATGTAATGCTTGCGATTTAATGACAATTAAATACAAGAATAAATCGCTTTATTGCACCAACAATCACAGCGGTCACTATTATTCTGCTAGCAAAAAAACCACCTAATCCTTTCACAAAAAGATCACAGCTTTTTTAATAATCAGAGCGACCGGGAACTTTTGCACGGAATATGTGATGAAGATAACTAAAACATCGTTTTATTTTGATTGAATCAATGTTCCTGTGAATGCAAACTAATTCCAGACGCAATATCCCTGGGAGCAGCAACACGCTCAACGTATGCCGCGTTAGATTTTATAAAACAAAGAGATAGCGATTTTCTTTGTTAAGAAACACCAGTAACCATTTGAATTTATTAATTTTTACCCTCTTGCGCAAGTTTTAGCAGCGACAAGACATGAGGACGTTTATGAAAATTAAAGCCACGATTGAACGCATCCCCGGCGGAATGATGTTGATTCCTCTGTTATTAGGCGCAGTGTTAAATACGTTAGCTCCGGATACCGGTGCGTATTTCGGTTCGTTTACCAAAGGAATGATCAGCGGAACGGTACCGATTCTGGCAGTGTGGTTTTTTTGTATCGGCGCATCTATTGATTTGCGGGCAACCGGTACGGTATTACGCAAGTCCGGTACGCTGGTAATAACCAAAATAGCCGTGGCTTGGGTAGTGGCAATGATTGCTGCTTCATTTATTCCTGATACCGGTATTCAAACTGGGTTCTTTGCAGGCCTCTCAGTTTTGGCAATTGTCTCCGCAATGGACATGACCAACGGTGGTTTGTACGCCAGTCTGATGAACCAGTACGGCACCAAAGAAGAGTCCGGCGCATTTGTGTTGATGTCTCTGGAATCCGGTCCGTTAATGACCATGGTGATCCTCGGCTCCGCGGGTCTGGCCTCCTTCGAGCCACACCATTTCATCGGCGCGGTATTACCATTCCTGATTGGCTTTACGTTGGGCAACCTGGATCACGACCTGCGTTCTTTCTTCAGCAAAGCCACACCGGTGCTGATCCCGTTCTTCGGCTTCGCGTTGGGTAACACTATTAACCTGAGCGTGATCGTTGATACCGGTCTGCTGGGTATCCTGCTGGGTGTCGCGGTTATCGTCATCACCGGTATCCCGCTGATTATTGCTGACCGTGTTATTGGTGGCGGGAACGGTACGGCAGGCGTCGCAGCCTCTTCAGCAGCAGGTGCTGCGGTAGCAAACCCGGTGATTATCGCCCAGATTAACCCGGCGTTCGAACCGGTTGCCGCATCCGCTACGGCGCTGGTTGCCGCCAGCGTAATTGTCACCGCCATTCTGGTGCCGATTATCACCGCGCTGTACGCCAAACGTTTTAATAAAAACCTGGTCGCCAACGAAGCGGTGACCACCCCGGCAGACTCTCTGCACCACTAAACCTGCCTTTATCCTACTCACCAGCCCTGCTCAATTGACGAGCAGGGTCGGTGCAAAAATCTCCTCAACCATCGCATCGACCAGCCGCTTTGCCGAACACAATCGCGGCATTCCCAGCGCCACATTTTGCCAACGCTGCGTCACCGACCAGCTTACCGGATGACGTTGCGCATCGCACCAGCTCCCCAGCCAGCTCAGCATATCGTTATACTCGCCCGATCCGCCGACAGCTGGCGTGCTGAGCCAATGATGATAGTAATGACGCGTAGCGGGCGCTGCATTCACGCTGTCCGCCAATGCCTGAGCCGCCATGGTTCGCAGGTTATCTTTTAGCATTAACACCACATCGGCATTCGCTAACCGGCAGGCATCACCAAAAGCCCCCCAACGTAGCTCCTCCAGCGCGACAAAACAGCGTCCTGGTAACGACCAGCCGTCATACGCGCCAGCCCGCCAGCGGGTAAAAATTTGTTCGCTATGCTCGCCCGCCTGAACCGTGAGGCCGCGCTGGGTCAGCGCCTTCTCTTTATACGCCGCGCGTTGGGTAAACCAGTCAGTCAGTGAATTTATTTGCTGTAAAAGACCGGGGGTTGAAAGCCCACGCGGGTGTTCTGTTTGTTGCAAAAACATCAGCCCTTCGGCGATCCGTACCAGCGCCAGATGACCCGGGTCAATCATGCCTGCCAGCTTCTCCACCAGCTTAAGGCGCATCACCAGATGTTCGCTGGACACTCCCGCCATCACCCACGCACGCAGTTGCGTCTGGGATAACACTTCCTGCGTCAGACGCGCACGCAGCCGCTTCTGCTGTTGCAGAAAACCGCCGGAACGTTTGGTTTCATCTCCCTGAACCAGATCGACCATAAACTTCGGGTAGACACACTCCAGCGTCCTCCCGGGGCCTTCCAGTAAAACGTTAGTCATGTGTGCTCGGTTGCAAAAAGGGTATTGATATCGTCACGCAGCAATCGGGAATCTTCATAAAGCCATGCAGCAATCGTAATGCGCTGCTGCAATTGCTCATTCATTGCATTCACCGCCGATTCATTTTGTTGGCGTAGCGTCAGGCTCTCACTCAGACTCGCCTGCAATTGCGCCAGGCACAGAGAGAAATCAGCAAAAAATGTGGCCATGCCAGCCGTAACGGAGATATCGACCTGAGCAGCTAAAGCTTTACGAATTTGTTGGCAAAACTGGGAGACGTACTGCACAAGGTTTTTATGCAATGCGCCCATATCAATGAGATAACGCGTTTTTGTTTCGACGTAATCATTCCATCCCCAGTTGGGTTGATTTAGCCAACGAGAGAAAGTGTCACGCACCACACCGCCAGTAGACGGCGCATTTTCTGCCGGAATATCCTGCTCAATGGCCTCGTTAAACAATTGGCGGGTATTGAAATTAAACATCGCCGTATGGAACGCTGGAAAACGGATCCGCGCACGAAAACCGGCGTGGTTTAGCTCCTCTTTCACCCTTTGCTCAATTGGCCGCATCGCGTCATTTAGCGCCCGGGAGAGCGTCGACTCAAGCTGTTCAAAACGCAGGGCTAAGTCCCGGCTGATGCTTTCCTGCGCCGCCAGCAATACCCCCTCACAGGACGAGCGAATTTTATCTAACACAATTTTCGCCTGCCCTTCATCATGCAGCACCAACATCTCTCCGGCCATTTCTGCCGTATTCACAGCATTCACCAGACCGTGTTGTGACATCATCAGGACGTTTTCTTTGACAAAGAACGTGTTGATACCGCAAAGAATCTCAGTCTGTTGCTCACTGAGATAGGCAGCGGCAGCCTCCAGCGCCAGTTCTACTTCATGGCTGACTTCATCGCTCACCCGCCCCTGGCTCACTTCTAACTGCTGCATATCCTCTTCAATATGCGTGATGTTCAGCCGCAGTTTGTCATAGGCGACCGTTAACCCGTGGGCGCGAAATTCCAGATATTCGTGCACGCTTTGTGCATAGTTCAATAACTTATGTGACGCTGAGCGAAGCGCATACAACGAAGCATTAGCATAAGCGGCGTGGATCACTTTCTGAATTGGCTGTTCAAACAGCGAGTCTTCCCACAACAGGTCGGCGGCATGGCGGATGTGTTCTGTATCGTCAAGATCGGTGGTGCGCCAGCGTCTGCCAAGCGCCGCTTCGGCAAAATCCTGCACCCAACGTTGCTCCTGATGATCCGGCAGTCGCCCGCGCGTCGTCAGCTCATGACGCGCCCTGTTCGCCAGATAGCCCCACATTGAGGAGACCGGATAAATTCTTTCAGGGGCGATTCCGCCTTGCATCAACGTGCCGGAAATCAACGCCCGCACCTGTTCTTCATCATCACTGTTGCGGTCTTTCTGATCGAACTTGTTCACCAGCGCATACAGCGGTACTGACTTGCCGACCGCCATAATCGCCTGACGCACTTCCTCATCGGAAATCGATTTCAGTTGGGTGTAATCCAACACCGCCAGCACCGCAGAGGCCCGCACCAGCTGTTCATTGAGCATTTTTTGTAAGTGCGGTTGTCCTGCCTCGTTCGGCCCCGGCGTATCCAGCAGCGTTAATTGCCCTGGGTAGCTTGCCTGTCCGGCCAAATGGACAAACTCAACTTCAATAACCGGAATATGCTCAATCGCGGCATAGGCGGCAAAAGGAAAATCAACGTCCAATGCTTTTGACAGGCGCACCAGGTCGTTCAGGCTTTTAAGGCAATGGAAAATAGGCTGTGCGCCAAGATAATACCGTTCAAATGCCACACCATTTTCAATATGTTGCAGCAGGACATTCATATCCTTGTCAATTTCCAGGGTCTGCGTAAGACGCAGGCGATCGCACTCGCGCACGCGCTGCTGCAAAACCTTCATTAAGGCATCGATCGGCGCGACATGTGAAAAATGCAGCACCGGCTCTTTCTGCCCCGGCGTATGGCGTATTAGCGTTGGTAACGCCGTCATGGGGCGATTACGATTAGGTAACACCTCTGTCCCCACAATCGCGTTAATCGTCGTCGATTTTCCCGCTTTCATCGTGCCAACAATCGCCAGCACCATTTCCAGACGCGTAATCTTGCGCAGCTCATTATTGAGCGTTGCTTGCTGGACATCCATGCCACGCGCGCTGAAATGCAGGGGCTGAACAACCTGACTGCTATGCTCTCCTTGTTTTAGCGCGACATCATCCAACGAGGTCACGGGCAATTTTTGCAATTGCCTGAGATGTTCAAGCGAGAGCATCAGCAAGCGTTCCGCTTCCTGACTTAATTCATATATTGTCTGTGTGTGCATGGAAAATTTTTCCTTAACGCAAATGGCATTGCTTTTATTTAGCCCAATCGTTTTATTTATAGATTTTTTGGCTTTTATAATTACGTATAGAAATAATTAAAATCAAAACAACCAATTGATATTATTAAAATAAATTTGGTGTATAACCGCTGGCCTGATGCCTCTCACTTATGAAAATAAGTAAGAAAGATAGACAGCGTAGTTCAGTTTTAAAAAATGCCAGCGGAATCCCCCTACTAAATTTAAGGGGTTCAATGATATTCAATCACAATGACTTAGGCATCTCTAAGCAATGTTACCTATGAATATCAGATATTTCGCCTCACCTTATCTTAAATATCTAAGCGTAGCAATTTCCCTTAAAAAATATTCCGCCATACTTTCATTGAGGTGAAAGCAGAGGGTCTTTACAGCAGATCATTTTGCGTAATCGCGCAGTAGTCCCGACAAATGCAGGGATTTTATGTATAATTGCGGCCTTTTTCGGCAATCTGCCATTTTTTGGGCGCATTTGCCCCTGCTGACTTTTGAGGAAATCCACATGTCATTACCACACTGCCCGCAATGCAACTCCGAATACACTTACGAAGATAACGGCATGTTCATCTGCCCGGAATGCGCTCACGAATGGAACGATGCTGAACCGGCGCAGGACAGCGACGAACTGATCGTTAAAGATGCCAACGGCAACCTGCTGGCTGACGGCGACAGCGTTACCGTCGTGAAAGACCTGAAGGTAAAAGGTAGCTCTTCCATGCTGAAGATTGGTACCAAAGTGAAAAACATTCGTTTGGTTGAAGGTGACCACAACATCGATTGCAAAATCGATGGCTTTGGCCCAATGAAGCTGAAATCTGAGTTTGTGAAAAAGAACTGATGCAAATTGCCTGATAGCGCGACGCTAATCAGGTCAACACCA